>JBEIGD010000005.1:0-131934 GCA_040382075.1 Opitutaceae bacterium
CCACGCCCGCTTCCGCTGGGCTGGGAATCACGGCCTCAATGGTCGCCCCGGCCTTCAGGGTGTGGTCCGTCTGTTTTAACGTCATCGTGGCCGGGCGCCGTGGGGCCGCGGCGATGGGGGGGGCGGCTCGGGAAAGTCTGGCTGACGTGCGCGGTGGGGATCCGTTTTTGGCCGCCCTGATCGACTCGCTGACCGAGCGGAAGCGCTAGCCGGCAGGCTCACCGTGCGGCGCGGCATTGTCTCAACCTCGCCGACCGGACGCGGATCGGCTCGTGCACCGGGCCCGGCGCTCGCGGTGCGCTTGCGGGTGGTCAGGCCGCGGGTTCTTCGCATTGGACAAGGGGCGGTCGGGTGGATTCCCTGAGACCTCATGTCAGACGCGTCGCCTGAGCTTCCCCCGGATGCCGGACTTGAAGTCCGGACGTACTTTGTGCGTTCGCGCAACGTGCTGCTCGCGCGCGCGGAGTTCAGCGCACTGTACGTCGATTATTACCTGCATCTCGCGGATCAGGGTCTGCGTCCCGAGCCGGACCATGATGCGGTCTTCAAGCGGGCCTTGGCGGGGTTCGTCCTGCACGCCGCCTCCCGGCCATGGAATGAGCACCTCGCGTGGACCCTCAACCTGCAGGACCCTCGGGTGAACGTATTCCTGGTTGGGGACAACGAGACCGGCGAGGTCGCGGGGCGGATCTTCACTGAAAATATCCGCGAAGGGGAGCGCTCGCTCTTCTATTGCGACGTCGTGCGCGGCCGGGCGACCAAGCGCCGCAGCGCGGTCGAATTCAGCGGGAACGATCCGCTCGTGGCAGCCGAGGTCTTCTATGCCCAGAGCGAGCAGCGGCTGGGCCGATTCTTCCAGCCCGCGGAGGAGGAGTTCGTGCTCGCGATCGAGCATCCCGACTGCGACCTCGCGTGGCTGCGGGGCCTCGACGTGGAGCGCGTGCGCGCGGTGGATGCCGAGGAGACAGTGGTGCTGTTGGAGCGTCGGATCGTCCGCTGGCGCTGCGGCTGCAGCCAGGCCCGGATGCTGGACGTGCTGGCGCCGGTGTTCCGGACGGATCCGGAGGAGCTTTTCGGTGAGGAACAGCGATTGGAGATCCGCTGCCCGCGCTGCGCGCGGCGGCACGTCGTGACGCGCGAGGCGCTGGAGGCGCACGTCGCGCAACCGCCGCCGGCCTGATGGCCGGTGACAAGCTTGGGTGATGGATCCTCTGGAAATCAGCGGTGCGGTGATTGGTGTCGTCGGCGTGTGGCTGATGATCCGCCAGCGCGTCTCCGCGTGGCCGGTGGGTTTGGTGCAGGTGGTCCTGTACGCTTGGATCTTCTTTCAGGCGCGCGTCTATTCCTCCGCGCTGCTCCAGGGCGTCTTTTTCGTGATCCTGCTCTACGGCTGGTGGCTGTGGTGGCGCGGCGCCCGCGACGGCGGGCTGGCGGGGGCCAAGGTGGACACCGACGGCGGCGCCGGCGTGGATGCCGACTCGGGAGCGCTGGCGCACGCTGGGGCGGCCGCCGGCGCGGAGCGCAGCGCCGAGGGAAGATCGGTTGACTCCACTCCGAGGGTTGTATCGACGGCCAAGGCCGGAGAGCTGCCCGTCACCCGACTCGGTGCCGCGGCCTGGGTCGGAGCGGTGTCGGCCGGGGCGGCGGTGACGGCTGGCTGGGGAGCTTTCCTGGCGCGGAGCTCGGACGCCGTGCTGCCTTACTGGGATGCCGGCATTCTCGGATTCAGTCTCGTGGCGCAATGGCTGCAGGCGCGGAAGAAGCGCGAGAACTGGCTCTTCTGGATGGGCGTGAATGCCGCGGCGATGGCGCTCTATTTTTCGCAGGGCCTGCGCGTGACCGCGGCGCTGTACGCGGTCTTTCTCGGCCTCGCGGTGATGGGATGGCGCGCGTGGCGCGGTCCAAACGGGACGGAGGGCGGACGATGAGCGGCAGCCCGGCTCCCCTGCGCGTGGTCGTATTCGGTCCTGAGTCGACGGGAAAGACGTGGTTGGCCGAGCGGCTGGCGCGGGAGTTCGGCGAACCGTGGGCACCGGAGTTCGTCCGGGAATTCTGGGACCGCCGCGCCGGTCACATCGCGGCGGCCGACTTGACGGAGATCGCGCACGGCCAGCGGGACGGCGAGGAGCGCGCGGCCGCACGGGCACGCCGCGTGGTGTTCTGCGACACCGATTTGCTCACCAACGTGCTGTGGGCCGATTTGCTTTTCCCCGGGGCCTGTCCGCAGCCTGTGCGGGCGCAGGCGGAGGAGAGAAGTCGTCGCTACGCGCTCTATCTCCTGTGCCAGTCGGATCTCCCCTTTACGCCCGACCCACAGCGGTGCTTTCCGGACGAGGCGGGGCGGGCGATGGGCGCGCGCCTCTGGCGCAGCACGCTGGAGCAACGCGGATTGCCCACGGCGGACGTCAGCGGTCACGGGGACGCACGGGTACAGTCGGCGCTGGTGGCGCTGCGCCAGCGGCTCGGCCTGGTGCCACCGGGCGCGGAGGGTGTGCGGTGAGTGGGGCGACTGATGAACGATTTGGCGGGGTCGAGCGCCTCCTTGGCCGGGACGCGGTCGCGCGTCTGCGCGCGGCGCACGTGGCCGTCGTGGGTCTGGGCGGCGTGGGTTCGTGGACCGTCGAAGCTCTGGCGCGAAGCGGGGTGGGTCGATTGACCCTGATCGATTTGGATGACGTGTGCGTGACGAACACCAACCGGCAGCTCCCGGCGCTCGTCGACACGGTGGGCCAGCTGAAGGTCACGGTCCTCGCCGAGCGCGTGCGTCGGATCAACCCGGCGTGTGACGTGCGGGAGATCGCGGAATTCTTCAGCGAGTCGAACGCCGAACGGCTCCTCGCGCCGGCGTACGACTGCGTGGTGGACGCGATCGATGCCCTGAGCAACAAGGCTCGCCTGATCGCGGCGGCGGTCGCGCACCGCCGGCCGATCGTGACGATCGGCGGGGCGGGAGGGCGTCGCGACGCGAGCCGCGTCCGCGCCGGTGATCTCGGCGACGCGTTCGGCGACGAGCTGCTGCGCCTGGTGCGCAAGAAACTCCGGCGCGACCATGGGTTCGCGCCCGGCCTGCACACCGGCAAAGTTCGCTTCGGCGTGCGCTGCGTCTGGTCGAGCGAGCAGCAGGTCTACCCGCGGCCGGATGGCACCTGTTCGCTGGTGCCGGTGGAGGGTGCGGGCGGGCGGATGGACTGCGAAGCTGGTTTCGGCGCGGCGGCGTGGGTGACCGGCACCTTCGGACTCGTGGCGGCGCAGCAGGCCGTGGAAGCGATTCTCGCCGAGCCAGCGGGAGCGCCATGAATCACCTGAACGAGGACGACTCCACCCGTTCGGGCCCGGTCGCCGCTGATCCCGCCGCGGTCTGGCCGGCCGGCGACCCCGTGTCGTCGCCATCCCGATCTGCGGCGGTGGTGTCGTTGGCCGACTCTGCCGCGCCGCGATCCGCTGGGGAGTTGCTCCCGGCTCCCGGGATTTCGCCCGAGCCCTGCGTCCTCGCGGAGGCGACGATCGAAACCCTCGCGTCGCGGGTGCGCGCGTGGGGTTGCAAGCCATCCCATGCGGCGCCGCTGCTGCGCAGCTTCTACGCCCGTGATGGCGAGGCATCGTTGCCAACCGGACTCTGGCCGGAGGAATTGCGGCGGCGGTGGCCAGTCGAGTGTGTCGCGGGGACTTCCTTGCCCGGACTTCGGCAGGCCTCGGCTGATGGCACAGTAAAGCTGCTCCGACGCCTCCACGACGGACGATCGGTCGAGTGCGTGCTCATGCCGGACCACCGGGCGGACCGCGCCGCCGGATGCGTGTCGTCGCAGGTCGGGTGCGCCATGGGCTGCGACTTCTGCGCGACGACCAAGACGGGCTTCGAGCGCAACCTCACCAGCGGCGAAATCGTCGAACAGTTCCTCGCGCTGCGCCGTGAGGCGCGAGCGGCGGGGCGCCGCGTGCAGACCCTCGTCTTCATGGGGATGGGGGAGCCGATGCTCAACCTCGACGCCGTGCTGGCCGCGGTGGAGCGGATCGCGGCGAATGGCCTCGGCGGCCTCGGCTGGCGTCAGGTCACGATCTCAACCGTGGGCGTGATCGCCGGGATCGAGCGGCTCGCGGACTCCGGCTTTGGCGTGCACCTGGCGATATCGTTGCACGCGCCGGATGACGCGACCCGGGCGGCGCTGCTCCCGGTCGGTCGGCGGCAGCGGCTCGAGGACATCATGGCGGCGGCGGACGCGTATCAGGCGAAGACCGGACGCCCCGTCACCTTGCAGTACTGCCTGCTCCGTGGCGTGAATGATTCCGATGACCACGCGGCGGCGCTGGCGGCGCTGGTGGGGCGCCGGCGCATGCACGTCAATCTCCTCCGCTACAACCCCACGGGGCCGAGCCTGCTCGGACGACACTATGAACCCACCCCGGTGGACGGGGAGGAACGTTTCGTCGCGCACCTACGCGCGGCTGCAGTGGTCGCGCACATCCGCCGTTCCCGCGGTCCGGAGATCGACGCGGCGTGCGGACAGCTCCGCCGTCGGACGTTGCCAGGCGGCGACGCTGCGGCCGGGTCTGGTTAGGCGTCGTGGCCGCCGCTTTCGGCGGCGCGGCGGCGTCCTTCGAGGATCCGCTGGCGGGCGCGCAGCGTGACTGCGGAGAGGACGAGGGCGCCGCCGACGCGGGCGAGGGCGCTCGGTTTCTCGCCGATGAAGAGCAGCACCCACACGGGACTCAGGAGCGGTTCGAGGACCGGGATCAGGACGGCCTCGAGGGCGGTGACGTGGCGGATGGCGCGCGCGTAGAGCCAGTACGACACGCCGAGTTGCACGGTGCCGAGAATGAGCAGCGCGCTCCAGCCGGTGGCGGGCAGGCTCGGCGCGGCGATGATCTCCGGGAGGCCGATCAGGAACGCGAGGACGTTGCCGAGGATGATCGACTCCACGGGCGAGCCATCCTTCTGGTGGCGCAGGGCGAGGGTCATGATCGCGAAGCAGACCCCGGACGCGGCACCGATGAGATTGCCCGTCAGGCTGGTCAACCGCAGGCCGTCGGCGACGAATAGGGCCATCCCGGCCAGGACGGCGCCGATCGTGAACCAGTCGGCGCGGTTGGCCCGCTCACCGAGAAACCACGCGCCGAGGAGCGCGATCCAGACCGGGGCGGTGTACTGGAGCAGGATGGCGTTGGCCGCCGTCGTCATCTTGGTGGCTGTGACGAGCGTCACCGTGCAGGCCGCGTAGGCCACGGCGCCGAGCACCTGCATGCCGGAGAAGTGAAAACGCAGCGGCCGGCTGACCGCGATGAGGAAGACGGCAGCGACGATGCCGCGTCCCCCGGCGACGGCGAGCGGCGGCCAGTCGACGGACTTGATCAGCAGCCCCCCAAGGCTCCAGCACAGCGCGGCGATGAGCAGTTGGGAGACGGCGCGGGAGTGAGCGGAAACGGCCATGGCGGGAAGAGTCACAGTCAGGCGCGACAGAGCGGCAGGCAAACCCTGACAGAGGGAGTGACCGGGGCGAACCGGAAAGCGCGCCGTTCGGGCTTCCCATCGCTCACGACGCCCGTGCGGGGGCTGGCGTCTTTCCGCGTCGTCGCCGGAGGCGGTCGATCCACAGGTACACCACCGGGACCGAGAACAACGTCAGGATCTGGCTGACCACGAGGCCGCCCGCGATTGTCAACCCGAGTGGCCGGCGCAGCTCGACGCCCTCGCCGGCGGCGAAGATCAGCGGCAGGGCCCCGAGGATCGCCGCGAGGTTGGTCATGAGGATCGGTCGCAGCCGCACGAGTGCGGCCTCGCGGATCGCGGCCCTCGCGTTGAGCCCGCCGTTCCGCTCGCGGTCGAGCGCGACATCGATCATCAGGATCGCGTTCTTCATCACGATCCCGATCAGGAGGAACAGGCCGAGCAGCGCGATCAGCGTGAACTCCGTGCCGGTCAGCCGCAGCGCCAGCAGCGCCCCGAGTCCGGCGGACGGCAGGGTGGAGAGGATCGTCAGGGGATGCAGCGTGCTCTCGTACAGGATCCCGAGGACCAGGTAGACGGCCAGCAGGACGCCGAGGATGAGCAAGGGCTGGCTTTGCTGGGAGCGCTGGAAGGTCTGCGCGGCGCCCCCGAGGCGGGCCTGGACCTCCGTCGGCAGCAGAACCCGGGCGAGTGCTCCGTCGATCGCGGTCAGGGCTTGCTCGAGCGAGACGTCGGGAGCGAGGGAGAACCCAACCCCCTCCGAAGCGAATTGGGCGGTGTGCCGGACGCGGTCGTCGATCAACGCAAAGTCGTAGCGGGCGAAGGCGGAGAGCGGCACGCGGCGCCCGCCTGCCCCGATCACCTGGACCTGGTCCAGTACCGTGGGATCCTGCGTGTACTGCGGCTCCAGTTCCATCACCACCCGGTACTGGTTGAGGCGATCGTAGAGGGTCGAGACCTGCCGCTGGCTGAACGAGCTGTTCAGTACCTGGGTCACCATCCGCATGTCCACCCCGAGCCGTTGCGCCGCCTCCCGGTCGATGTGGAGCCGCACCTGCTGCGTCCCGGCGTCAGACGGCGCATCCACATCCACCAACTCGGGCAGTTCCATCAGGGCGCGCGACACGCGCGGCGCCCAGGTGCGCAGCGTGTCGAGTTCCGCGGAGAGCAGGTTGATCTCGAAGGATCCGCCGTCGGACATGCGCGGGGCGTCGAGATCCTGGGCGACGCTCAACCACATCATCCCGCCGGGTACGTTCGGGAGCCGGGCCCGGATGCGATTGACGACCTCGTTGGCGGAGACCCCTCGTTCGGCCAGCGGCTTGAGCCGAATCATGACGCGCGAGTTGCTCGTGCCGGACTGTCCTCCGCTGAAGCCGATCACGTCGGCCACCGCCGGATCGGACAGGATCAGCTTCCGGTACGACTCGATCTTCGGCTGCATCAGCTGGTACGAGAACGCATCATCTCCCCGGATGAAGCCCTGGAGCTGGCCGGTGTCCTGTTGCGGCAGGAAACCCTTCGGGATGGTGACGTACAGCGAGATGTTCAGCGCGATCGTCCCCACTAGAATGAGGAGGGTGAGCGTGTCATGGCGCAGCGTCCAGTCGAGGGCCTTTCCGTATCCGGACTGCAGTGACGAAAACGCCGCCGACGTGGTGCGGGCGAGCGGGCTCGGCGGCTTGGCGTCGCGCCGTGGCAGCCAGCGTGCGCAGAGGCTGGGGGTGAGCGTGAGCGAGACGACGAGCGAGACCAGCATGGCCGCGGCCAGGGTGATGGAGAACTCGCGGAACAGCCGCTCGACCAAGCCGCCCATGAACAGGATCGAGACGAACACCACGACCAGCGAAAGATTCATCGCGAGGAGCGTGAAGCCGACCTCGCGGGCCCCGCGGTAGGTGGCGGCGAGCGGCGAGGCGCCCTGCTCGATCCGGCGGGAGATCGTCTCGAGCACCACGATGGCGTCGTCGACCACGAGGCCGGCGGCGACGACCAGTGCCATCAGCGAGAGATTGTTCAGCGAGAACCCGTAAAGGTACATGATCCCGAACGTGCCGATCAGCGAGACCGGGATGGCGAGGCTCGGGATCAAGGCGGCGCGGGCGCTGCCGAGGAAGAGGAACACCACGAGCATCACCAGCCCCGCGGAGAGGATCAGGGTGGTGCGGGCCTCGGCGAGCGACGCGCGGATTCCCGGTGAGCGGTCCATCACGACCGCGAGGGACGCATCCGCCGGCACAAGCGCGCGCAGGTAGGGCAGCTGGGCGTTGATCGCGTCGATGGTGGCAACGATGTTGGCGCCTGGCTGGCGGCTGACCATGAGCACGACGGCCGGCTTGTCGTTGTGGAACCCGCTGCTGTAGCGATCCTCGACGGAATCGGTCACCTTGGCGACGTCGCCGAGCCGCACGGCGGCTCCGTCGCGGTAGCGGATGATCAGGGGCAGGTAATCGGCGGCGCGGCGCAACTGGCCGCTGGTTTGGATCTGCCAGCGCCGATCGTCCGACTCGAGGCTGCCGCGAGGCGTGACCGCGTTGGTGGCACTGATCGCGCGGCGCACCTCGTCGAGGGCGATCCCGTGGTGGGCCAGGGCGTTCGGGTTGATCTGGACTCGGATGGCGGGGAGGGAGCTGCCGCCGACCGAGACTTCGCCGACCCCGGGGATCTGCGAAAGCTTCTGGGCGAGGAGGGTGGCCGCGATGTCGTAGAGTTTTCCGGGCGCCAGATTGGGTGAGCTCAGCGCCAGCGCCATGATGGGCGCTTGGGACGGGTTGACCTTGCGGAAACTGGGATTGCCCGGCATCCCGGCGGGCAGTTGCCCGCGGGCGGCGTTGATCGCGGCCTGGACGTCGCGGGCGGCGTCGTCGATGTTCCGGTTCAGGGCGAACTCCAGCGTGATGCCGGTCGAGCCCTGCCGGCTGTTGGATGAGATGGCCGTGACCCCGGCGATGCTGCCGAGCGCGCGCTCGAGCGGCGTGGCCACGCTGGCGGCGATGGTCTCCGGACTCGCGCCGGGCAGCGAAGCGTTCACTTGGATCGTCGGGAAGTCGACCTGCGGCAGCGGTGCGACGGGCAGCAGGCCGTAGGCGAGGGCGCCCGCGAGGACCAAGGCGGTGGCAAGCAGGGCGCTCGCCACGGGCCGACGGATGAACGGTCGGGAAAGGTTCATCGACGTCGACTAGCCCGCCGCGGTCGTGGCCGCCGCGGTCGGCCGGCGCGACCGGCGGCGCTGCGTCAGCCGATCGAACGCGAGGTACACGACCGGTGTGGTGAACAAGGTGAGGACCTGGCTGACGAGCAGACCGCCGACCATGACCAACCCGAGCGGCTGGCGCAGCTCGGCGCCCGAGCCCGAGGCGAACATCAGCGGCAGCGCGCCGAAGAGCGCCGCGAGCGTGGTCATGAGGATCGGTCGGAAACGCAGCCGGGCCGCCTCCCGGATCGCCTCGCGCGGCGACATGCCCTGGTGACGTTCGGCCTCTAGTGCGAAGTCGACCATCATGATGCCGTTCTTCTTCACCAGGCCGATCAGCAGGATGATGCCGATCACCGCGATCATGTCCAACGGACGACCCGTGAGGTGCAGCGCGAGCAGTGCTCCGACCGCCGCCGAGGGCAGCGTGGAAAGAATCGTGATCGGGTGAATCGTGCTCTCGTAGAGCACGCCCAGCACCAAGTACATGGTCACGACCGCAGCGAGGACGAGGAAGAGCGTGCTGGAAAGCGATGACCGGAAGGCGTGCGCCGCACCCTGGAACGTGAGCTCGATCGCCGGCGGCAACGGCGCCGCGGCGGCCGTGCGCTCGATCGCCTCGACGGCGGCACCCAGCGCGAAGCCAGGCGCGAGGTTGAACGAGACAGTGATCGCCGGGAACTGCCCGACATGGTTGATCACCAAGGTGGCGGACCCCTCGCGCACCTGCGCGACACTCGCGAGCTGGACCGGTCTTCCGGAGCTGCTGGTGACGTAGAGCTGTTCCAGTGCGGCGGGACCCTGGGCGAGCCGCGGATCCACCTCCAGCACCACCCGGTACTGGCTCGCTTGCGTGAAGAGCGTGGAAATCTGCCGCTGCCCGTAGGCATTGTAGAGCGCATCACCGATGTCGGCCACGCTCACCCCGAGGCGGCTCGCCGCATCGCGGTCGATCTCGACGAAGGCCTGCAACCCCCGCGTCTGTTGATCGCTCGCCACGTCGGCCAGCTCCGGCTGTGCCTGCAGCAGCGCGATGAATTCGGGCACCCACGACTCAAGCAACGCGCCGTCCGGTGACGTGAGCGTGAACTGGAACTGCGTCCGGCTCACCCGGTCCTCGATGGACAGCTCCTGCACCGGCTGCAGGTAAAGCGTGATGCCCGGCACGCTCCGGGCTGACTCCAGCAGCCGCGCGATGATCGCCGGGGCCCGCTCGCGCCGCTCGCTGTGGGGACGGAGGTTGATCAGCATACGCCCGCTGTTGAGCGTGGTGTTGGTGCCGTCGACGCCGATGAATGAGGACAGACTGACGACGGCGGGGTCCGCCAGGATCCGCTCCGCCAGCGCCTGCTGCCGCTCGGCCATCGCGGCGAACGAGACGGTCTGCGGCGCTTCCGTCACAGCCTGCAGCACGGCATTGTCCTGCACCGGGAAGAAGCCCTTCGGCGCCGTGACGTAGAGCACTGCGGTGAGCAGCAGCGTTCCCACCGTGACCGCCAGCGTCATCCGCTGCCGGTCCAGCACCCAGTCGAGCCCGCGGAGGTACTGCGCGATCACGCGATCGAGGAAACCCGGCGCCCCGTGGCCGTGGCCCTTCGCGGACGGGGGTGGGAGCAGGCGGGCGCCCATCATCGGCGTCAAGGTCAGCGACACCACCAGCGAGATCAGGATCGCGACCGCCAGCGTGATCGCGAACTCGTGGAAGAGCCGCCCGACGACGTCGCCCATGAAGAGCAGCGGGATCAGCACCGCGATCAGCGAGATCGTCAGCGACACCAGCGTGAAGCCGATCTGCGCCGCGCCCCGCATGGCTGCGTCCATCGGCGCGAGCCCCTCCTCGCGGTAGCGCGCGATGTTCTCCAGCATCACGATCGCATCGTCCACCACGAAGCCGGTCGCGATGGTGAGCGCCATCAGCGTCAGCAGGTTCAGCGAGAAGCCGGCCAGGTGCATCACCCCGAACGTGCCCACGAGCGAGAGCGGCACGGCGATCGACGGGATCAGCGTCGCCGCCGGGTCGCGCAGGAAAAGGAACGTCACCAGCACCACGAGCCCGATCGCGAAGAGCAGTTCGTGCTGCACGTCGCGGACGGAGGCGCGGATGCTCAGCGTGCGGTCGGTGAGCACGGTGAGTTGCACCGCCGCGGGCAGGCTCGATTCCAGCTGCGGCAACAGCGCCCGCACGCGGTCGACCACCTCGATCACGTTCGCGCCTGGCTGGCGCTGCACGTTGATCAGCACCGCGGGCAGGCGGTCCGCCCAGGCGGCGAGCCGACGGTCCTCGGAGGCGTTGATCACCTGGGCGACGTCGCCCAGCCGCAGCGGCGCGCCGTCGCGCCACGCGATGATCAGCTGGCGGTACTCCTCGACGGACCGCAGCTGGTCGTTCGCGTCCATCAGGATGCTGCGCGTCGGACCGTCGAAGTTGCCCTTCGGCTGGTTGACGCTGGCGGCGTTGATCGCGGCGCGGATGTCGGCGAGTTCGAGACCGCGGGCGGCAAGCTCGGATGGATTGACCTGCACCCGCACGGCGGGCCGCTGGCCGCCCGCGAGGCTCACCATGCCCACGCCGGGCAGCTGGGCGAGCTTCTGAGCGACGCGGGTATCGACGAGATCGTGCACCTCGGGCAGCGGCAGGCTGGCGGAGGTGACCGCGAGCGTGATGATCGGCGTGTCGGCTGGATTGACCTTCCGGTAGATTGGCGGGGCCGGCAGGTCGTTCGGCAACAGGTTACTCGCGGCGTTGATGGCGGCCTGCACCTCCTGTTCCGCGACTCCGAGCGAGACCTCGAGGGAGAACTGCAGCGTGATGACCGACGCGCCGCTCGCGCTGGTGGAGGACATCTGGTTCACGCCGGGAATCTGCCCGAGGCGCCGCTCGAGGGGCGCGGTGATCGCGCTGGCCGCGACCTCCGGGCTGGCGCCCGGGTAAAACGTGAAGACCTGGATCGTCGGGTAATCCACCTCGGGCAACGCCGCGACCGGCAACAGCCGGTACGCGAGAATGCCCGACAGCAGGAGGGCCACCATCAGCAGCGTGGTGGCGACGGGGCGGAGGATGAACGGCCGCGACGGATTCATCGGCCCTTGTTTCCGGGGCGGCCCCCCGGGCCGGACTTCGAGGCGGGCTCGCCCGCGGGAGCGGTCGGCGCGGACTCGTCGATCAGCGTGACGAGGCGGCCGTCGCGCAGACGATCGATTCCCTCGAGCACCACTCGCTCGCCCGCCTGGATCCCGGACGTGATGGTCTGGAGCATGGCGTTGGCGGGCCCGAGGACGACGTCGCGGACCTTGGCCTCGCTGCGTTCATTGACCACGTAGACGTAGGTGCCGCGCGAACCGAATTGGACGGCGGCGGACGGGATGACAATCGCGCTGGGCAGCGTCAGCACGCGCAGGCGCATGTTGACAAACTGGTTCGGAAACAGGCGGTCGTCCGCATTGGCGAACTCGGCGCGGAGCCGGAGCGTGCCGGTGGCGACATTGATCTGATTGTCGACGGTGCGCAGCGAACCCGTGGCGAGGAGGTCGCGCTCGTTGCGGTCCCACGCCTCGACCACCAGCGCGTCGCCGGCGCGCAGGCCGTCGAGTACCTGCTGGAGATCGGCTTCCGGGACCGTGAACAGGACGGAGATCGGCGCGGTCTGCGTGATCACGACCAGCCCATTCGAGTCGCCGGCGCGGATGAGATTGCCGGGGTCGACCTGGCGCAGGCCGAGCCGGCCGGAGATCGGGGCCGCAATCCGCGTGTAGCTCAATTCCAGCCGGGCGGTTTCGACCTGGGCCTGGGTGGCGGCAAGCGCCCCCTCGCGGGAAGCCACGAGGGCCTGCTGCAGCTCGAGTTCCTGCCGCGTGATCAAATTCTGGGCGAAGAGCTGCTCGAAGCGCTGCAGGTCGCTCCGTGCGGTCTGCACCTGCGCGGCGTTCTGCTGCTGCTGGCCCTCGGTCTGCGCGAGACGGATCCGGTAGGTTGCCGGATCGATCTCGGCGAGGAGGTCGCCGCGCTCGACTCGTTGCCCCTCGGCGAAGGCGATCCGCTGCAGCTGCCCATCGACGCGGCTCCGCACCGTCACCGTGTTGAGCGGCGTGACGGTGCCGATGGACTTCAGGTAGACGGCAAACGGCTCCAGGCGGGCGACCTCGGCGCGGACCGGGACGGCCTGATTGCCCGCCCTCACGTTCCAGCGATTGCGGTTCCCGGCGGATTCACTCGGTCCGCGGGAGGCGGCGTACCACACGCCGAGCGCAAGCACGAGGGCCACCGATCCGTAGATCAGCCAGCGACGGGAGGACGGGGGAGCAGAGGAGGCGGACATCGCGGGAAAAGGGATGAAGGGCCGGCGGGGCGTTCGAACAAACCGGAATCAATTAGCAGAAACGATGCGGCGTGGGAAACAAGGCAAGAGACGGACGGATTTGGTGAACAATCCGAGGCGAGGAGATGCCGGACGCGTGCCTTGAGACGGTGGGGAGGCGCGGTGGTGCGATCGCAAGGCGACGGCACCGGCCCTGCCGCCACCGGTCCGGGGAGCTTGATCCGAGCCTTGGCGCGCGTCTTGAAGACAGTTCGGTTTCGCATTATGCTAGTTAATAGCGTTTCATAAATCACTTTTTGTTAGTGTTATAAAAATTATTGATTTTGACCTGCGATAAAATAAGGTACCCAAAAATCCCAAGGTGCGAATCGCGTATGGTGCGGGTCCGGTGCGCGCGTTGAGCCTCTGACCGGGAGTTAGGGCCGCCCTGCTTCGGCGGCAGCGCGGAGCGGACCGCAGACCCGGCTGACCGCTGCGGACACGGCGGGCGGGGTGCACTCTCGGGCGGGATCGCCGGCGGGAGGTGGGGTGGGAAACGGACCCGTTCGTCGCGCTTCGTGAATAACTTGTGGGCAATTTCCCTCTCAAAACAGCGCCTCTGGCCTTGACCCAAGTGGGGCAGAATGGGTTTAAATGGGGCGTTGTGGGACGGATTTTCCGTCCCGGCTATGTCTTCGCCTGCTAAACCTTTCTACACGGGCCTCTTCCGGCACGCCTTGGACGACAAGAATCGTTTGACGATTCCGTCGGCGTGGCGGGCTGCGCACGTGGAGGGAGAGGTGTTCCTGGCGACGCCGCATCCGGATGGATACATTGCCGTGTTGCCGCCGGCGGAAGTGGAGAAGTTGCACGCGAAGATTGCGGCGATGGCGCTGTCGGATGGCGCGGCGCAGGATTTTGCGGCGCGGTTTTTTGCGGAGACGCAGACCCTGGCCTTTGACAAGGCGGGCCGCGTGATGGTGAACGCGGAGTTGCTCGCGCGGGCGGGCATCGTGAAGGACGCGGTGCTGGTGGGATCGCTGACGAAGTTCAGCTTCTACAGCCCGGAGCGTTGGGAGCGGGTGAAGGATCGCACGGCGGGGGACAACTTCGGCGATCTGATGCGCCGACTGGGAATCTGACATGGTTGCGGAGGCTCCCCAAAAAACCCTGCGCGCCATGGCGATCGGCCACCACTCCGTCCTGCTGCGCGAGACCTTGGAGTTGCTCGCGCCGCGCGCGGGCGGGCGGTACCTCGACTGCACGTTCGGCGGTGGCGGTCATACCGCTGCGTTGCTCGAGGCGGCGGCGGAGGTCGCGGTGGTGGCGCTCGATCGCGATCCCGCGGCGGCGCCGCGGGCGGCGGACTTGGCGGCGCGCTTCCCGGGTCGATTCCGCCTCGTGGACCTCGATTTTGGGCGCCTCGCGGAACTGCCGGATGGGGAGTTCGACGGCGTGTTGTTCGATCTCGGGGTGTCGTCGTTTCAACTCGACGAGGCGGAGCGGGGATTTTCGTTCCGCGTCGATGCGCCGGCGGACATGCGCATGGATCCCCGCGTGGGTGTGCCGGCGTCGCGCTGGTTGGAGACGGCGACGGAGCAGATGCTGGTCCGCGCGGTGCGCGATTACGGCGAGGAGCAATCGTGGCGGCGCGTGGTGCGGGCGATCGTGGCGGCCCGGGGCACGGGCGCGCTGCAGCGGACGTCGTCGCTGGCGACGTTGATCGCGGAGGCGATTCCGCCGCGGGAGCGGCATGCCTCGCGCATCCATCCGGCGACCCGCGCGTTTCAGGGCATCCGCATCGCGGTGAATGACGAATTGGGCGCGCTGGAGCGCGCGCTGCCGGTGGCGTTCGCGAAACTCCGGGCCGGCGGCGTGCTCGCGGTGATCTCCTTTCATTCGCTCGAGGATCGTCCGGTCAAGCAGGCGTTCCGTCGCCTCTGCGGCCAGCCGGAGAGTGCGGACGACGCGCGCCCGCAGGATGAGCGCGCGCTCACGCAGGTGGCCGAGCCGCTGACCCGCCGCCCGATCGTCCCCGATGCCGCCGAGATCGAGCGCAATCCGCGCAGCCGCTCCGCGAAGCTCCGCGCCATCCGCAAACGCTGACCCGCCTCCCTTCTCCTTTCGTCGCTCACTCTCTTCCGCCACCGCCTGTCCGCCTCCGCCCCATGCGTCCCTTTGGCAACCGCGCCTTCGTCAATCAACTTCTTGTCTACACGCTCGTGATGATCTCGCTCACGGGCTCGATCGGTCTCGGCACCGTGTGGCTGCGGCATCAGATTTCGGTGACCGCCAACTCGACGCGCGTGCTCGAGGCGAGTGTCGCCGAAGTGGAGCGCAGCATGGCCGAGACCACGATCCGCGTGGCGGCCGAGGAAACGCTGGAGGCACTGACGCGGCGCAATGCCGAGTGGAAGCTGGGGCTGATGCCGCCGCTGGAGAGCCAGGTGCATCGCGTCGCGATGTCCCCGGAGCGCCGATTGGCGGCGCTGCGCAACCAGGAAGTCTTTTCGGACCGCCCGGCTGACGGCTCGGGCGTGGTGATCTTCCGCGTGGGAGGCGGGGTCGAGCGGCGCTGAGGCGCAGCGACCTCCAACGACTCTCCCCTTCACCATGGCGCGGGGCTTTGCCTCTAATTATCGCATCGTGCTGGTGGCGGCGACCGTGATGGTCTCGCTCGCCGGCATCGCGCTGCGCCTCGTGCACCTGCACGTCATCGACCGCGAGCGCCTGACCAGCTTCGTCGAAAAGGTCCGCCGCCAGATCGTGGTCGAGCCGGCGCGGCGGGGCGACATCCTGGATGCGCGCGGCAAGTTTCTCGCGACCTCCCGATCGCAGATCACGCTCGGCGTGGACCCGCAGGTGCTGCGGGCAGAGGACGAGTCGAAGTGGCCTGAGCTGGCCCGGCTCCTGGGCATGCCGCTGCGCGACTTGGAGACGGTCTTCCGCACCAAGGTGCGCCCGGCTTCCGCTGCGCCGACCGTGGGCGAAGCCGGAGGGCCGATTGACCTTGATCCCGCGGAGGCGGAGCCGGATGGCGGACGGCGGATCCGTTGGGCGAAGTTGGGTGAGGGGATCGAGGAAGAGACCTACGAGCGCATCGTGAAGCTCGGCGTGCGCGGCGTGTACGCGCCCCCGCGGGTGTTCACCCGTGCCTACCCGAGCAACGATCTCGCGGCACTCGTCGTCGGCTTCGTGAACGATGAGGGAGTGCCGGTGCAGGGCATCGAGCGCTGGGCGGATTTCTACCTCCGCGGGCAGGACGGCTGGCGGGAGTCGGAGAAGGACGGCAAGCGGCAGGAGCTCGCGCAGTTCCGCGTCCGGGAAATCCCAGCGACGCGCGGCTACGACGTGGTGCTGTCGATCGATTCGGTCATCCAGCACAAGGTGGAGGAAGAACTGGCGCGGGTGGTGGCGGCCTCGAAGCCGGAGAAGGCGACGATCATCGTGAGTGACGCGCGGACGGGATTCCTGCTCGCCCTCGCGAACTGGCCCTCGTTCAACCTCAACGAGTATCGCAGCATTCCGGCAACCGAGATGCGGCGCCTCCGCAACATCGCGGTGGCGGACGTGCTCGAGCCGGGGTCGACGTTCAAGATCGTGCCGGCGGCCGGCGCGTTGCAGGAAGGACTCGTCTCGATCCGCGATTCCTTCGACTGCTCGCTCGATCGCATCGAGTACAAAGGGCGGATGCGCGAGTTGCCGCGCGAGGATCACCGCTTCGCCCACCCGCTCACGCTCTCCGAGATCATCTCGCATTCCTCGAACAAGGGCGCCGCGCAGCTCGGCATGCTGCTCCAGGAAAAGCGCCTGCATGACTACGCGCGGGCGTTCGGCTTCGGCGAACTCACCGGGATGGCCTCGATCTACCCGGAGGCGGGCGGCCTGTTCGCGCACTTTTCCAAGTGGAGCGGATCCGACATCACGCGCATCCCGATGGGACACACGGTGGCCGCGACGCCGCTCCAGATTCACTACGCGATGGGCGTGATCGCGAGCGGCGGCGAACTGCTCCGCCCACAGGTCGTGCGCGAAATCCGCAACGCGCAGGGCGAGACGGTGTACCGCTTCGCACCCGTGACGCGGCGCCGCGTGATCTCGGACGGTACCGCCAAGACGATGACCACCATGCTGGCGCGCGTGACCGTGCAGGGCGAGGGCACGGCCCCCGTGGCGGCGATTCCCGGCTACGAAATCGCCGGCAAGACCGGCACGACGCAGAAGCTGATCAACGGGCGCTACTCGAGCCAGCACCACATTGCGTCGTTCGTGGGATTCTTTCCGGCCAGCCGGCCCGAGTTGGTCATCTCGGTCATCGTGGACGACGGCCATGGACCGAACGGGGGCACGGGCTACGGGTCGGCCGTCGCGGCCCCCAGTTTCAAGCGCATCGCCGAGCAGCTCATCCAGTACCTCGATATCAAGCCAGGTGGGGCGGCGCTGGCGCGTCCGTTGTTCGCCTTGGAGGGCGGTCGGCCATGATCAGTTACCTGGTTCCCCCGTCCCGGGTCCGTCGACTCCAGCGTGATCCGGCGGATCGTGCCCGCGCGTCGTCCGCCTGGACCGGCCCGGTGCTCGGCGCGCGCGTGCGGCTGGCGGACCTGCTCCGCGTCGACGAGATGCTCGCGGTCCGGGGCTCGCTCGCCCGGCCGGTCTCCGGGTTGGCGATCGACAGCCGCCGGGTCACTCCGGGCGACGTCTTCTTTGCGTTGCCGGGGCGGCGTGCCGATGGCGCGGATTTCGTGGATGAAGCGGTGGCACGCGGCGCGGTGGCGGTCGTGTCCGCGCGGCTCCCGAAGGCCATGCCATCGCGGGTCACGGCACTGCAGGTCGCGGATCCGCGCGAATTGCTGGCGCGGGTGGCGCAGCGGTTTTATGGCTTTCCGGATCGGGCGCTGGGGGTGATCGGCGTGACGGGCAGCCGGGGCAAGACATCGGTGGCGCATCTGCTGCGGCATTTTTTGGGGCAGCCCGGCGGACAGCGGGTGGGGCTGATCAGTTCGATTCACTACGATCTGGGGGCGCGGACGGTCCCGGCCTATCTCACGACTCCAGAGGCGTTGGACACCTTCGGCCTGCTCGCGCAGATGCGCGACTCCGGGTGCCGCGAGGCGGTGGTGGAGGTGAGCGCACAGGGTATCGACCAGCAACGCGTCCTCGGCGTGCGCTTTGGCGCGGTGGTGTTCACCCACCTGGCGGAGGAGGCGGCGGAGTGTCGTCGGGATCTGGCCTCATGTTTCGATCTGAAGTCGCGGCTCTTCACCGGGGAACTGGGAGTGCAGCCCGGAGTGGCGGTCGTGAACCTCGATGATCTGCAGGGCACGACCCTGATGGAGCGCATCCCGGCGGGCGTGCGGGTGGTGACGTTCGGCGAATCACCGGCAGCGGAGGTGCGGGCGGAAGCGGTGGAGTGCGACGCATCCGGTGCGCGCTTCTGCCTCGTCTGGCCCAGCGGGCGCGCGTGGGTGTCGTCGCCGCTGATCGGTCGGCCCAACGTCAGCAATCTCCTCGCGGCGGTGGCGACCCTCTGGGCGCTCGGCCGCGATCCGGCGGAGGCGGTGGCAGCGGTCCTGGGTCTCGCGGCGGTGCCGGGTCGGATGGAGCCGATCCGGGCGGGGCAGCGTTGCCACGTCGTGGTGGATGCGGCGAACGCGGCCGGTCCCTTGGCGGCGGCGTTGGCGACGGTGCGCGCCGGAACCTCGGGACGCGTCATCGTGGTGGTCGGGGCGGCCGGCGACCGGGAGCGTTCCGGGCGCGCGGCACTGCTGGCCGCGGCTCAGCACGGGGCGGACTTCGTGATTGCGACCGCCGACAATCCGCGCACGGAAGGCGTCGGACGGGTCTTTGCCGACCTCGAACGCGGCGTCACCGAGCCGGCGCGCGTCGCGTGGATTGAGGATCGCCGGCGCGCGATTGCGCTCGCGCTCGACATGGCTGGCCCGGCGGATGCGGTGCTCATCGCCGGGCGCGGGCATGACGGCTACCAGGAGATGGCGGATACCATCGTGCCCTTCGATGACCGCCGGGTCGCGCGGACCCTGTTGGCGATGCGCGGGACGCGGGTGGGAGGTTGACGCGGATCATGCCTACCTTCAGCCCTGAATTTCTTGCCCGGGCGACCGGCGGTGCGTGGACGCGGAGACCGGAGCGCGGCTTGACCGGCTTCACTCAGGACACCCGGGCTTTGCAGCCGGGCGACGTTTTCGTCGCGTTGCGGACGGAGCGCCGGGATGGCCATGCCTTCCTCGGTGAAGCGAGGGCGAAGGGGGCATCGGCCGCCCTCGTGGCGCAGGCGGATCCGGCGGAGTCCCTGCCGCAGCTGGTCGTCGCCGATCCCCTCTTGGCCCTGCAGGCGGCGGCGCGCGAGCATCGCCGCCGATTCCGCGGGCCGGTGATCGGAATTTCGGGCAGTGCGGGGAAGACCTCGACGAAGAACCTGCTGGCGGAGCTGCTCGGCGGCGAACCGCGCGTGCTGGCCACGCGGGGCAACCTGAACAACCACCTGGGCGTACCGCTGACGCTGCTGCGGCTCGATCCGCAGGACCATGCGTACGCGGTGATCGAAGCGGGCATCAGCGTCCCCGGCGACATGCCGCCGCTGGCGGCGATGATTGAGCCGGACATCGGGGTGATTACGATGGTGGGACCGGCGCACCTGGAGGCGCTGGGATCGCTGGCCGGAGTGGCGCGCGAGAAGGCGGAGCTGCCGCGGGCCGCGCGGATGGCGGTGTTTCCGACCTCGTGCCTCGAGTACACGGCCTTTCGTGATTTGACCGTGCCGACGCTGCAGGTGCAGCGGGTGGAGGACCTGGCGGCGTTGCGCGAGCCACTCGGGGCCGATCGGGCGCGGTACTGCTTGGCGCGGAGTGCGGCGACGACGGAGCTCCGGCTGTCGGCGGCGCCGGACATCGCCTTTACGATGGGTGTGGTCTCGGAGGGCTTGGCGCAGAACGCCGCTCTCGCATTGGTGGTGGCGCTGCGCCTTGGGCTGCCGATCGACTCCTTGCGGCAGCGGCTGGCGGGCTGGCGGCCGGGTGACCTGCGGGCGGAACTACGCCGGGAGGGGGATCGCTTGGTTTACGTGGATTGCTACAACGCCAACCCCGCATCGATGGGCGACGCGCTGGATGCCTTCCTGAGCGTCGCGCCGGAGGCGGAACCAAGGTTCTTCGTGCTCGGGGCGATGGAAGAGCTCGGGACCGAGGCGGAGCATCACCACCGGGAGCTCGGACGCCGCTTGCCCCTGCGGGCGGGTGACCTCTGCTGCTTCGTGGGAGGGCAGGGTGAGGCGGTGCGGGCCGGAGTGCGCGAGGCCGGACTGGCGCCGGCGCGGATCGAACTCGTGCCGGATGCGGCGAGCCTCGCCGGCCGGGTCGCGGCCTTCCGCGGATCAATCTTTGTGAAGGGCAGCCGTCGGCATGCGCTGGAGCGCGCGCTGGGGGAGGCCGGGCACTGAGCACCGCGACGCCATGCTGAGCTATCTCGCCGAGTTCGAAGACCTGTTTGGTCCCCTCCGCCTGCTGCGGTTCATCACGCTGCGCACGCTGATAGGCGCCATGACCGCGCTCGTGATCGGCTTCGTCATCGGTCCAATGCTGATCGCGTGGCTGCGACGGCTGAAGTTCGGACCGAGCTATGATGATGATCGCACGGGTGACCTCGCCCAGCGCTTCGACAAGAAGCATACCCCCACGATGGGTGGGTTGATGATCTTCGCGGCGGTGACGGTGAGCACGCTCCTCTGGGCGGAGCCGAACATCTGGGTGCTGGTGGCGCTCGGCGTGTATGCCTCGCTGACGGCCGTGGGCTTCCGGGACGACTACCTGAAGGTGCGTCGGGGCAACCGCTCCGGCATCTCGTCCCGGGAAAAGATCATTTGGCAGACCCTCGTGACCCTCGCGGCGCTGGTGGCGCTGGTGTGGCATCCCGTGAGCGCCGGGCCGATTCGCGAGCTTTGGGTCCCCTTCCTGAAAGTGCCGCTGTGGGTCGGACTGCCGGTGGTGGCTCTCTTCATCCTGATGTTTCTGTGGATCGTCGGATTCTCGAATGCGATCAACCTGACCGACGGCCTTGATGGCCTCGCGATCGGCTGCACCATCACGGTGGCGCTGGTCTACGGCATCATGGCCTATGCTGCGGGCAACGCCCGGATCGCGGAGTACCTGCTGATCGGGTACGTCCCCGGCACGGGAGAGCTGGCGGTGGTGTGCGGCGCGCTCGTCGGTGCGGGCATGGCGTTCCTCTGGTTCAATTCGCATCCCGCCGAAGTGTTCATGGGCGACACCGGTTCCCTCGCCCTCGGCGGACTCATCGGCGTGATCGCCTTCATGGTGCAGCAGCCCCTGACCCTCGCGATTGTTGGAGGCGTCTTCGTCGCCGAGGCACTTTCGGTCATCATCCAAGTGGGTGTCTTCAAGTGGACGAAACGAGGCAGTCCCACCGGGGAGGGGCGACGCTTCTTCCTCATGGCCCCGCTGCACCATCACTTCCAGAAGAAGGGCTGGCCGGAGACGAAGGTCGTGCTCCGGTTTTGGATCATTTCGCTCCTCTGTGCCCTGATCGGCCTGGGAACGCTGAAGCTCCGCTGATCGACCATGCTCCAGCCTCCGCCCTTCCTGACCTCGCTGCTTTCCCGCCCCGTCGTGGTGGTGGGATCGGAGCCTGCTGCAGCCGGCGTGACGTCGTTGCTCGGGGGACTGGGAGTCGAAGTGTGGCGGCACGATCGACTCGGTGCGGCGGCGGGAGATCCAGCGCCGGGGCTTGCGGTGATTGCGGCGGGTGCGGACCTCGAGGGGCAGCCTGAGATGGCGGATCCCGGGAGCCCGTCCGGATGGATGGTGCTGCGCGAGAATGACCTCGCCCCGCTCCTGTGGCGTGGGCGCCTGTTGGTGGTGACCGGTACCCGCGGCAAGACGCGGCTCGTGCGTTTGCTGACCGAAGCGCTGCACTTGGCCGGCAAGGACGTGACCGGTGCCGAGCGAGCGGATGGAGGATTGGCCGGCGTGGTGGCGGCGCGGCGCGGCGGTGCGCCGGACTCCATTCTCGTGAGCCGGATGGACGCGGGTGAGTCTCTGGCCCTGCGGCACCTCCGGGCGGATGCGGTGATCTGGACAAATCTGCTCGAGGAGGAAGCCGCGCGGCATGGTTCCATGGAAGCGGCCTTCGCGGCGGGCTGGCGCATGTTCGAACGTGCGGTCGGCGGGGACGTATTTGCCGGAGAGACGGTCCAGCGCTGGGCGGATCGTCTGGGCCAGACCCTGCCGCCGGACTCGCGCGTGGCGACGGATGATGCGTCGGGCGACGTCCTGCTCCGGCACACGCCGTTCGAGACTGAACCGGCGCATGAAACCTTTCTCCTCGCGGCGGCCTGGTGGAGGGCGTCGGGCCTGCGCGAAAGCATCCTTTACGCAGCGGCGCAAGGGTCCGCCGCACGCTGAATCCCCTGCCTTTCGCATAGCATCCCCCCCTCTTTGAGTTCATTCTTTCGACCATGAAAATCCTGCACATCTTCGGCGTCGTGCTCGCGGTCCATCTCGGGGTCTTCCTCGTGATCTTCGCGGTACCGGGCTGCCGCACGCCGGCGCGCAAGACACCGCCGACCCCGGCGGACACGATCGCGGCCGCTCCGGCCGCAGAGTCCCCTGAGGTTCTCGCGGCCGCGCCCCTCGCCGAGTCGGTCTCGCCGCTGGCGGCGGCCCCGGAGGTACCGAGTTCATCCGCGCCGGTCGATGCCACCGTGCGTTTCAGTCCGACCCGCCCGGGCACGCCGGTAGCAGGGGCGGTGGCGCCGGCGACCGTGGACGGGGTGACCCCCGCCCGCACGCACACGGTGGTGCGCGGTGACAGCCTTTGGACGGTGGCGAAGCGCTACAACCTGACCGTCGCCGAGGTGGCGGCGGCCAACCAGCTCTCGCAGACGGCCTCCCTGAAGATCGGCCAGAAGCTGATGATCAGCGCGGCGAAGCCGGTGGCGGCGGCGGCAGGTGGGGTGACCACTGCGGCGGCCGCGAGTGACGATGCGACCGTGCACGTGGTGAAGGGCGGCGACACGCTTGGCACCATCGCGCGGCAGCATGGGACCACGATCGCGACGCTGAAGCGGCTGAATAATCTGAAGTCCGACATCGTGCGGGTGGGCCAGCGGTTGGTGGTGCCGGAGCCCGGCGCGGCCCTGCCGGAGGCCGGCGCGGCGAGACCCGCGGCCCCGGCGGCCGCGATCCCGAATGCGAACGGTGCCTTGGTGCACATCGTCAAGTCGGGCGAGAGCCTCGATTCGATTCGCAAGCGTTACGGCATTTCGGTCGGTGCGCTGGCAACGGCGAACAACATCGCTGATCCCTCGAAGATCCGACCGGGCCAGGAACTCGTGATTCCCGGAAAGAAGGCCGACGCGGCGGCCCCGGCCGCGGCTCCTGCGGCGGTGGCACCGACGGTGACGCCCGACGCGGCCAGTCCGTTTCTCCCGGTCGTGACACCGGAGAGTGAATCGCCGCTGAGCCCGGCGCCGGAGGTTCCGGTCATCCGCGTCGAGGAGACGCCCAAGGGCGGCGATGCGGCGGCGTGAGCCGGGTGAGCTCTTCTTGAATCGAACAGGAACGTTTTCCCTAACCCTGAGTCCCCGCATCCGGCGATGACCCATTCCGCAGTGACGACCGATTCCGTGCGACCGCGGCTCAGCCTGAGCCCGGTGGCGGTGATCGTCGTCTGCGCGGTCGCGCTGTCCTTCCTTGGGATCACGATTCTTTTCAGTGCGAGTGCGTCGTTCAAGCAGGGCCCGCTGTTCTACGTCTCGAAGCAACTCATCGGGGTGGGCCTGGCGACGGTGGTCGGTTGGGTGGTGAGCCGCGTCGATCTCGAATTGGCGCGCCGGTACATCTGGGTGGTGGGTGGCGTGGCGGCGCTGATGCTCGTGCTGGTGCTGATCCCAGGCCTCGGAGTTTCGGTGAAAGGCAGCCGACGCTGGCTCGGCTTCGGCGGCCTCCGGTTCCAGGTGTCCGAACTGGGCAAGCTGGCGATGGTGTTTTGTGTCGCCCATTACCTCGCGGCGAATCAGACGAGGCTGTCCGACTTCTGGCGCGGCTTCGCGCAGCCCTTGCTGATCATCGTGGGCTTCGCGGCGTTGATCGTCCTGGAGCCCGACTTCGGAACGGCGGCCCTGACCTTCGCGGTGGGGGTGGGCCTGATGTTCCTGGCGGGGGCACGGTGGCGGTACATCCTGCCGGCGGTTCTGGCGGCGGTGATGGCCTTCGCCGTGTTGGTAATTCACAACCCGAACCGACTCCGGCGCTTCACCGCCTTCTTGGACGTGGAGGGCAATAAGCAGGGCGGCACCTACCAACTTTACCAATCGCTCGCGGCGTTCGCGGTGGGTGGCACGGAAGGGGCCGGGCTCGGGCAGGGGCGGCAGCAGATGAACTTCCTGCCCGAGGCGCACACGGACTTTGTCTTCGCGGTGGTGGGGGAGGAACTGGGGCTTTGGTTCACGCTCGGCGTGGTGGTCATCTTCCTGATCATGTTCATCGCGGGCCTCGTGCATCTCCGGCGCGCGCCGAATCTTTTCCATTACCTGCTCGTGGCCGGATGCCTGTTGCTGATGCTGCTGCAGGCGGTGATCAACCTTGGGGTGGTGACCGGAATCCTGCCGACGAAGGGCATGTCGCTGCCCTTCATCAGTGCGGGCCTTTCCAATCTCGTGCTCATGGGAATGATCCTCGGCATCCTCGTGAATACCCAGCGTTCTTGGGGCAAGCCCGGGGCCGGTCTTTCGTCGCGCGGACTTGAGGAGGTGACGGCATGAGCCGCTTCCTGATTTCCTGCGGCGGGACGGGTGGGCACTTGGCGCCGGGGATCGCGCTCGCGGAGGAATTGCAGCGGCGCGGCCATGCGGTCCGTCTCCTGATCAGCCGCAAGCAGGTGGATGCGCGGTTGGCGGAGAAGTATCCGCAGCTTGAATTTGAGGCGGTCCCCTCGGCCGGCCTGGAGGGTGGCATCGCGGGGGTGGTGCGCTTCACCCTCGGGCAGATGCGCGCGCTGGTGACGAGTTGGCGGAGAGTGCGTCGGGAACGCCCGGCGGCGGTGATCGGCTTTGGCGGCTTTACGTCCGTCGGGCCCGCGGTGGCGGCGTGGTTGCTGGGGGTGCCGGTGGTGCTGCACGAGGCGAATCGCGTGCCCGGCCGCGCGGTCCGGGTCCTCGGGCGGATCGCCCGGCGCGTGTACCTGCCGCCGGGGGTGACGCTGAGCTCGGCGCGTCGCGGTGCGGTGCGGGAGTCGGGCCTGCCGGTGCGGCGTGAGTTTCGGCGCGAGCCCGCGGATGAGGCGCGCCGGTCCCTCGGACTCCTCGTGGATCGGACTGTGGTGGTGGTGCTCGGGGGAAGCCAGGGCGCATCCGCGCTCAATGCGTGGTCGCGCGACGCGGCGGCGGAGCTCGCCGAGAACGGAATCCAGCTGTATTGCCTGACCGGTCTCGGCAAGGGCACCGAGGAGGTGCGCCGGTTGCGGGATCGCGACGGCGCGGAGGTGCGCGCGATCATGGTGCCGTTCTCGGACCGCATGGCGACCGTCCTGTCGGCTGCCGATCTGGCCGTGTCCCGGGCCGGTGCGGGCACGATCGCCGAACTGGTGCGCACGGAGACGCCGGCGGTGCTGGTGCCGTACCCGCAGGCCGCAGACAATCATCAGGCGGCGAACGCAGCTGCCTTTGTGCGCGATGGGGGAGGGCGACTGGTGCCCCAGGGCCGGCTCGTCGAGCTCACGGCGGTCGTTCGCTCCCTCGTTTCCGACCCGGCCGCGCTGGCGGCTCACCGCGCTGCGCTCCGGTCGGAGCAGGGCGTCGACGCTGCGGTGATGCTGGCGAATGACTTGGAGTCGCTCGTGTCGTCCCGGCCGGAAGCGTCGTTGCGCTCAGCAAAGGAGCGGGCCGTATGAGCACCGGACCGCGCATCGATTGGGAGTCACTCGCCGCGGACCTGCACGCGGCCCTGGCGCCGGAGTCCGGCGTGCGGCGGGAAGAACCTCTGGCAACCCGCACCACCCTGCGCGTCGGTGGGTCGGCGCGAATTTTGGCCGAGCCGGCCTCGGAGGCCGATCTCGCGTCGGTGTTGCAACGCACCCATGCCGCCGGCGTTCCGGTGATCATGCTGGGCCGCGGATCAAATCTCCTCGTGCCCGATTCCGGCGTCGATGCGGTGGTCATCAGCCTCGGTCATCCCGCCTGGCAGCGCTTCGCCCCCGAGGCCGACGGCCGGGTTCGCGTCGGAGCCGGGCTGCGCTTGAAGAACCTCTGCGGCTTGGCGAGCAAGGCGGGCTTGGTCGGCTTCGAGTTCCTCGAGGGCATCCCCGGCAACGTGGGCGGGGCCCTGCGGATGAACGCGGGCGCCATGGGTGGCTGGATGTTCGATGTCGTCGAGGAAGTCCGCGTTATGGCGCGCGACGGCACCGTGCGGACCTACCGGAAAGCGGAAATGAAGGTCGATTATCGGCACTGTGCGGAGCTTGAGGCGGCCATCGCCGTCGAGGCGGTGTTGCGGCCGGCTCGCGTGGCGCCAGGCGAAGACGAGACGATCCGGCGGCAAATCGACGCCTACCGCGACAAGCGTCACCAGTCGCAGCCGCGGGAGCCGAGCGCCGGGTGCATGTTCAAGAATCCGCCCGGGGATTCGGCGGGTCGCCTGATCGATGCGGCCGGACTCAAGGGAGAGCGCGTCGGCGGAGCCGAGGTGTCGACCGTGCATGCGAATTTCATCATCAACCGCGGGGGCGCCACCTCGGCGGACGTGATCACGCTCGTCCGACGCGTGCGGGAGCGCGTGCAGGGCGCGAGCGGCGTGACGCTGGAGCCGGAGGTTCTGCTTTACGGCGGCGATTGGCGGAAGGAACTTTGAATCGATGACAACACCCTCCCCGACAATCGTGGTCCTGTGTGGCGGAGTCTCCGCCGAGCGCGAGGTCTCGCTGGGCTCCGGCCGCGCGAGCGCGCTGGCGCTGGCCCGGAGCTTCCCGACGCGACTGGTGGACGTCGGTGAGGCGGGACTTCCGGCCGGGCTCGATCCCGCGCGGGACGTGATCTTCTCCACGCTGCACGGCACCTTCGGTGAGGACGGCGCGATGCAGACCTTGCTCGACGCAGCGGGCGTCCATTACGCGGGCTGTGATGCGGCCTCGAGCGCGCTGACCTTCGACAAGGAACGGACCAAGCAGGCCGTGGCGGCTGCGGGCGTGCGGGTGGCGGCGGGGGTGAGCTTCCCGGCGTCGGGTCGGCCGACGACTGCGGAACTAGTGACACGGTTGGGTCCTGAGGTCGTGCTGAAGCCCCGGGCTTCCGGCAGCAGCGTTGGACTGGCGGTGTGTGATGACCCGGCAGGTTTGGAGCGTGCGCTGGCGGGCTTGGCGGACGGAGAGTGGCTGGCGGAGCAGCGGATTCGCGGGCGGGAACTCACGGTGGGCCTGCTCAACGGCAAGGCCATGGGCGTGGTCGAGATCGTGCCGCAGACCGGCACCTTTGATTACACCTCGAAGTACACCAAAGGCCTGACCCAGTACCTCGCGCCGGCTCCGTTGTCGGACGCGGTGACGGCGGCGGCGCAGTCCGCGGCGGAGCGTGCCTTCGCGGCCTGCGGCTGCCGCGATTATGCGCGGATCGACTTCATGCTCTCGCCTCGCGACGAGCTGTTTTTACTCGAAATCAACACGCTCCCCGGCATGAAGGACACGAGCCTCCTGCCCATGAGCGCTCGCTGCGCGGGATTGGATTTCACCGAGCTGGTGAGGGAGTTGGTGACCCCGGCGCTGCGGCGTTTCCGCGGCGGGACCCGCTGAGATGAACAAGCCTTCCAGCCTCGCTTCCTCCGCCCGCTCGTGGCGCGACATCCCCCAGGTGGTCGCGCCCCGGTCGATGTCGCGCGAGGGTCGACGACGCCTGACGATGGGGTTCGTGAAGGTGGGGCTGGGCCTGTTGGCCTTCGCCTTCGTCGCCTGGGCCGGCTGGGAAGTGGTGCAACTCTGGCAGCACGATCCGATGCGGCTGGCTGCGCCGGTGAAGTCGGATCCGCTGCGCACGATCAAGCTCACCACCAACGGCGTCCTTGATGAAGAGTGGGTCGTGGAAAAACTCGCGCTGCCGCGAGGCGTGGCGTTGATGCAGCTCGACCTGGATGCGCTCCAGACTCATCTGCTCGCCGATCGGCAGGTCCGGACTGCGGTCCTGACGCGAAAGTTCCCGGACACCCTTCTGGTCACGCTGCAGGAGCGCAGCCCCGTGGTGCGTCTCCGGGTCGCGGACCGCTCCGGTCAGGCCCGCGATCTCCTCGTTGCCCGCGACGGCATGGTGTTTCCCGGAGTGAACTTCGCGCCGGAGATGGTGGCGGCGCTGCCCTGGCTTGATGGCGTGACGCTCGCTCCGCTGAAGACGGGTGGATTTTCACCGGTGGCGGGTCTCGAAACGGTGGCTGATCTGCTCGAGACCGCGCAGATCAACGTCCCGAACCTGCGCCGGACATGGCGGGTGATCGGGATGGAACGCTTCGCCAGCTACGGCGAGATTCTGGTGCGGACGGAGCAAGTGAAGGAAATCACCTTCGGGCTGCGCGACGACTTCCTGACGCAAGTGGCATTGCTGGATGCAGTGCTGGCGGAGACGCGGGAGCGTCCGGTCAGCACGATCAACCTGTCGCTGGGCAAGAAACAGGTGCCCGTGGTGTATGCGCCGGAGGGCGCCGCCGGTGCGCTCGTGCCGGCTCCCGTGGCGAACCCAGGCCCCGCCGCGTTGCGGGATGCCCCGCGCGCCGGAACCAACGGCAAGCCTGCTGGCGCGACGGCAACGGCCGGCCCACCCCGCTTTATCGTGAGTATTTCCCCCAACCCGGAGGGCTGACGTGATTTCTCGGACAAAATACATCGGTGCCGTCGAGATCGGAACCGCGAAGGTGAGCGTACTCATCGGCGAGGTGACCAACGGTCGCAGCCTGAGCATCGTGGGCATGGGCGAGTGCGCCTCCCGCGGCGTGATCAAGGGCTCGGTCTTCGACTTCAAGGCCGCGAGCGATGCCGCCCACAGCGCGCTGCTCGAGGCGGAGCGCAGCGCGGGCGTGCGGGTGGACGAGGTCTACCTCGCGCAAACCGGCGCACACCTCGATGGCTTTTCCAGCGACGCCTCCGTGGAGGTTTCCGCCGCCAACAACATGGTGAGCGAGTTCGACACCGCCACGGTGTGCGACATGGCGCGATCCAAGCAGCTGCCCGAGGGACGAATGGTCGTGCAGCGGCTGCGTCGGCCGTTCCGCTTGGACGGCCGCCTGGTGCCCGACCCCGACAGTCTCGTCGGCCGCGAGCTGCAGGTGAGCTACTTCGTGGTGCACGGTCAGGAGAGCCGCATCGCCGACAACATCCACGTCATCCGCGGTTTCAATGTCCGGGTCTCCGAACTGATCCTCTCCAGCCTCGCATCCGGTACGGTCGTGACCGCGCCGGACGAGCGCCAGCATGGCGTCCTCGTGCTCGACATCGGGGCGGGCACCACGGACTACGTGCTGTACCGCGACGGCATGCCGCAGGTCGCGGGCGTCGTGCCCGTCGGCGGTTCGCATCTCACGAACGACCTGGCGCTGGGTCTTCGGCTGACCGAGGGACAGGCGGAGAAGCTGAAGCTCCGGTGTGCGCGGGCGACGATGGTCACCAAGAGCCGCGACGACCGGGTGTGGCTGAACGGGGACTTCGCGATCGGCGACCGTCAGTTTCCGCGCCTGACGATCGAACAGATCACCTCCGCGCGAGTGTGGGAGTTGCTGGAGGTCGTGAAGAAGAAGCTTGGCCCGGCCTTCGCTCCCGAACGCCTGGGGTCGGGCGTGGTGCTGACCGGCGGCACCAGCAAGCTCCCCGGCATCACCGAGGCGGCAGGCAAGGTCTTCGGCGTATCCGCGCACCTGAGTGAGGCACCGTCGTGGGTCAGTGAGAATCTCCGCGACCCCAGCTTTTCGACGGTGCTGGGTTTGCTTCACTACGGCCTCAGCTCCCGACCCGAGGTGCCGACGGCGCGCAGCCGGAGCACCGGGTTGCTCAAGAAACTCTTTGCCTCCTGAGTCCACGCCCCGTCCCCATGCAGGCGAACGAACTTCCCCTCGAACACAGCGCGCTCACCGACCGAAGCGTCGCGATGAAGGTCATCGGCGTCGGCGGTGCCGGCGCCAATGCGGTTGACCGTCTGAAGATGGAGAACCTGGAGCGCCTCGCGCTCACGGTGATCAACACGGACCATCAGGCGCTCGCGAGCTCGCCGGTGGAGGAAAAGATCCTCATCGGCGCGACGGTGACGCGCGGGCTCGGCGCGGGTGGCGATCCGGAACTCGGTCGCGAGGCGGCGGAGACGGATCGGGAAAAGCTGCAGGCCGTCGTGGCCAACTGCGATCTCGTGTTCCTCGTCGCGGGCATGGGTGGCGGCACGGGCAGCGGGGCAGCGCCGGTCCTGGCCGAGCTGGCCTCGGAGGCAGGTGCGCTGGTGATCGCCTTCGTCACGATGCCCTTCGCCTTCGAGGGTGGCCGCCGCCTGCGTCAGGCCGAAGAGGGTCTGCAGGCGCTGCGCAAGGTGTGCGATGCCGTCATTCCCCTCCCCAACGATGTCCTCCTGCAGGAGGCGGCGGAGAACGAGACGGTCCTCGACTCGTTCGCGCGCGCGGATGAGTGGATCGGCCGCGGCGTGAAGTCGATCTGGGGCATGCTGCACCGCACCGGCCTGATCAACCTCGACTTCGCCACTCTGCGCCAGGCGTTCGTGGCCCGCGGTGGCAAGACGCTCTTTGGTCTCGGCTCAGGCCAGGGCGACCAAGCCGTGCCCGAGGCCATCGAGAGTCTCAAGCTCTGCCCGCTGCTCGCCACCCCGGAGTTCTCCCGCAAGGCCGAGCGCTTGCTCGTGAATATCGCCGGAGGCCCCGACCTCACGCTGCCCAAGGTGAACGAGATCATGACGGCCGTGACCGAGCAGTTCGGGCGCGACTCGCATGTCATCATGGGCGCGGTGATCGATGAGACGATGGCCGGCCGCGTCGAAGTCTGCGTACTCGGCACGACCGACATCGGCAGCCGCGTCAACACTCGCCGCCCCCTGGCGCCCGCGCGCCCGCGGCCCGTCGCCGCCCCGACTTCCCTCTCGGCCGAGCTCGAGGCCCCGGCTCCGGCCGTGCCCAGCGAGGCCCCGACCGCCGCGCCCGCCAAGGCCGGCGCCAAGGCCACCAAGGCCGCCGGCGGCCCCCAGCTCTCCCTCGAACTGCCCGCCGTCCCGACCCAACAAAACGAATTCTCGTTCAATGAGCTCGAGAGCCGCGGCTACTTCGACAAGACGGACCGCAATCTCTTCGAGGGACAGGACCTCGACGTGCCGACGTACCTGCGCAAGGGCATCAAGATTGCGCTGTAGGCTGCGCGTTCGCACGCCTCGGTCCATCCCCCTTGGCAAGCCCGGGGGTTTCTGCACACTCCTCGGTCATGTTCGTCGATGAATGCGTGATCAAGGTCCAGGCCGGTGACGGCGGGCGCGGCTGCGTCTCGTTCCGTCGCGAGAAATACGAGCCCTGGGGCGGACCCAACGGCGGCGACGGCGGGAAGGGCGGCGACGTGATCCTGCTGGGCGACGACGACACGAACAACCTGATCGACTACAAGTTCAAGCCGCACTGGAAGGCCGAGCGCGGCGAACACGGCTTGGGCAAGGATTGCCATGGGCGCGAGGGCAAGGCCGTCATCCTGCGGATGCCGCTGGGCACCGTGGTCATCGACGACGAGACGGGCCGATTGGTCGCCGAAGTCGTGGAGGACGGCCAGCGGGTCGTGCTCTGCAATGGCGGCAATGGCGGCTGGGGCAACACCCACTTCAAGAGTTCCACGAATCGCGCTCCTCGGAACGCCAACCCCGGACACCCCGGCGAGGGCGGGACCTTCCGCCTCGTGCTCAAGAGTATCGCGGATGTGGGTCTCGTGGGCTTCCCGAATGCCGGCAAGTCGTCCCTGATGACCGCGATCACCCAGGCCCGGCCGAAGACCGCCGCCTACCCGTTCACCACGCTGCACCCGCAGATCGGCGTCATCGAGTTCCCCGATCCCACCCGCTACGACCGCATCCTCCTCGCCGACGTCCCGGGCTTGATCGAGGGCGCCAGCGAGAATCGCGGCCTCGGCCACCGCTTCCTGCGCCACATCGAGCGCTGCCGACTGCTGATGTTCCTCATCGACATGGCTGGCGTCGACGGCCGCGATCCCCGCGAGGACTACCGCGTGCTCCTCAAGGAGCTCAAACTCTACGATCCCGCCCTGCTCAAGAAGCCGCGCCTCGTGGTGGCCAACAAGATGGATCTCCCCGAGGCCCGCGCCCAGCTCGCGAAATTCAAGCGGCGCCACAAGGTCGATGTCCTCAGCATCTCCTGCCTCGATGGCAAGGGCCTCGAGACCCTCAAGGAAGGCCTCCGCCGCCGCGTCCGCGGCCCCGAACCCAAGGCCAAGAAAAAGCGCATCTGAAGCGGAGGCCACGGCGTGACGTAGTGATCCTACATGTCACCCGAGAATCGCGCGCTGCTCATGCGGGCCAACCGCCTCATGGGCGCCTCCCTCGTCGAGGCCAACTTGGTCAAGATCGAAGACCTCGAAAAGGCCAACGAGAAGCTTTTCGAGATCATCGCCGCGCAGAACGCCCGCCAGAGCACGCTGCTGGGCGTGCTTTGCAATCAGATGAAGGTCCTCAAAGAGGACGACGTCATTGCCTATGTAACTGAAAAAGAGCCGGTTGGGCTGATTGATCTGCGATCTTACGATGTCTTGGATGAGTTGCGCAAATCGGTGGATGTTACTGCCTGCTGGGCGACGTGGACGGTGCCGTTTGATCGGGAGGACGATTTTTACTCCGTCGCCACCGCCTATTACCTGAGTGCCGCTGTGCGGAAGCACTGGGAGAAGGTGCTCAACGGTCCCATCATCTGGTACGCGACGACGCTGGAGATGCTGGCCGACTACCTCGAAAAGCTGGAGCAGGAGCGGTCGGCGATCGCGGCCCGGTCCGGCAGCTAACCCAAGCCCTCAGCACGGAGTTTTCTCATGCCTCTCGGAAAAGTTCAGACCCAAGTGGTGGCCAAGCTGGAAGAGTTCGGTCGGATCACCGCGGAGCAACGCCAGGCGCTCGCGGGCCATCCCGATGAGCTGAGCGGTGAAGCGCTCGATAAGCTGCTCCAGGAAAATCACGGGATCACGCCGTTCCAATTGCTCGTCGCTCGCGCGCAAGCCTTGGGGCTCGCGCCTTGCAATGTCAGCCGTCACCGGGTGTCGGCCTCCACCTTCGAGCGCATTCCGCAGGAGTACTGCCAGGAGCACGTCGTCCTGCCCGTCGGCCAGGTCGGCGATTTCCTGCTCGTGGCGTTTGCCAACCCGTTTGAGGTCACGGTCCCGGCTCGCCTGCAGGAAATGACGGGCAAGCGGATCGTCCGCTTGCTCGGCCGCGAGAAGGATATCCGCGACAAGTTCGCCAAAACCAACGAGCGCGCCGGCTTCGATGAGGTGGTGCAGCAGATCGGCGCGGAATTCGGCAAGACCGGCGAGGAGTCCGCCAGCGAGGAGGTCAACGAGGAGTCCGGCCCCATCATCCAGCTGTCAAATCGCGTGATCGAGGACGCCTACTACCTCGGCGCATCCGACATCCACGTCGAGCCGCAGGAAAAGGAAATGGTCGTCCGGTACCGCATCGACGGCGTCTGCCAGGAAAAGCTGCGTCTCCCGGCGCGGGTGGGGCCGGCGCTCGTCGCCCGTCTGAAGATCATGTGCAACCTTGATATCGCGGAGCGCCGCCTGCCGCAGGACGGTCGCATCGTCTTCAAGCAATACACCAAGAAGGGGATGGACATCGATCTGCGCGTGTCCACCGCACCGCTCAATCACGGCGAGGGCGTCGTGATGCGTATCCTCGACAAGCAGAAGTCGACGCTGCCGATGACAGCGCTCGGTTTCTCCGAGGAAAACTTGGTCCGCTACCGCGAGGTGATCCGCCAGCCGTACGGAATGATCCTGCATTGCGGACCGACCGGCTCCGGCAAATCGATGACGCTCTACTCGGCGCTCAACGAGATCAATTCGCCGGAACTGGTGATCCGCACCGCCGAGGATCCGATCGAGTACACGCTCAATGGCATCAATCAGATGCAGATGCACCGGCAGATCGGCCTCACCTTCGCCGCCGCGCTGCGTTCCTTCCTGCGTCAGGACCCGGACATCATCCTCGTGGGTGAGATCCGCGACAAGGAGACCGCGAACATCGCGGTCGAGGCCGCACTCACGGGTCACTTGCTCATCTCCACGCTGCACACCAATGACGCGCCTTCGACGGTGGCGCGACTCACCGACATGGGGGTCGAGCCGTTCATGATTTCTTCGTCGCTGCTCTGCGTCTGCGCCCAGCGCCTGATGCGCCGGGTGTGCAAGAGCTGTCGCTACCAGGCCGAGCCGCATGCGCGGGAGAAGGAGATTCTCCAGAAGGGCCTGGGCTGGAGTGGTCCGATCTACAAGGCCAACCCGCGGGGCTGCCCAAAGTGCGGCAACTCGGGCTACAAGGGGCGCGTGGGCATCCACGAGTTGATGATCACCAATGACGAGCTGATCGATGGCATCAACAAGGGCTTGGAAGCCTCCGAGTTGAAGCGCATCGCCATGCGCGGGGGCATGAAGACGTTGCACCAGGACTCGTTGCTGAAGGTGCGCGAGGGAATCACCACGCTCGAGGAGGCCGTGGCAACGGTGCCGATCGATTTGTAGGCGGAAGGAGGCGTGCGGCCGTCGGACTGCTCCAGGTGCCGCCCCACCCAGCGAGAGGGAGAAGGCGGCGCCACCGCGTGGGTGAGGCGGGCTCACTTTTTTGGGTTTCATCGGCCCGTGGGGTCCGTAGCGTGGACCGTCTTCCCATGCCGATTTCGTCGTTCGTCGCTTCCACCCGGTCTGTCGTCCGTGCCGCCGCCGCTTCCGCCGCCGTCGCGGCCTTGGTTCTCGCGGCCTCCGGGTGTGGCGGCGGGGACCGCGAGCCGGGTGCACCCCGGACGGTGGACAAGCGGGTGGCGGCCGAGGCCGAGGGTCACGCGAGCGAGGCCGCCTTCGCCGCCCAGATCCGGGACTATCCGCGCGCCGAGGTGTCGATGGAGAAGGCCATCGCCTTGCGCGATGATCTGCCCGAGTGGTGGTTCAGCATCGGTTTGGTCCGCAATCGCCTCGGCAAGAAGGACGAGGCCCGCACGGCTTATCGGCGCGCGCTGGCGCTGCACGAGGACCGCTACGACGAGACGTCGGCAACGTCGGAGATCATCTCCCAAGTCTACGTTCTCCTGGTCCTCAATCGCGAATCCGACGCCCGCAAGCTGCTGGAAAAGGCTTCGCGCAAGCATCCAGGGGATGCCCGCCTCGAGGAATTCAGCCGTTCGCGGGGAATCGATCGTCTCCTTGCGGATCCCGAGGTCCGCGCGAACCAGCTTTGAACTCCGACCACCGCGGCTCACCCCTCCGGTTCCCGGGCCGGTGTCGTGGCCCGGGCTGACCGTACCGCGTTGTCCGCCTCGTTCTTCGCCACCCTGCCATGACGAGTCCGTTCGCTGAGTTCACCACGCTGGCTGTCCTGCACGCCCTGGCGGTGATCAGTCCCGGACCCGACTTCGCGATCGTGCTCCGCCAGAGCGTGGTCCACGGCCGCCGCGTCGCGCTCGCCACCAGCGCGGGGATCGGCTGCGGGATCGTGGTGCATGTGCTGTACAGCGTCCTTGGTCTCGGCCTCCTGTTGCGCACGTCGCCGCGCGTCCTCGAGGGCATCCAGATCGTCGGCGCCGCCTACCTTCTTTGGCTCGGCATCCAGTCGCTCCGCGCTCGCCCGCGCTCCGATGTCGCGGCGGAGGCGAGTCCGCAGGCCGACGCCTCCGGGGTCGGCGTCCGCCGGGCGTTCCTCACGGGTTTCCTCACGAATGCGACGAACGTGAAGGCCACGTGGTTCTTCCTGTCGGTGTTCACCGTCGTGGTCAGCCCGCAGACGCCGCGTTGGCTGCAGGGAACCTACGGAGCATGGATGGCGGTGACGACGACGCTGTGGTTTTCTCTCGTGTCCTTTGGCTTCAGCCAACCCTCGGTGCGTCGGGCGTTTCTCCGGCGCGGCCATTGGTTCGACCGGGCCATGGGCGTGGTCCTGATCGCCCTGGCCGTCCGGCTGGCGCTGAGCCGCGGATAGGCGAGAGCCGCGCCCGACCGATGCGCCGTCAGGCGGTCCTGCGGCGGACCGCCGGCGATGCGATTGCCTGCGACCGACTACGGTGACCACACCCGCGGGGGCGCCGCGAGACTGTAGTCGGTGAGTTCCATGGAGAGGTTAGGATTGTAGGCGGGATCATGGGCGATCACGTCGCGCCAGCGCCCGATCATGCTCTCAACCTCGCGGCGGAAGCGTTCGTGCTTCTCGGGCGTATCTTCCGCGCCGCGGCTGGCGCTCTCGTGATGGTAGAGCTCGGCGAAGGGCGTCCAGAGGTTGCGCAGGCCCGTCGCGCGCACGCGCAGGCAGAAATCAATGTCGTTGAAGGCGACCGCCAGCGATTCATCCAGGCCCCCGACCTTTTCGAAGGTGTCTCGTCGCACCACGAGGCACGCGGCGGTCACGGCCGAGAAGTTCTGCGTCAGGCGCGCCCGATTGCAGCGTCCGTCCGTCCCGCGGGGGAAGTCGCGGAAGAGGTGCCCGGCGACGCCGCCCATGCCGATGACCACACCGCCGTGCTGGATCGTGTCGTTGGGATAGTAGAGGAGTGCGCCGACGCAGCCGATCTCGGGCCGCGCCGCCTGGCTGACCATCTCGTCGAGCCATTCGCCGTGAAGGATCTCAAGGTCGTTGTTGAGGAGCGCGATGATGCTGCCGCGGGCGTGGCGGACACCGTGGTTGTTGATCGCCGAATAGTTGAACGGCGCATCGTAGCGGAGCACGGCGATCCGGTCGGACTCGATCTGGCGGAAGTAGTCCAGCGTCGCCGGTTCATCCGAGCCGTTGTCGATGACGAGGATCTCGTAGTTTGGGTAGAGGGTCTTCGCGACGAGCGTGTCGATGCAGCGGGAGATCAGGTGATGACCGTTGCGCGTCGGGATGATGATCGAAACCAGCGGTGCCGGCTCCGGGCGCGGCCGGCGGGCACGCCAGTGATCGCCGGGGACCGGCACGAGCTCGACGGCTTCGCCGATGCGTTGGAAGTGATCGGTCAGCGCGCGCTTCGCCGCCTCCACCGGGTAGTTTTTCTCGCTCAGCATCAGTGCCGTTGAGCCGAGGATGGCGCGCCAATGGTAGAGCACCTTGGGAATGTGCCGGATTCGCTCGGGCGAAGACCGCTCGATGACCCGGAGCGCGAGATCCCAGTCCTGACTGCCTTCGTAGCCCGGCCGGAAGCCGTCGACCGCGCGGAGCAGGGAGGTGCGGTAGACTGAGAGGTGGGACAGGTAGTTCTGGCTCTTGAAGAGGTCGGGCAGGTAGTCCGGCTTGAAGTACGGCTCATGCCGCCGGCCCTCTTCGTCGATCTTGTCCTCGTCCGAGTACACGAGATCCGTGTCCGGGTGCACATCGAGCAGCGAGGCGACCTCGTACAGCGCGTGCGGCGCGAGCTCGTCGTCGTGATCCAGCAGTGCGGTGAACTCGCCGGTGACGAGACCGAGGGCCGAGTTGGAAGCGTGGGAGATGTGGCCGTTCCGCTCGCGGAAGACGGCCTTGATCCGCGGGTCCTCGCGCATGAACTCCTCCAGCAGGGGACGGACGTGGGGGGCAGGCGAGGCGTCGTCGGCGAGGCAGAGTTCCCAGTGCGGGTAGACTTGCCGGCGTACGCTGTCGACGGCGCGGCGGAGCCAGACTTCGTCGTCGGCCGACCGGTGATATACCGGCACGACGATGGAGATCAGAGGCCGCTGCCGCAGTTGCGGCACGCGGGCGGCAAGGGCGGCGAGGGATTCGGGGGTGTGGCGATCGTAGGTCTCGACCCAGCGCTCATAGCTGGTCAGCTCCGGTGCGGCGAGGTGAGCTCCCACGCGCACTGGTGAGCGAAAAAAAGGGTGCCAGATTCCGTGGGTGTCGGCGACCTCGAGGATGATTTCAGTGTCGGTCTCCTCCAGCGCGACCTCGATCTTGAATCCGCTGTATTCCGCCTGCGGGGTGTCGCGGAGGGCGGCAAGGACGTCCATGCGTTTCAGGCCGTACACGCCGGAGTAGGAGCGGGCACCGATCCGGGCTTGGATCTTTTTCAGGGACAGGGGTGATCGCGAGAGGCACCAACCGCGTACGACCACCTTGGCGCCCGCAAAGCTCCACGCCTGCGGGTAATCGATGCTGTAGACGAAGGAGTTCGAGACATCGGCGAATTCTTCCGGACGGAATTCCAGGCCGGATGGGCGCAGGGCGAGTTTGGCCGCGGCCGCGCCGGTGGAGTCCGCCGCCGCGCGCTGGAGCGGATCGATCAGCCACCGCCGGAGGGCGCGCAAAGGGGCGGTTAGCCGCCAGGACGCGGAAGCCTGCATGGCGCGGACCTTGCGTTCGCGCGAGTCAAGCGCCTCCTCGCGGTCGCGGAGCAACTGGCGCAGAAGGTCCGATTCCGCCCGGGCGCGTTCGCCGAGCGCAAGGGCGCCGGCACGGGTGTGGGCGAGCTGGTACGCCGCTTGTGCGAGCGAGGTGTCTCGGGCCGCGATCTGGCCGACGAGTCCGGCGGCGTGGCGTTCGCCTTCCGCCAGGCGGCCGTGCGCCTCGGTGAGCGCGGATGCCTGCTCGGCGAGGGCGGTCTTGAGTTCCCCGATGATGGCCCGGTTGCGCTCCTCCCGGGCCAGTTCCCGCTCGTAGGCGGCGGCTTGCCGGCGGGACGACTGCAGGAGATTGGTGCTCTGCTCAAGTTGCGCAGAGACGCGCTCCACGTCGGCGGTGAGTCCCAACACCGCCTTCTCGAGGTTGGCGGCATGGTTTTCCGTCGCGATCCGACTCTCCTCCACGTTGCGCGCGTGCTGGTCGGTGAGTTGCCAGGCGCGCTGCCAGCCGTCGCCCTGCTCCCGCGCGACGCGGAGTTCGTCGTGCGCCGCGAGGAGCTTCGCCTCGACCGTCGGGGTGTTCTCGTAGCGGGCCAGTTCCTTCTCAAGCGCCGCGTTCTGCTGCCGGGCGGAGTGGAGCAGGCCGTTGCTTTGCTCCAGCCCAACGGATATGCGCTCGACGTCGGCCGTGAGCCCTGCGACCACCTTCTCGAGATTGGCGGCGTGGTTCTCCGTTGCGATCCGGGCTTCCCGCAGGTTCTTGACGTGCTGGTCGGTGAGTTGCCACGCGCGCCGCCACTCGTCGCGGTCCGACCCCAAGTCTTGGCGGACCGCGGCGAGGGTCTCCTCGTGGCGGGCGTCGATCCATTCGAGGTCGCGACAGGAGCGAGCGAGGTCGGCGGCGGCCGCGACGAGGTCGGACCAGCCTCCGGCCGGGCTGCCCGGCCGGGAGGCGAGCAGCGCGTGGAGGCGGCGCGCGGCGAGGGTGAGTTCGGCGCCGGGGGCGGCGTCCTGCCACCACGCGGGTGCCGGCCGCGCGAGGATCTCGTCGTAGAAGGCCGCCAAGCGCCCGGCGACGGTTGCGAGGTCGAAGTGCCGCCGCGCGAAGGCCGCGCCGCCTTCGCCGAGGCGGCGGGCAAGGGCCTCGTCGGAGAAAATGCGGATGCACGCCTCGGCGATCGCGGCGGCGTCCGCGACCGGGAGGACGAGGGCATTGACGCCGTCCTCGAGTTGCAGGCCGAGGTTGCTGGCGACGGTCACGACCGGCCGGCCGCTGGCGAGGAACTCTGGCAGCTTCGAGGGCAGACGGTAGTCGTTGAACGTCCCCGGCGACCCCGGCTGCACGAGGGCATCGGCGATCGCAAGCAGGCCCGGCAGCCGACCCTTCTCGATGAAGCCGAGATCGATCGTCCACTGGGGCCAGTCAGCCGGAAGCGAGGCGACAAAGTCCGGGCTGCTGAAGCCGGTCCGGACAAGCCGGGTGGGCCAGCCGGCGGCGTTGAGGCGCTGCACGGCGAGGAACAATTCACGGATCTCGCCCTCGTTGGCGAACGTGTTGCTGCCCGTGTAGACGATCACCCGCTCGTCGGGTCGGATCTTCATCTGCTCGCGCAGGCCGACGGTTCCTGCCGTCGGGTCGGAAGCAGTGGGATCGAGACCCGGCGGCAGCGAGAGCACGGGTACCCCGGCGGGGACGAACGCGCGCAGGGTGTCGACGATGACCGTGACGCCATCGGCGACGCGCAGGAAGTTGCGGTAGCGTACCGGATGGGACAGCAGGTCCGGGAGCGGCTTCGGATAGTCGAGCGGCGACTCATCGCGGAGCAGGGCGAGGTCCCGGCGCATGTATGCCTGCAGCAGGTGCTCCTCGTTGTCCTCGAGATGGACGATGACGCGGGAGGCGGCGAGATGTCGGTAGGCGAGGACGAAGCGGCGGACGCCTTCGCGCGGGGTCCAGGCATGGACAATGTCCGCCGGACGCCCGTCCGCGAATGCGGCCGGCTCGGCTAGCAACTGCTCGTACGTCGCAGCGCGGAACCGTGGGTGGGGAACGACGCTCAGCGAGTCGAGGTTGCCGGGAACCGCCACCACGCAGTCATGGCCGGCGGCGGCGAGGGCCGCGGTGAAGCCGGCGAGGTGGTTGACGCTGTTGGTGGTGAAATCGCCGTAGTTGACGAAGAGCAGATTCACGGGGAAGGGGAAGAGGATGGGAAGGCAGGCACGGACGCCGTCCGGATACGTCGCGGGCTAGAGCTGGAAGCCGGCCTCGCGGGCGTCGCGGGCGAACATCCGCACGGTGTCGAGGGAGAGAGCCGTGAGATCCTGACCCAGCATCGTCTGGGCCTTGGCGAGGACGTCGTGCGTCACCGTCACGATGTCGCAGCCGGTGGCGTCGGCTTGCAGGATGTTCAGCACCTCGCGGACCGAGGCCCAGAGCAACTCGGCGCGGGGGAGATGGACCAGCGCGGCGCGCGCCTCGCGCATGATCGGCATGGGGTCCACCCCGGTGTCGGCGATGCGCCCGGCGAAGACCGACACGACGGCCGGCACCTCCGCCTGGAGGACGGCTGTCACGGCCCGCACCTGCTCGAGCGTGAGGATCGCCGTGACGTTCATCCGGACCCCGGCGAGCGCGAGTTCGCGGATCAGCGGCACGGAGCTCTCGCCGTGCGAATTGGTGATGGGGATCTTCGTGTAGACGTTGGCTCCCCAGGCCGAGACCTTGAGCGCCTGCCGCCGCATCTCGGGGAAGTCGTCGGCTAGGACCTCGAAGGAGACCGGTTTGTCAGTCACCACCTGCAGCACCTCCCGAGCGAAGGCCTCGTAGTCGCCCACGCCCGCCTTGCGCATCAGCGTCGGGTTGGTGGTGAGTCCGTGGATGAACGGCAGCGCGTGGAGCCGGAGAATGCCCGCGCGGTCGGCGCCGTCGGCATAGATCTTGATCCTGAGGCGGGAAAGCGGGGACATGCGGGAATGGGGGGAAGGCCTAACCCTAAGGGGTCCGGCCCGGGCTGCGCAAGCCGCAGCCGTCCTCCCGCACCGATCGCGTCAGATCAAGCCGAGCTTCATCTTGCCCTCTTCGCTGATCATCGACTGGTTCCACGCTGGTTCCCAGGTGATGCGGACGTCGGCGGCGCTGACCCCGGGGACGAGGATGATCTTGGACTTGGCGTCCTCCGCGATCGCCGGGCCCATGCCGCAGCCGGGGGCGGTCAGGGTCATGGCGACGTTGACCTTGAAGCCCTCCTCCGGGGCCGTCTGCCGTTCGACGTCCATGGAGTAGACGAGCCCGAGGTCGACGATGTTCACCGGGATTTCCGGATCGTACACCTTTTTGAGCTGCTCCCAGACGGCGGCGGGGTCGGGCGCGCCGTCGGCCAGGGTGGCGGCCTGGACGGTGGATTCGACGACCTGCTCGCCGAGCGCGTCGCCGTCGCGGCCGTCGATGCGGAACAGCCCGAAGTCGGTCTGCACCGTGTAGCTGCCGCCGAGGGTCTGATGGATGACGATGGCTGTGCCCGAGGGCAGCAGTTGCCGGTCACCGCTGGGGATCTGCGTGGCGGTGACTTCGCGGGAGAGGATGCGGTCTCGGTTCATGCGCGGGCGTTCAGTGGAAGCGGGTGGCGATGAGCTGGAGGAGCGACTCGTGCAGGCCTTCGTGCTCGAGGCGATTGAGGACTTCCTCGAAGAAACCGAAGACAAGCAGTTCCCGCGCCTTGGCGGGCGTGATGCCGCGAGCCTCGAGGTAGAACAGTTGCTGCGGATCGATCCGGCTGCTCGTGGCGCCGTGGGTGCAGCGGACGTCGTTCGCCTGAATCTCGAGACCCGGCAAGCTGTTGGCCTCCGCGTCGTCCGAGAGCATCAGGTTGCGGTTGCTCTGGTACGCATCGGTCTTCTGGGCGTCGGGATCGACCACGATCAGCCCGGAGAACGTCGTGCGCGCGCGGTCGAGCAGCGCATTCTTGTAGAGCAGGTCACTCTTCGTGTGTGGGGCCTGGTGGATCTGGAGCGTGCGCTGGTCGAACTCCTGCGTGTCGGCTGCGACGGTGACGGCGAGCATCTCGGAGAAGGCGCCGGGGGCCTGAAGCTGGGAGAGCGACTCATGCCGTGCCTGACGGCCACCGAGATGCAAGTTGAGCGACTGCACGCGGGCGTCGCGGCGGACGACGGTCGAGTTGAGCTGGAAGGAGAGAGTGTCGAGCGACCAGCGTTGCGCGGCGACGTAGGTCAGCTGGGCGCCGTGGCCGGCGTAGAGATCGTTGGCGCCGCAGGCGAAGGCGCCCGCGCGCGGACCGGCCGGGGTCGAGGCTTCGGGCGAGAGAAAGGCATCCACCACGATCGCCCGGGCCTGTTCCTCGAGAATGACCAGCGTGTGCGGAAAGACTGCGGTCCCGGCGCCGCTGCTCGCGTGCGTCACAACGATCGGGTCGCGCACCTCGACGCCCTTGGGCACGAGGATGAACGCACCGTCGTTCACGAACGCCGCATGGAGCGCGGCGAACTTCTCCGACCCGAGCTTCTGCGGCTGGGAGAGAAAGTGCTCGCGCAGCAAGTCGGGATGGGAACACAGCGCCTCCTGCAGCGTACCCACGACCACGCCGCGGGCGGACAGCTCCGCGGGCAGCGCTTGGCGCGAGACGAGTCGGCCGTCGCAGAAGGTCAGTGCCGCCGCCGCGTCGGCGACGGAGAGCAGCGCCGGCGCGGCGGCGCTCGTGGCCGCAGCGGCCGTCGCGGGCGCGAAGCCCGCGAGGGTCAGGGTCTCGCGGCTGCTGAAGCGCCAGCCCTCGTCGGTCGGGCCGGGCATGGGCAACGCGGCAAACTGGGCGTGCGCGGCGCGCTTGCGCTCCAGCCACCAAGCCGGAGCTTGGGCCGGCTGGGCGGCGAGGTGGGCGGCGAAGGCCTCCGGCGTGAACGTGCCGACGGCGGGAGAGGAAAGGGAAGTGGGGGACATGGTCTCGAGTGGAAGCCAGGAAGGCGGACGGAGGAGCGGCGCGGGCGGCGCGCGCTCAGCCGACGGATCCCTCCATCTCCAGGTCGATCAGGCGCTTCAGCTCGACGCTGTATTCCATGGGGAACTGGCGCACGAGGTCGTTGACGAATCCGTTCACCGCCAGGCTCATCGCCTGACCCTCGGTGAGGCCGCGCTGCTGCATGTAGAAGATCTGCTCTTCGTTCACCTTCGAGACGCTCGCTTCGTGCTGCACCGCGTGCGTGTCGCCGCGCACCGTGATCGCCGGGTACGTGTCGGTGCGGCTGTTCGTATTGATCAGCAGCGCATCACACTCCGTGTTGTTTTTGCAGCCCTTGAGGTGGCGCGGGATGTGCACCTGCCCGCGGTAGGTCGCACGGCCCTGGCCGACCGAGATCGACTTGGAGATGATCGTGGAGGTCGTGTCGTCCGCGGCGTGAATCATCTTCGCGCCGGTGTCCTGGTGCTGGCCGTCGTTCGCGAGGGCGATGGAGATGACCTCGCCGCGCGCGCGGCGACCCTTCAGCACCACGCCCGGGTACTTCATGGTGAGGCGGCTGCCGATGTTGCAGTCGATCCACTTGATCTCGGCATCCTCGTGCGCGACTCCGCGCTTGGTCACGAGGTTGAACACGTTGGGCGCCCAGTTCTGGACCGTGATGTACTGGATCTTCGCGCCCTTCAGCGCGACCAGTTCCACGACCGCGCTGTGCAGGGTCGAGGTGGAGAACTTCGGGGCAGTGCAGCCCTCCATGTACGTCACCTCGCTGCCCTCGTCGGCGATGATCAGCGTGCGCTCGAACTGGCCGAAATTCTCCGCGTTGATGCGGAAGTAGGCTTGGAGCGGTTGGGCGACCTTGACGCCCTTGGGCACGTAGATGAACGAGCCGCCCGAGAAGACGGCGCTGTTCAGCGCGGAAAACTTGTTGTCGCTGGTCGGGATGACCTTGCCGAAAAACTTGCGGAAGATCTCCGGGTGCTCGCGGAGGGCCTCGGTGGAGTTGACGAAGATGACGCCCTGCTTGGCGACAATGTCCTTGATGTTCGAATACGCCGCCTCGCTGTCAAACTGCGCCTCAACGCCGGCGAGGAACTTGCGCTCCTGCTCCGGAATGCCGAGCCGCTCGAACGTGCGCTTGATGTCGTCCGGGACCTCCTCCCAGGTGCGCTTCGGCTTCTGGCCCTGGGCGAGGTAGTACCGGATCTTATCGAAATGGATGTTCTCCAGGTCCCGCGTCGCCCAGTGGGTCGGCATGGGCTTGTTCAGGAACGTCTGGAGCGCCTTGAGGCGGAACTCCAAGATCCACGGAGCTTCCTTCTTCACCGTGCTGATGTAGCGGACGGTGTTCTCGGTGAGGCCGGTGCCGGCGTCGTAGTTGTACTTCACGTCATACGTGAAGTCGCCCACGGACTGGTCGATCCCGACGGCGGGATTCTCCACCGCAGCGGTGGACTCAGGGAGCGTGGGATCAAGGGTGGAGGCGGTGTTCATGGCGGCGGACGGCGTCGGGGGCTCAGGCGTGGACGGTGGCGGGTGCGGCGGCGGCGAGCTCCTGCTTGACCCAATCGTAGCCGCGGCGCTCGAGTTCGAGCGCAAGTGTCTTGTCACCGCTCTTCACGATGCGGCCGTCGTACATCACGTGCACATAGTCCGGCACGATGTGATCGAGGAGGCGCTGGTAGTGCGTGATCATCAGCACGCCAAGGCCGGGTCCGCGGAGGGCGTTCACGCCGTCGGCGACGATCCGCAGGGCGTCGATGTCGAGGCCGGAATCGGTCTCATCCATCAGCGCGACCTTCGGTTCAAGCATCGCCATCTGCAGGATTTCGCAGCGTTTCTTTTCCCCGCCGGAGAAACCGTCGTTCACCGAGCGCGAGGTGAACTTGCGGTCGATCTTCAGCATGTCCATCTTCTGGTAGAGCCGCTTGTAGTAGGCGGTCGCGTCCAGTTCCTCGCCCTCGGCGAGACGCGCCTGGAGCGCGGCGCGGAGGAAATTGGCGATCGAGACGCCGGGGATTTCCGACGGGTACTGAAAGGCGAGGAAGAGACCGGCGCGTGCGCGCTCATCCGGCTCCTGCGCGAGGATCGACTTCCCGTCGAGCAGCACGTCACCTTGCGTGATGGTGTAGTCCGGGTGTCCGGCGATCACCTTCGAGAGCGTCGACTTGCCGGTGCCGTTCGGGCCCATGATGGCATGGACCTCGCCGGAACGGATCGTCAGGGACAGGCCCTTGACGATTTCTTTGCTGCCGATGGCGACGTGAAGATCGCGGATTTCGAGGGAGGACATGGCGAAAAGGAAAAAGGTCGGGAAGAAGGAAGGAAAAACGGGCCGGGAGCGCTCAGGAGGCGGCGCGGCCGCGGAAGGTGATCTCCACGTCCGAAGCGCGATAGCCGGAGGGCAGTTGGTTCCGAAGCTGCTCGAGCAGGCCCGGGGGAAGATCGATGTCGTAGGTCGACCCGGTGGCTTCGTCGTGGAAGTGGGCGTGCGGATGCAGATTCGGGCAGTAACGAGTCGGGCCGCGCTCGAAGTTTACCTGCCGCACCAAGTTGCACTGCACGAGGGCTTCCAGGCAGTTGTAGACCGTCGCGAGCGAGATGGTGGGCATATCCGCCTTCACACGGGCGAAGACTTCGTCCGCCGTCGGGTGGTCCCGCTTCCCAACCAGCACCGAATAAACGACTTCGCGCTGAGGGGTGTTGCGTAGGCCGCTGCCCGCGAGCTTCTGGGAGAGCGCTGCCGGAGAGATTTGAGCCGTCGGTTCCATGGGGAGAGGTCAACAGATTGGAATGGTTCTAAGTTTCAAGTAAGAATTAGAATAATTCTAAGATATGCCGAAGGCAGGAGTAACTGGATTGCGAAAATACCCGTCAGCGATTTTTATCGCAGTCGATAAGCGTTAATTGGCTGACTCGACGTGAGAGGCCGACGTACGGCCCCGGTTGCGTCGACGGCTGCGGTCTGGTGTCGCCGCGAGGCGAACGTTCGGACCGTCCTCGGTCGCTTGCCGAGGGCGGGCAATCAGGGCATCCACCCGCTTCAGAGTGGAGCGCCCCGAATGCCAGCGTGTCGGGGGCGGCAGCGCGTCAGGCGCCCTGCGTAGTGACGCTCAGCCGCCGTGCTCGGCGAGCCAGCGCTCGGCCTCGATCGCCGCTTGGCAACCCATGCCCGCCGCCGTAATGGCTTGGCGGTAGACGTGGTCCGCGCAGTCGCCGGCAACGTACACGCCGGGGATGTCCGTCTTCACCTGCGAACCCGCCGCGGGCTTGAAATACCCGCCGTCATCCACCGACAGCGGCGGAGCGAACGGACCGGTGTTCGGCACGTGGCCGATCGCGACAAAGATACCTTTTACCGGCAGCACTCGATCCGCCCCGGTATGGACGTGCTTCACGCGCAGGCCGGAGACCGCGCCTTCCGCGACGCCGAGGACTTCCTGCGGGACGCTGTCCCACACGAGTTCGATCTTGGGATGCGAGGTCGCCCGATCCGCCATGATCTTCGAGGCGCGGAGCGAATCGCGGCGGTGCACGAGGTACACTTTGCTGGCGAAGCGGGTCAGAAACAGCGCCTCTTCGGCTGCGCTGTCACCGCCACCGATCACCGCGACGTCCATCTTGCGGTAGAACGCACCGTCGCAGGTCGCGCAGGTGGTCACGCCCTTGCCGCCGTAAAGTTCTTTCTCACCGGGAATGCCGGTCATGCGCGGGGACGCCCCGGTGGCGATGATCACCGCCTTGGCGAGGATTGTGCGGTCGCCGCAGATCAGCTTCCGCGGGTGCGAGGTGAAGTCCACGTGGCTCACCGATGCCTGCTCGAAGCGGGCCCCGAAGCGGGTCGCCTGCTTGCGCAGGTTGTCCATCAGCATGAAGCCGTCGACGCCTTCCGGGAAGCCGGGGAAGTTCTCCACCTCGCTGGTGGTCGTGAGCTGCCCACCGGGCAGCGTGCCTTCAATCACGAGGGGATTGAGGTTGGCGCGGGCGGTGTAGATGGCGGAGGTCAGGCCGGCGCAGCCGGTTCCGACGATCACGACGTTTTCAGGGGTCGGCGAAGACATGGCGCAAAGCCCGAGGACAAGGCCAAATCCCCGGGGTCACAAGGCGATAGTTCCGGCCCCGCTTGCGGGCCGGTGCGCGTTGTGGGCTTGTCGCGTGGTGTCCCGCGGGCTTGGGTCGGGGGATGTCCCTGTCACGTTTTCTCGGGCTGGCTGGGCTGGTCTTGAGCGCGGCGTCGCCGCTGCTCGCCGTGGATTCCGCCGCGCGAGCCGTCCACGATCGGCTGCTCGTGCTCGATACGCACTTTGACACGGCCATGCACCTCACCGTGCCGGGCTGGAGCGTGATGGAGCGGCGGTCCTGGGAGCGCGACTTCACTCAGGTGGATTACCCGCGGCTGGTGGAGGGCGGGGTCGATGGGGGGTTCTGGACCGTCTATGTGCGCCAGGGGCAGCGGACGCCCGAGGGTCATGCGCGGGCGCGCGACACGGCCCTGATGATCGCCGTGCGCCTCCGCGAAATGATCGCCCGCCACCCGGCGCAGTTCGCGCTCGCGACCCGGGCCGACGATGCGGCCCGGATCGCGGCGGAGGGGCGACAGGTCGTCTACCTGTCGATGGAGAACGGCTACCCGCTCGGGCGGGACTTGTCGCTGATCGGGACATTCCACGGTCTCGGCGTGCGCATGATGGGCGTGGTGCATTCGCAGAACAACGAGCTCGCGGACTCCGCGACGGACGCGAAGGGCCCGGAATGGCGGGGCCTGAGTCCGCTCGGTCGCGAAATGGTGGCGGAGTGCAACCGGCTTGGGGTCGTGGTCGACGCCTCCCACGCCTCCGACGCGGCCCTTGCGCAGATCCTTGATCAGTCCGCCGCTCCCATCGTCCTGTCTCACTCCGGCTGCAAGGCGGTCACCGACCACCCGCGCAATGTCCCGGACGACCTGCTCCGAGCGCTCGCGGCGAAGGGCGGGGTGATCCAGATGAACGCGTGCAGCGCCTATGTCACCAGCCTACCGATTGTCCCGGAGCGCAACCGGGCGCTGCAGGCGTTGGCGGTCGCCAGCGGTGGCTGGGACAGGATCGACACCGTGGCGAAGCGTGACGCATACCTCGCGGCGCGTCGTGAGATTGATCGCCTCCATCCCGCGCCGGTCGCCACGTTCGATGAGTTCATGGTGCATGTGCTGCACGCCCTACGCGTGGCGGGCGTGGACCACGTTGGCTTCAGCGGCGACTTCGATGGCGGCGGTGGCGTGGCCGACCTCAGGGACGTCACCGGCGTGCCGCGCATCACCGCGCGCTTGCTCGCGGAGGGCTACACGGAGGCCGATCTGGCCAAGTTCTGGGGCGGCAACGTCCTGCGGGTGCTCCGCGCCGCCGAGGAGCGCGCGGCGGTTCGCTGAGCGGATTGCGGCGCGCCGATGCGGGAGCGCCGGTCGCACCCAACCGTCGCGGCGCCGCCGCGGGCTCGGCTCCTCGCATCGTCCCGCCGCCCCTGGCCGCGTCCCACCGCGCTTACGGCGCTTCACCAACCGAAGGAGCGCTTGATCCGGAGTGGTTCGTACAAGTCCTGGGACAACTCCTGCAGGAAGCGGCTCGGGCTGTTCATCATGCCGCCGGGCCCTCCGCGGGTGTTCACCTTCGGAAAGCAGAGATACAGTTCGTCGCGGGCGCGGGTGACCGCGACGTAGAACAGGCGTCGCTCCTCCTCCACGTCTCCGGCCTCGATGCTGCGGCGACCGGGGAACATGCCGTCGGCCAGTCCGATCACGAAGACCACCGCATACTCGAGACCCTTGGCTTGGTGCACCGTGGTCAGCCGCACGGCCTCCGCCTCCGGCTCGACGTTGCGGTCGCTGGTTTCTCCGTTGAGCAGCACGATCTGCGCGAGCAGGTCGTCCATCGCTTCGAAGCGCTGCGCGAATCCGACCAGCGCCTTCAATTCGTCGAGGCGTTCGGCGTAGTCGGCGAACGCACCCTTCAGGTAATCTCCGTACCAGCCGTCGATCGCGAGATCGATCGCGGCGGCGGGCGACTGCGAGCGCATCGCCTCCGCGACCTGCCGCAGGGACACGCAGAAGTTCTCCCAGTCGTCCCGCGCGTCGCGCGCGACCTTGCTGCGGACGTCGTCCGTGGAAAGGACGTCGAGGAAGTCGCGCTGGAGCAGCTGCGCGTGCTCGAGTGCGGCTTGGTAGATCTTGTGAGCGCCCTTCTCGCCGACCTTCGGGAGGAGGATCGCGATGCGGGTCCAGGCGGATTCGTTGCGCGGATTGAAGACGAATTGGATCAGGGCGACGAGGTCGCGGATGTGCTGCCGCTCGAAGAACTTCACGCCGCTGGTGATCTGGTACGGCACGCCGGCGCGCGAAAGAGCGAGCTGGACCTCGAGCGCGACGAAGTGCGAGCGGTAGAGCACCGCGATGTCGCTCATCGACACGCCCTCGTCCTCCGTCAGCGAGCGCAGGCGCTTGAGCACGAAGTCCGCCTGCTCGCGCTCGTCCATGGTCTGAACGAGGAAAGGCTTGTGCGAATGGCCGCGCGAGGCGCGGAGTTCCTTGTCGAAGTGCCGGCCCTTCGGCTGCGCGAGGAGCACGCCGTTGGCGAGGTTGAGGATTTCCGGGGTCGAGCGGTAGTTCGTCTCGATGCGATGGATGACCGTGCCCGGATGGCGCTCCGGGAAGGTCATGATGTTCGCGAAGTCCGCGCCGCGCCACGAGTAGATGCACTGGGCGTCGTCGCCGACCGCCATCAGGCAGTGGTGGCTGGCGATGCGGTCGACGATCTGCGACTGCAGCGTGTTGGTGTCCTGGTATTCGTCGACGAGCACATGACGGAACCGGTGCGCGAAGTACTCGGCCACTTGGGTGTCGCGCTTCAGCAGCTCAAGCCAGAGCTCCAGCAGGTCGTCGTAGTCGCAGACGTTCTGCTCGCGCTTCCGCCGGGCGTAGGCGGCGGCGAACGTGGGCAGGGCGACGGCGATGTCGCGGTACTGCGGGAAGTGCTGCTCGACGGTATCGGCGAGGGTGGACTGCGTATTGCGCGCGAGGGAGAGCACGCTGAAAAGTGGACCGGAGCGCGGGTTGGTCTTGTCCTTGAAGAACAGCTTGTCCTCGGCCTCGACGACCTGCTTAAGGAGCGCCTCGGATTCCTCGGCGTCGAGGATGGTGAACGTCTTGGGCAGACCGACGCTTTCGCCGAACATCCGCAGGGCCCGGTGGCCGATGGAGTGGAACGTGCCGCCCCAGAACTGCCGCGGCTCGCGGCCGGTGAGGTCCTGCACGCGGTGAAGCATCTCCTTCGCGGCCTTGTTGGTGAAGGTCAGGAGCAGGATCTCGCCGGGGCGCACCCCTTGTGAGAGCAGGTAGGCGACGCGGTAGGTGAGGGTGCGCGTCTTGCCGGAGCCGGCGCCCGCGAGGACGAGCATCGGGCCGGGTGGGGCGGTGACGGCCGCGTACTGCTCGTCGTTGAGCAGGGCGCGGAAGTCGATCGGCGGCGGGCCGCCGAAGCCGTCAGGCTCGTTGTCGTGCGCGAAGTCCATGGTGCGTCCCGGTCAGCGTCCGGCAATCCGGCGCGGAGGCGAGGCCGTTTTCGGGTCGCCTCGCGTCCGGCCCTGCGCCCGACGCGGGCTTGGCTGCCGCCCCGGCTGCGCGGGCGGGGAAGTCAGAGGAGGACCAGATCGTTGCGGTGGACCACCTCGTGGCGCTTGCGGCTCGGGTGGCGCTTGCGGACATCCTCGCTGCGGAGCCCGGCGAGGGCGGCGACCTCGTCGCTGCCGTAGGGCGTCTTGCCGCGGGCGAAGACCACGCCGTCGGGGCCGGCGACGTTCACGATGTCGCCGGACTTGAAGTGGCCGCTGACCCCGGTGACTCCGACGGCGAGCAGGCTGCGTCCCTCGTCGCGGAGGATCGGGACGGCGGGGCCGTTGACGGTGATGGTGCCGGAGGGGCGCTGGAAGTAGGCGAGCCAGCGCTTGCGCGCCTCGAGGGGGAGCCCGGCGGGCACGAAGAACGTCCCTGGGGCGGTGCCGGCGAACAAGCGCGCGAGGATGCGGGGTTCGGCGCCGCTGGCGATGAACACGCCGCAGCCGGCCCGCGTCGCGAGCTTGGCGGCGCTGATCTTTGAAACCATGCCGCCCACCGCGGTCTCGCTGGTGGTGCCGCCGGCCATGGCCTCGATCTCCGGGGTGATCTTCTCGACCACCGGGACGATTTCCCCGGTGCCCTTGAAATCGATCAGGCCCGGGGCGGTGGACAGAATCACGAGGTGGCTCGCCTCGAGCAGCGAGGCCACGAGGGCGGAGAGCGTGTCGTTGTCGCCGAACTTGATCTCCGCGGCGCTCACCGTGTCGTTCTCGTTGATGATCGGGATCGTCCCGTAGTCGACGAGTTCGCGGATGCAGGCCCGCACCCCGAGGTAGCGGTCGCGGGCGCGCAAGTCCTCATGCGTGAGCAGCACTTGCGCCACCGTGAGGCCGGCGGGGGCGAACGCGGCCTGCCACGTCTGCATCAGCCGCGACTGGCCGATGGCGGCGCAGGCCTGCTTGCGTGACACCTCGCGCGGGCGCCGGGCGAGGCCGAGGGCGCCCATCCCGAGGCCGACGGCGCCGGAGGAGACCACGATGACCTCGGTGCCGGCGGACCGCAGATCCGCCAACTCGCGGGCGATCGCGCTGATGCGCGCCGTATCGAGTTGGCCGATACCGGAGGTCAGGACGCCGGTGCCGAGCTTGACGACGACCCGTCGGGGACGGCCGGCGGAGGCGGGCGGCATGGGTGCGGGGGCGGTCGGTCAGACCGTCGTGAGCTCCTTCTCCTTCGAGGCGAGGTGCTGGTTGATCTCGGCGATCGTCTTGTCGGTGGCGGTCTGGATGTCCTTCTCGACGCGCTTGGCCTCGTCCTCGGGAAGCTTTGCCTTCTTGACCGACTCGATCGCATCGCGGCGGGCATTGCGCACGTGGACGCGGCCCTCCTCGGCGAGGCGATTGGCGACCTTCACAAATTCCTGCCGGCGCTCGCGGCTCATTTCCGGGAGCGGGATGCGCACGTAGCCGCCGTCGACCGTCGGGTTGAAGCCGAGGTTGGCCATCTGGATGCCCTTCACGATCGCCTGGACGAGACTCTTGTCCCAGGGCTGGACGAGGATCATGCGCGCGTCCGGGGTGCTTACGACGGCGCATTCCTTGAGGCGCATGCTGGAGCCGTAGGCCTCGACGGACACGGTCTCGACCATGGTAGGGTTGGCCTTGCCCGTGTGGATGGTGCTGAACTCGTGCAGCGTGTGATCGAGGGCCCGGCGCATCTTGGCCTGGGCGTCGGCAAGGAGAGGGTGAATCATGACGAGGCGACGGGGTTGGAGGTTATCCGCGGACGAGGGTGCCGATCTTTTCGCCGAGGACGGCGCGGCGGATGGCGTGGGGAGCGTTGAGGTCGAAGACCAGGATCGGAACCTGATTATCGAGGCAGAGAGAGAATGCGGTGGAGTCCATGACATTCAGGCGCTGCCGCAGCGCATCGACGTAGGAGATCTCGTCGTAGCGCACGGCGTCCGAATGCTTTTTCGGATCCTTGTCGTAGATCCCGTCCACCTTCGTCGCCTTCATGATGATGTCGGCGTGCATTTCCGAGGCCCGGAGGGCGGCGGTGGTGTCGGTGGAGAAGTAAGGATTGCCGGTGCCGGCGGCGAAGATCACGACGCGGCCCTTTTCGACGTGGCGGATGGCGCGGCGGAGGATGAACGGCTCGGCGACCTGATTCATCGGGATCGCGCTCTGCACGCGCGTGGTGACCCCCATCTTTTCGAGGCAGTCCATCAGGGCGAGGGAGTTGATCACCGTCGCCAGCATGCCCATGTAGTCGCCGGTCGTGCGGTCGACACCCTTCTGCTCGCCGCTGAGTCCGCGGAAGATGTTGCCGCCTCCAATCACCACCCCGACCTGAACGCCCAGCTCGTGGATCTCCTTGATTTGCGAGCAGATGCGCTCGAGAACCGCCGGATCGATTGGGTCGGTCGAATGACCACGGAGCACTTCGCCTGAGAGTTTCAGGACGATGCGTTTGTATTTCACCTCCGGAGAGGCCGCGGGTACGTCGATCATGGCGATGAGGAAACGAGCCCGCCATTTTTCCGTCAATGCCGGAGGTGTGGCGCGCCGCGTTCTTCCTCGGGTGCGCTGCAGAGTGGGGTGATTCGCCACTTGCCGCCGCGCGGTGAGCGGTTCAGGCTGATCGGCTTGTGAAGATTGGTTTCCTCGGAGGCAGCTTTGACCCGGTCCACTTCGGCCACCTGATCGCCGCGCAAGACGCGTACGAGCAGCACGAGCTGGACCGCTTGTTCCTCGTGCCGGCGGCGCAGGCGCCGCTGAAGCCGCAGGAGGCGCAGTCGTCGGCGGCGGATCGGCTGGCGATGCTGCTCGCTGCCGTCGAGTGGGACCGCCGGTTCGAGGTTTCCGACTACGAATTGCAGAAGGGCGGGATGAGTTTCACGATCGATTCGGTGCGGCACTTCCGCCGGCAGTTTCCGAACGATCAGCTCTTTTGGATCATCGGTGGCGACCAGCTTCCGAAGCTTCACCTGTGGAAGGACATTCAGGAGCTGGCCCAGTTGGTGGAGTTCATCTTCCTTGAGCGCCCGGGGCATCCGGCGAAGATCGCGCCGGCGATCCCGGGGCTGCGGCTCCATCGCTGCGACGGTCACTTGGTGGAAATCAGCTCGACCGAATTGCGCGATCGCGCGCGCCGCGGATTGTCGCTGGATTACTTTGTCCCGCATAAGGCGATTGTGCACATCCGGGAAAAGTCCCTTTATCGCTGACCATGGAGACCAAACCTGATTCGACGCTTCCGCTGCTGGCCGACATCGTGCGCTGCCTCGACGACAAGAAGGCCGGGGACCTGCGCGTGCTGAAGGTCGGAGCGCAGTCGTCGATCACCGACTACTTGGTCCTCGCGACCGGCACCTCGGAGCCGCACCTGCGCGCGCTGCGGGTGGAGCTGGAAAAAGCGATCGACCTGCGCAAGGCGCCGATCGCTGGCATGGATTCCGGCGAGCCGGGCAGCGGCTGGACCGTGGTCGATGCGTACCAGATCATGGTGCATCTGTTCACCGCGGATAAGCGTGAGCAGTACCGTCTCGAAAATCTCTGGAAGGACGCGCAGGACGTGTCCGTCCAGCGCCTGCTCCATCCGGACGGCGTTGTGAAGGCCCCGGCCGCCCCGGCCGCCGCACCTGCTCCGTCGTCGGTGGCCACGGCTGAGGCCTCGGTCGCACCGGTGGCTCCGCCCGACACCCTCGCGTCCACGGCAGCGCCCGTCGCCGACAGCTCGGCCGCGGTCGCGCCCAAGCGCCGCGCTCCGCGTGCGTCCGCCAAGCCGGTGAAGGCCAAGGCCAAGGCGCCCGCCAAGACGAAGGCCAAGCCGACCGCCCCGGCCAAAGCCAAGGTGAAGGCGAAGTCCAAGGCGAAGACGGCGACGAAAGCCAAGGGTGGCAAGGCGTCGGCGGCCGCGGCGCGCCGCTCCCCGGCGAAGTCCCCCGCCAAGACTGCTTCCGGATCGAAGACGAAGGCCAAAGTCAAAGCCAAGGCCAAACCGACCGCGGCGGCCAAGGGCAAGGTGTCGGCTCGGGCCGGCACTTCCGCCAGGGGCAAGACCTCGGCCCGCGCCCAGACTGCAGCCAAGGCGAAGGCCAAGGCTCGCCCGGCCTCGCGCCGCTGAGCGGCTGAGCGGCTGCGCGGCGTCCAGGTGCCGCGTCGCGCTGCGTCAGAACGCGTACCCGATCGAGCTGATGATGCGCTGGTCCGCCTTGGCGGATTGTTCGATCACCGTATTGTCGAGGTCGTATTCGAAACGCAGATTCATCGAGATCGAATCCGTGACCTTGCCTTGGAGTGCGGAATTCACGCGGATGCGATAGTTGCGGATCTCGTTGTTGGTCGCAACGAGCTCTCCTTCGCGCAGGATGTAGTCGCCGCGGGAGACCGGGGAATACTGGGCCAGGAAATCCTGCACGAACGTGAGGCGGGAGTTGATGCGGAACTGGTAGTCCTCGAAGACCTCGCCGAGGACCGCGAAGCCTTCATTCAGCTTCAGGGCGTCGCGGAACTGCCCGGTGACGCCGCCGCCCACGTTGATGAGGTGACGTTCGCGCTTGATGATGGCGTAGCCGACCCCCGCGTTTTGTTCGTAGTTCTGGTCGATCGCCTTGACGTTGTCGGACAGGAAGCTCGTGACCGCTTGGGCGAAGACCCGTTTGGAAAGATCGCGTCGCCAGCGGAAGCTGGCATCCGAGCGTTCGGAGATCAGCTGGTCGTCGAGTTCGCTGTAGAGAGAGCGCACGTTGACCTTCAGCTGATTGGGGCCCCGCTCGCGTTCGGCGTCGGCGCGAAGCGCGGTGCTGATGCCCTCCCGGCGACCGCCCTCCTGCTGGAACCCGAATTCGATCGTGCCTCGCCAGCGGTTTGGGTTGGGCTTGGCGGCGTTGGGGGCGGTCCCGGCCGCGGCCGTGCTCGGCGTCGCTGGGGTCGTTGCGGTTCCGGGCGCGGCTTGTGCGGTGAGCGCAGATGACGCCGCCGCGCCAGCGGTTGGCGGGGTGGATGCGTAGCGGGACACCTGAGGAGGGGGCCCGACGAGAGAGTCGGCGGCGGCCCGCGGATCGGTGACGAACACCACGTCGGATTCCGAGATCACCACGTTACCGAAGAGTGGAGAAATCAGGTGGATACGCCCCTCGGCGCGGCGGGTGATTTCGCCGGTGAGCCGATCTCCGTTGCGCAGTTGCAATTCGGCGGCGTGGCTGACGGCGGCAAGGAACGCCGCAAGAAAGCCGAGTCCACAGACCCAAACGACGGTACGCAGCGCCTGGCTAACGGTGAGCGTCGAGCGGGCGGACGGCGGAGACGAGCTTGGGGAGAGCATTTGAGGAAAAAAGAGTCAGGGCGAACGCGGGTGCCAGCTAAATGACCCTCCAGGTCAGACTGGAATCGGGTAGGTCGGTTCCCGGTTTGGTGTGGAACGATTTTGGAGCGTATACCTGTCGGCGGTTGCGCTTTGTCCAGAGCGAAACAGCCCAAGGTTTGACGCCTGCGGATGAGAAACGCATGCTCCCCGGAAATCATGCTCCCGCTCGAGGTACGACGTGCGCGGAAGAGAGCCGGAGGATTCAGCATCAGCCATTGTTGCTATTGGGTTGCAGCGGTGGATTCATGGTCGAAATCCGGGGCTTTGGCGTCACTGGCGGCTGCGACTGTGTAGGGTTCGGAGACCTCGCAGTTGAGGCTATCTCCTGAAAAGGACCGGCGTTGGGTTCGAGCAGTGATTGCCCTCGCGACGCACGAAGACGAGCAGCCTGTAGTCTGCCAGCTCCTGGCGGCCGACTGCACTCGCACAGCGAAGGCTGTGTTCCGGGTGGACGATCGTCCTTCGTTTGGATCGTTGCCGTTGTTGGCCACTCGCAGGAATCGATCCCCGCTCGGACATGGAGGTGGCGGTGCTCAGCGAGAGGCGATGCCATTCCGCTGTGGATTAGATGAAGTGCCCCCTAGGTCCTCAAGGTCTCAGAAATTCGAATGTAAGGGTGATTGAGATACTAGACTGTAAACGTTCCACCCAGGAGCATGCTTGGGCTGGGTCGAAGGATTTGGCTCGTGAAGGCTTCGCACTTCGGAACAATCCGCGCGCCATGACCGAGGCGAAGCCAGACGAGTCCGCGATCAGGCTTCAGCATCACGTTCGGCACTGGGACGCGGTGGCGCCCGCCCTAAGCGTCTTTCTCTTGGTGTTCGCGGCCCAAATCTGGTTTGTAGGGCGTGTAGCGTCTGAGGTGCCATGGGGTGATTCGTGGGGACCGGAAGGGGGCGGGCTCTTTCCGGCGTGGATCAACGGTACCTTCGAGTGGTCCGATCTATTCCACGCCCACAACGAACACCGCATCGTGTGGACGCGCTTGCTCAATCTGGGGCTTTTTGTGGCGGGAGGGCAGTGGGACCCATTGGCGCAGCAGACTGCGGGTGCTTTCCTGCGGGCATTGGCCGCAGCGGTGATTGCGTATCGGTTTTGCGGAAGCATAGCGGGGTTCGCGGTCGCCGTCAGCCTGGCCTACCTTCCGGTCTTGGCGTGGCACAATGTGATTTGGGGATTCCAGTCGCAGGTTTTCTTCTCGCTGGGTTTTGGCAGCGTGGCGCTTTACCTATGGTCGTCTGCCAATCGCGGTAGCGTTCGACGACTCCTTGGTTTCGGTGCGGCCTTCGCATCCATGCTGGCGATGGGTGCGGGATACCTTGTTCCGGCGGCATGGATCGCGGTGCTGACTCTGCGCCTGTGGCGGCAGCGTGCCTGGCGAACGGATGCGTTAGAAGTCGTTGTTTCTTCGGTACTTATTGGCGTTGCTGCGATGCTCTCGGTCCGCGTGCCTGAGCATGAGTTATTGCGGGCGGATTCACTCGCAACCTGGGCGGCGGCTCTGATGACTGGTCTGGCGTGGCCGCACGTGAGCAATCCGCTCGCGGCCTTGATCTTGAATGCACCGTTGGCGGCCGGCATCGTGCTTGCGTGCAAGAGGCACCCCCTTGCGGCGACGCCTCAGGCAGAAGGCGCACTGGCGCTGGGTTTCTGGGGCGCACTGATCGTGGCGGCGGCGGCGTATTCTAGAGGTGGTAGCCCTGAATTTGTGGGCTCAATTCCATCGCGATACGTGGACTTTGTGGTTCTTCTGCCGCTGGCCAACGTGTGGTGGCTTGTTTACCTCGTCAGGAGCGTTTCTTCAGAGCGACGGTTACTGAAGGTTTGCCTCTCAATCGCGTGGGCCGGATTTCTGCTGGCGGGTGCGGTGGCGTTGGCGGTACCCGTTTGGCGCGGCCTCGTTCTGCCTCGGCTCCAAGACCGTGACGTCGCAGTGCGTCTCCTCCAAGTCTATCAGCAGACCGGTGATGCGTCGGTGTTCACAGGTCGATCCAAACTCCAGACGCCCGGCGTTGGACTGGAACTTGTCGATCGCGTTCTCCGCGATCCTGCTCTGGCCGGGCGATTGCCGCCGGCGCTTCAGCCGGAGATCCCGATGGGCTTCATGGCCGCGTTGCTTAGATGGCTCCGAGAGTGGGTGGACCCGATTGCCGCCTGCTTGGGCGCTGCGAGCGTGGCCGCCGGAGTTTGGCACTGGAGATACCTGCGGCGGGACCAGAAGGAAGTGTCCATCCAGAATGCTTCCGAGATGTGAGCGTAGGCCAGCGCGATACTCGGTTCCTGAGTGAGCGGTCGGCGAGGTATTCGGTGGGGAAACTCTCTAGTCAGGCAGTGCTCCTCGTTGAAGACGGGTTGATCGGTCGTCCGCCCGTCTGAGCAGGTGGCGCGAGTCAGCCCTAATCGTCCTGCGAATACGGCGTCCGAGCACCCGATGAGTTGTCGTGATCGGCCTCTTCTTTGGGAGGGGAGGGGCGCGCGTGGGCGCCGCCGCGTTCGATGTCTTGTGCCTGAGTACGAGCAATCGGCAAGCGCACGGCCTCAGGCGCCGCAACGTTATGGCTCGCGGAATAGGCCGAGGCGCTCGCGCTCCATCCACCTGAGGCGCTGGCGGACGAGTTCGGACTCTGGGTCGGGGCTGAACACGTCGAATCCGGACCGCGCGTTGGCCGCACGCAGATCGAGCGTCTCCCGGTAGGCAGCGATCCAGCGCTCTTTGCCACGCGCGACGGCGTCCGAATACCTTTCGGGGAGGAAGTTCATCCAGATCCAGCCAGCGAGCGCGACCGCGGCGAGATCTACGAGCAACGGCCCTCGCCGGCCGAGGCGCGGTTTCCAAGCCTCCGCTGCAAATACAAGGGCACACACGCCGGGCAGGACGAGCGGCAGGTAACGCCACATGAAGGCCCCCTGAATGTTCACCGGCAATCGCCCCACGGCGGTGAACGCGGCGAATGAAAGTCCCGCCCCGCCGAGCAGGGCGACCACACGAACTCTGGCATCCGCGCCGCCGCGCACGATTCGCACGATCGACCAAAGCCACGCTGCGCAGACTGCGGCGAAGAGCAGGCCGCCGACAGAGAGTGCCTTGCCGCTCATCTCCCGCAAGCCGAGCAGGCTCGCATGCATGAAGGCGCAGAATTTCGGATACCCTCCCCAATCTGGCACGGGAAAACTCCACCCCGGCACCGCCGGATCCCAACGATACCCGAGGGCGAACAGGCCTAGCGAAACCGCGAAGGCCCCAGCCACCAAGCCCAGGCGCGTGCGCGACCACCCCGAAGCGACCGGGCTGATGAGCAGCAGCCCAATCAGGCCCGCAGAAGCGAACGCCGTCGCGAACCCGAATCCGGTGAACAGTGACGTGGCGGTGAGCACGCCCACGCCCGCCACCGTCAGCGCTCCGCCATCGCGGGACCAGCAGCAGGCGAGCAGTAGCGTCAGCAGTAGCGGAAGGATACCGTGGGCGATGTTCGGCGTCAGTAGCATCGTTTCCCAATGGACCGGGTTGACGATCAGCAGCGGGAAGACCGCGTCCGCCCAAGATAGCCGTCCACGCAGGCGCGCCGAGAGGGCTACCGCGACGAGGCCCGCCAGAGCCAGCACCACACCCGCAGCCCAGCCCTCCATGCGCACATCATATTCGGTGGCCGGATATAGAAAATACTGGAGGAGGCCCCCGACTCCCTGCCGGTGCGGGCCGTGCTGCCAAGCGAACGCCGACCACGGCCCCGAGCGGTCAAACGTTGGCGTAAGAAGTGCCCACTGGTCCTGAAAGGGCACGCTTGCGGCCCCTGCTGAGATGAGCCCCACCAAGCGCACCAGCGACAGGGCCCAGACTCCGGCCACGGTGAGCACCGCGATCAGGAGGCGGCGTTGGTTGGCTGTGCGCACGGCGTCCGCCTCGTTGCTCATCGTCGAGGCGAGGTCAGGCCGCTGGGTTGAAGCACGCCGGTGTAAGCCTCCGCTCAGCCGAACACGTGCTCTCAACGTCCATCGGATGGATACGCTCAATCGCGCCGAGCCCGCCGCGCTCCTGAGTAGCTTCCAAATCGATGGCCAGAAGGTTTCGGGACACCGCAGCTAGATGATTCGTAGCGTTGTCCACGCGCGTGAAAGAACCGAGAGTAGACAGCATTTGCTTCAGGAGTTTGGGTTCGGAGTGGTTCAAGGGGAGGCGCGTGCCTGTGTGTGAGCTGAACGGAGCAAAATGGCCGCCCCGTTGGGGGCCCGACGCAAGCAAGAGTGGTACGCTTCGCCCAAGGCCAACTGGGTCGCGCACGGCGACAGCCGGCGCGATGGACCGAAGCCGTGCGTCGGAAAGCAGCGCGCGCGAGCAGAGGGCGATCCGCAAATCTCACGCTCCTCTCAGGCGAAGCTCCGGTGGTCTCCCGGTCAAGCGGCAAGTCGTCAATCTCCTCTATCCGCAGTCCGTCGCGGCGGACCAGACGAATTCGTCGCCGTTGAGGGTCGGTTCTTCGGTCGCCAACCGCGACACCACCTAGCGGTACGCTTCGTCGAGGTGAACGTGGCGTGGCCAGCGTCAATCGAAAATCGGCAGCGTCGCCGCTTGGGGTTCGGGTGATTTGCCGCTCGGTAAGGGCGCCGGCCTCTCCTCGGTGGAGTACGACGGTGAGGGGTCAGGGTCGTGCGCGGTCCTGGCCGTCTCCTGATCTGGCGGGCCTGAGGGTGCCTTTGGAAGCGAACAAGCAGCCGTCGGACCCCGTCCGTCGGCGGCGCAGTCGAGTTTGGCAGTCTGAGCGTGATCGATCGCTAACGCACTGTGTGACGGGGCCTCGTCTCGCCCGGTGGATGCACGCGCCCCTCATGGGACTGGGTGGGGGATCCCGATCTGCGATCGTTCCCCACGGGCCTTCGCCGAATGATCTAAATCTGCGCCCCGAGGAGGGCACGCGTGGTGCTGACAATGGTGGCCGGGACATCCTGTGGACGCCCGTCTAGCCCCGGGGCGAGCCCGAATCGGATCCTGTCGTTGGTTGAAATCATGTGCTAAGGGGCCCTTCCAGCGTGCATCCATTGATCGCGAGAGTCCTAGGACGGTTGCGCACGGGTAATGGGGGATAACGCCCAGTTTTACCGATGTGAACGTAATCGTATAGCGTTGAAAGAAAGCAACTTGATCGTTTTTTTCGCCTTAGCACCACCGAAACTACGTGGTGCTCGGTAGACGATGGAACCAGGGTTTTTACATTTCGTTGACTATGGAAGTCCTTGGCTAAGCTCACCTCTGGTCCGTTCAGCGACATGAGGCCCCGGAACTCTCGGCCTTTTAAAATCATCCATCCTCATGAAAACCAGCACCCGTAACACCAAGGGCTTCACCCTTGTCGAAATCATGATCGTTGTCGTCATCATCGGCCTCCTGGCCGCGATGGCGATCCCTGCCTTCCAGAAGGTCCGCGACAACTCCGTGGGTAAGGCCATGGAGAACGACGCCCGCCAGATCGCGGCGGCCGCGCAGCAGTACTTCCTGGAGAACGGTGGAATCACATCCATCACTTTCTCTGTCGACTCTACCTCGGGTCTCGTGACCGGTCCGCTTAGCAGCTTCGTTAAGAGCATCTCGAAGGGCTCCAAGTCCGCTTCGGCGCTGTCGCTCGATGCCGACTTCACGATGTCCAATCCTCAGTACAAGGGTGGCACGTCTGCCGAGTTGACGGTCACCTTCAACGCAGAAGGTAAGAAAGAGTAAGACCCGTTCAGTTTATCTTCCTCTTAGGGCCGCACTCCATGCGGCCCTTTTTGTTTCGAAAGCCGATTGGGTTACTTTGAGCATAGCGCGAGTCTAGAGAACATCGCGCCGTTCGCGTTTCCACAATCGATCGCTTTCGGATACTCACACCGCGCTAGCTTTGCGGCCAATTGGCGTCGCCGTGCGTCCGACCTTTCTTTCCCGAAGTTTCTCTTTGCCCGTGCTCAGTGGCACGATGCGGGAGGTGATTGCCGTGAGCCTCCTTGGGATGGCGGTGTTAGGTATCTATGCCCAAGTGGGGGCACATCGAACCATCGGTTTTGATGACTCGCTGTACCTGACCGACAACGCGTGGGTAAGGCGAGGGTTAACCTGGGAAGGGCTCGTCTGGGCCTTCACCAACGTGGATGCGGCGAACTGGCATCCGGTGACGTGGATTAGCCACATGATCGATCAAGAGCTCTTTGGGGCATTGATTGGCGGTCACATGATCGAGAACCCGATCTGGCACTTCGCGAACAGCTTTTTGGTGTACCGTTTGCTCCTGGCCCTAGGGCAGTCGCGTCTCATTGCTTTGGCGCTGGCTCTCGTGTTTGTCTGCCACCACTCAACGTTGAATCAGTGGCGTGGCTTTCTCAGCGAAAGACGCAGATCAGCACGTTCATGCTGCTGGCAACGGTCTTAGTGTACTTGGACTGGCGAGTGACCAGGAGGTCGTCATCACGAGTGCTTCTCACCCTCGCTTACTCAATTAGCCTCATGGCCAAAGCCATGGGCGTTACGTTGCCCGCTCTCTTGCTCGCTTACGAGGTACTCCAAGTCTGGCCGCAGATCCGAGCGGAATGGGCACTCAAATCAAGACGAGTCGTGGTTCTCCGAATCTGGAACCTCTGTCTGAAGCTTTGGCCGCTGGTGGCGGCGGCCTGCGTGGTGGCGGTTGCAACGTTCTTTGCGCAGCGCCACTCGGGTGCAGTCGCTTCTCTCGATAAGATTCCACTGGAGTACCGCGTTCTCAACGCGTGGGCAGCTGTGGGAACGTACTTGAGGACCTTCTGCTGGCCTTCGGAGCTGTGCCTCTTTTATCCCTTGTCCCCTGTGTCACGCTGGGGCGAGGCGGCGTTTGGATTCTTCTTGGTGGCGTTGGGTAGCCTTTTCGCGGGACTCGGAGCGCGCCGAGCGCCGCTTGTGGCTTTCGGTTGGATTTGGTTTCTCGTTTCTCTCCTTCCGGTGATCGGGCTGGTGCAGGTGGGAAGCCAGAGCCACGCCGACCGCTACATGTACGTTCCGATGATCGGACTGCTGATCGCCGTTGGAGCTTGGTTCACAGAGGCGAGCTTGCCGGGAGTTCGTTGGCCCAAACTAGCTTGGTCAGCTCTGACACTCTCGTTCGCCGCGGGAATGGGCCTCCACGCCCATGCCTACACGATGCTTTGGCGGGACGCTGAGACGGCTTATCGACGTTCAATCGAAATTGGGGGCGTCTCATATGCGATGGCCTCCAATCTGGCGGCGACGCTAACGAACTTGCATTACTACAAGACGGCAGAGGTGTATTCGGATCTTTGCGTTCGGTTGTGGCCCGATCATGCGTTGGTGGTCGGTAACCACGCCAGTGTCCTAGCTTTGCTGGGTAAGCATAAGGAATCGGAGTTCTGGTACCGTCGCGCGATGGTGCTCGATCCGAAAAACGTGAAGCCTCCGTACATGTTGGCGCTTCTGTTGCTCCAGATCGGTCGCAACGAAGAGGCTGAAGTCATCCTGAACGACGCGCTGCGACTACTGCCGCCCGAAGATGACTGGAGTAGCGGCAACCAGATGATTCGACGAATTCTGCTCCGGCAGGTGCCTCTCTCAGAGCTCAACCCCAAGGCTCTTCTGGCCACCGACACCGCCGATCCCAGCGATCAGCGTGGCTTCAAGTAAGCGGGGGCCGGAAAGCCGAGCTTCTTGCTCAGGAAGAATCGGCTGGCGACGCGTAGGCAGCCGATGCCGTAGACCACGCTGCGGCGGAAGTTGATCGAGGAGGCTTCCGCGAAGTACTTCGTCGGGCAGCTGACTTCTCCGATCATGCATCCGCGCCACAGAGCCTGCGCGATGAACTGGTTGTCGAAGATGAAGTCGTTGGACAGGCCTTCGAGCTGCATGCGCTCGAGCAGCCGCCGGGAGTACGCGCGGTAGCCGGTGTGGTACTCCGAGAGCTTTGCACCCATCAGGAGGTTCTGCGACACGGTGAGGAATCGGTTCGCGACGTACTTCCACACCGGCATGCCGCCGTCCAGAGCGAAGCCTCCCAGGATGCGGGAGCCGATCACGAACTCGTGCAGGCCGTTCGCGATCATGCTCGCCATGGCGGGGATCAGCTTCGGGGTGTACTGGTAATCCGGATGCACCATGATGACGATGTCCGCGCCGCGGTCGAGGGCGATGCGGTAGCAGGATTTCTGGTTGCCGCCGTAGCCTTGGTTGCGGTCGTGCACGTGCACGGTCACGCCGGGCAGGGTGCGGGCGAGGGACACCGTGCCGTCGCGGCTGCCGTCGTCCACGAGGATGATGTCGTCGACGATGCCTTGGTCGACGACTTCGTCATAGGTCGCGCGGAGCGTGCGCTCCGCATTGTAGGCCGGCATGACGACGGCGACGCGGTGGTTACGGTACATGGTTAGGACAGTTTGCGGAAGGTCATTTCCACCGTGGCGCCGGAGCGCGCGAGGATCGCCCCGACTTCGGCAAGCATCGCCGGAGGCAGGAGAATCGCCGCGAGCAGGGCATGGATGGCGGGTGCGATGCGGCGGTTCGCCCGGTGGGAACGATTGCCCTTCAGCCGCTCGTAGAGCAGGTTGCGGTCGGGGTCGATCGCGTTGAGCGCGCTCTGCAGCCAGCCGTAGAGATTCTGCTCCCAGCAGGCATGCTGCAGCGTTTCGGGCACGAGGCCCCGGCGGCTGAGAACGTGCTCGATGGCGGCGGGCGGAGGCAGCGCGAGGTGGCGGGGGGCATCGAGGTGGAACCAGGCCGTGCCGAACACCCTGGCCTGGACACTGGCGACGTTGGGAAACGAGAGGAGCAGCCTCCCGCCCGGGCGCAGTAGGCGCGCGAGGCGTTGCAGGGCCGCTCCGGGCTCAGGCAGGTGCTCAAGTACGTGGACGAGGCAGATGAGGTCAAAATGCCCATCCGGGTAGGTCGCGTCGTCGAGCGATCCGCGGTGTAGGTGCAGTCCGGGAACGGTCGCAGCGCGGTCGGCAGCTGGACCCGGCAGTTCGATGCCGTGGAGCTCGATTGCGGGCGCCCGCCGACCCAGCAGGCGCAGGAGCCGGCCGTCGCCGCAACCGACGTCGAGGACGCGGGCGTGCTCGGGGAGACCAGCAAGCAGCCGCCGCGCGCGTCCGTCTGCGGCGGCTTCGCGGAGGCGCTCGATGGGAGCGGGAAACTTCGTGGTGCCCGTTCCGTAGTATGTCGTCGCGTAGGCAGCGGTGAGCTGGGCGGCGGTGGGCTGCGGATCGAGAAACGCGGTGCCACAGGTCCGGCACTGCCGCCGTGGGAAGGAAGACCGGTGTTCGTCGTGGGCGGGCGGGAGCGTCTCCGTCGCCGGGTTGCCGCAGAGTGGGCAGGGTCGGCCGTCGTGGGCGGGGGCGGAGGCGGACGACGGGGGCATCGGGTGAAACCGGGGACGAAATGAAGGAATCGCCTCAGGGTAGGCTCGGCTTGAGGGTAAAGCTAGGCTGGGAGGGGGCCTGCGGAAGCCAAATGTCCGTGTTTTGCGCTGCGGCGACGTTGCGCCCGTGGCTGAGCTGCCTACGGTCGGAGCGTGCGCAATCCCAATCGCAGGTCGTGGGGTCGGAGAGCCGGGCTGCTTCTCGGCGGCCTTTTTCTTGGAGTGGCCGTCTGGCACGCGGGAGCACCGTGGTCGGAACCCGTCGAGCCCGCGCTCGCCCCGGTTGCGGTGTCCGGCGAGGTAGATCGCGATCGCTCCGGCGCTACGCAAGGTTTGCGGGATGAGGGAACGGCGGCGGACTCCCGGCAGGTTTCGGCCGGGCGGAGTACGCCGGAGGCGTGGGCGACTCCGGATACGCTGTTCCGGTGGCGTGCCGCGCCGATCGATGCGGCGGAGATCGAGGCGCGGGCCCCTTTGCCGGCCGACTGGGTCAGGTACGTCGAGGTGAACCTCGGCGTGTTCGCGGCCAAGGATTCACCGCTGTGGCGGACGGATGGATCGGGCACGCTGCGGTTCGCGTTGCCGGGCGTTGGTGAGCAGGTGGTGCAGGGACTGCGCACCGAGGTCCTCGGTCCGCAGCGTTATGTGGTGCAGGGGCAATTGCAGGACCGGCCCGGCAGCCGGGTGTTGGTGAGCTTCAATCAGGACGCCGTTTCGGCGCAGGTGTACGCTCCCGGGGCGGGTGAATTTCATCTGCGGGGCTTGGCGGCCACGGAGGGTCAGGTGGCTCAGCTGGTGAAGGTGGCCGTGGATCGCCTGCCGCCCTGCGGCGGCGCACCCTCGCCGACGCACAGCGCCGACATCGCAGCGGTGCGGGCGGCGGCCCTGTCGAAGTTCGCCGCCGAGGGCGGCTTGGCGCGGGCGGCGGCGCGGCGGACTGCCGAGTCGGCCGGGCCGACGATGGTGGCGCGGCTCTTGTTCCTTTACACGGGCGCGGTGCGCACCGCGTACGGTACGGTGTCGCAGGTGGAGTCCGTCATCGATCTTGCCGTCGCCGCGGTGAACGCCGACTTCGCGAACAGCCAGATCCCGCTCCGCATCCAGCTCGCGGCCGCGCAGTCCGTCACCTACAGCGAGACTGGGCTGAACTACAGTCGCACTCTCTCGGCGCTGCGCGGAGTGACGGATGGGGCGCTGGATTCGATCCACGCCGCGCGCGACGAAGCCTTGGCGGACCTCGTCACGATCGGCGTGATGGGCAACGACTCGGGCAACAGCCTTGGGATTGCCTACCTGCTCGATGAACCGAACGACTATGTGAACCCGTTTTACGCGTTCTCGGTCGTGCAGTTCACGGTCATGGCGACCGCCAGCGTGCTGTCGCACGAGTTGGGTCATAATCTCGGCTGTGCGCACGATCGGGAAAACAGCGACGGCCCTGGGGCGTATTCGTTCAGTTACGGTTACCGTTTCACGGTGCAGGACTCCCGCGGCGGCAGTCGGCAGTTTCGCGACATCATGGCGTATGCGCCCGGCACGCGGCTGCCGTATTTCTCGAATCCCCGCATCAAGATCGCGCAGGCCGAGGCGGCGGGATTGAACGTGGAGTTCGCCGAACCCACCGCGATCGGTGTCCCGGCGGGCCAGACGGGCGAGTCGGACGGGGCGCGCACCATCACGGAGAATGCCTTCGAGGTCGCCAATTACCGGATTTCGGGAGATCGCCCGTACGATGCGGGGACCCTCATCAACGTGTCGACCCGGGCCTTCGTCGGCACGGGAGCCCAGCAGCTCATCGGCGGTTTCATCGTCGAGGGCCCCGGCACCAAGCGCGTCCTCGTGCGGGCCGTGGGACCGTCACTCGCGCAGTTCGGGGTCCCGGGGACGCTGTCGAACCCGCGGGTGCGGATCTTCCGGCTGCCTCAGGCCGAACTCATCGGCGAGAATGACAACTGGGGAGTACAGGCCAACCCCCAGGAAACCACGGTGCGCGGCTTTCCCTTTGCGACCGGCAGTCTGGATTCGGCGATCGTGCTCGCGTTGCCGGCTGGCAGCTACAGCGCCAACGTCGAGGGCGTGGGCGGCGCAACGGGCACCGCGTTGGTCGAAGGGTACGAGCTGGATGCCGTCGCCGGGCAGCGTCTCCTGAATCTTTCGACCCGTGCTTACGCGGACCGCGGGGGCCGGGAGATGGTCGCGGGCTTCGTGATCGCGCCGGACCCCTCTCGCCCCTCCGGGACCAAGCGCGTGCTGATTCGCGTCCTCGGGCCGACGCTGACCCAGTTCGGCGTGCCGCAGGTGCTCGACGATCCGATGATGACACTTTACGACGGATCGGGTCGGCGCTTGCTCGAAGTCGATGATTGGGATCCGCCGAACACCTCCTTTGCGGGTGGCGCCCGGATCGTGCGCGGCACGGTGGACCAGCCTTCCGAGCAGGCCGTCTTCGACGCGGTCAAGGCCCTGAATCTCCCGGCGATGACCCCGATCGAACCAGCCTTGGTGACTGATCTTTCGCCGGGCAGCTACACGGTCGTGGTTCAGCCCTTCGAGACCACCGGACAGCCGGCCCGGCCGGGCGTGGGCATTGTCGAGGTCTACGAGCTCCGCGCACCCTAGCTCTCCCCGATGCGGCGGGAATGTGGCCGGAGTGTGCCAATCGCGGCGCACCCGGCCGCCGAATTGGCGCAGGGCAGGGTCAGATTGCCCCGGGCTGGGCGTAACTCCTCTAGGGAGCGGGTTGGAACGCCGATTGCAGAGGTAGTTTAATCATGGATCCTTCCACCCTTACCACGATGTCCCGCCAGGCGATCACCGACGCTCAGGCGGAGGCCCGCCGTCGCTCCCACAACGAGGTCGAAACGTGGCATCTCCTTCACGCGCTGCTCGCGCAGGAAAAGGGCATTGTGCCCGGCCTCGCCGAGAAACTCGGGCTGACGGTGTCGGCCCTCGCGCTTGCCGCCGAGCGCGAGTTGGAGCGGCTCCCCAAGGTCACGGGGAGCGTCGATTCCTCGAAGGTGTACGTCACCCAGGCCGTGAACGAAGTCCTCACCCGCGCCGAGGCGGAGGCGAAGACGTTGAAGGACGAGTACGTCTCCGTGGAGCACCTCTTCCTCGGGCTGCTCGACGTCGCCAAGCCCGAGACCTTCGCGAAGTACCTGAAGTCGTTCGGACTCGATCGCGCCCGCGTGCTCGAAGCCCTCAAGGCGCTCCGCGGCAACCAGCGCGTGACCAGCGACAGTCCCGAGTCTACCTACGCCGCGCTGGAGAAGTACGGCATCGACCTCGTGGCGCAGGCGCGCAAGGGCAAGCTCGATCCGGTCATCGGTCGCGACGACGAAATCCGGCGCACGGTTCGGATTCTCTCGCGCCGGACCAAGAACAATCCCGTGCTGATCGGCGAACCCGGCGTCGGCAAGACGGCGATCGTCGAGGGCCTCGCCCAACGGATCGTCCGCGGCGACGTGCCGGAGGGACTGAAGGACAAGACGATTTTCTCCCTCGATATGGGCTCGCTGATCGCGGGCGCGAAGTACCGCGGTGAATTCGAGGAGCGCCTCAAGGCCGTGCTCAACGAGGTGCGCCAGGCCGAGGGTCGGATCATCCTCTTCGTCGATGAACTGCACACCATCGTCGGCGCCGGCAAGACCGAGGGCGCGATGGACGCGGGCAACCTGCTCAAGCCCATGCTCGCGCGCGGCGAGCTGCACTGCATCGGCGCGACCACGCTCGACGAGTACCGCAAGCACATCGAGAAGGACGCCGCGCTGGAGCGCCGCTTCCAGCCCGTGCTGGTCGAGCCGCCGAGCGTCGAGGACGCCATCTCCATCCTGCGCGGCCTGCGCGAGCGCTTCGAGCTCCACCACGGCGTGCGGATCCAGGACAACGCGCTCGTCGCGGCCGTCACGCTGTCGAACCGGTACATTTCCGACCGCTTCCTCCCGGATAAGGCGATCGACCTCGTGGATGAGGCGTGCGCGATGATCCGGACCGAGATGGACAGCGCGCCGCAGGAGCTCGATGCCCTGCAGCGCCGAGTCCTGCAGCTCGAGATTGAGGAGGCGGCCTTGCGCTTGGAGAAGGACGACGCCTCGCGCCAGCGCCTCGAGACCCTGCGCAAGGAACTCGGCGATGCGCGGACGCAGGCGACCGCCCTGCGCGCGAAGTGGGAGAAGGAGAAATCCTCCGTCGACCGCGTCCGCAAGGTCCGCGAGGAAATCGAGTCGGCCCGCGTGGCCATGGAGCGCGCGGAGCGCGCCTATGACCTCAACACCTTGGCGGAACTGCGCCATGGAAAGGTCCCGCAGCTGGAGGCCGAGCTCAAGCGCCTCGAGCGCGCCGAGGCCAAGACCGAACTCTTCAAGGAGGAAGTCTCGGCGGAGGAAGTGGCGGAGATCGTGGCGAAGTGGTCCGGCGTGCCGGTGACACGCCTCGTCGAGGGCGAGCGCGAGAAGCTGCTCCGCCTGGGCGATCAATTGCACCAGCGCGTGATCGGGCAGGACGAGGCCGTCCGCCTCGCCAGCGATGCGATCCTGCGAGCCCGGGCCGGCATCAAGGATCCCCGCCGTCCGATCGGGAGCTTCCTGTTTCTCGGACCGACGGGCGTGGGCAAGACCGAGCTCGCGAAGACCCTCGCCGAAACCCTCTTCGATACCGAGGCTGCGCTCATCCGCATCGACATGTCCGAGTACATGGAGAAGCACAGCGTCGCCCGCATGATCGGCGCGCCTCCCGGCTACGTCGGCTACGACGAGGGCGGGCAGCTCACCGAGGCAGTGCGGCGCAAGCCCTACGCGGTCGTGCTCTTCGACGAGATCGAGAAGGCGCATCCCGACGTGTTCAACGTCCTCCTTCAGGTCTTGGATGACGGGCGGATCACGGATTCGCAGGGACGCACGATCGACTTCAAGAACGTCATCGTGATCATGACCTCGAACCTCGGCAGCCGCCACCTGCTGGAAGGCGTGACGGGCGAGGATATCCCTGAGAGCGTGCGCGAGTCCGTGCTCGTTGAGGTGCGCCGGGCGTTCCGTCCGGAATTCCTCAACCGCATCGACGAGATGATCCTCTTCAAGCCGCTCACGCTCGACGAGATCGGTCGCATCGTGGACCTCCTCGTGGCGGACCTGAACCGTCGCCTGGCGGACCGCCGCGTGACCGTGGTGCTGGATCCGGCCGCGAAGACGTGGGCCGCCGAGAAGGGGTACGACCCGGTCTTCGGAGCGCGGCCGCTCAAGCGCTTCCTGCAGCGTCAGGTCGAAACGCAGCTCGCGCGGGCGCTGATCTCCGGGGAAATCCCGGAAGGGTCGACCGTGACCTTTGGGGTCGAGAACGAGACCCTCGTGATCCGTCGCTAACCCGCGGTGCCGAACAGGCGCGCGTGGTTGTCCGCCACGGTGGCGGCCAGCGTTGGGACGTCGGTCCCGCGCTCGGCCGCCAGCGCGGCGTAGGCGACGAGCAGATTGCCCGGGTGATTGACCTCGCCGCCCGCGTCCACGGGCAGGGTGAACTGCTGCCGCTCGCGGGGCAGCGGCATCGCTGGCGCGTCCGTCTCGACGAGGATCCGGTCGGCTGGCAGGCCGGCGAACATCCCGGAGCTGCCGGTGCCGGGCCGGAATGCGATGCTGGCGTTGTAGGAGAAGTGCGCGCCGAGATCCAGCAGTGCGGGCACGAGGGAGTCCGGGCCCGAGTAGGCGTGGACGAGGAAGCCCCGGGGAAGACGTGGGCTCTCGCGCAGCAACGCCAGCAGTTCCGGCCAGATCCGCAGCCCGTGGAGGGTGACGGGACGATGGAGCGTGGCGGCGAGTGAAAGCTGGACCCGCAGCACCTCCGCTTGCTCCGCCAGCGAGGCCGGCGGACCGGGCAGGCGCGCCGGTTGAGCGGTCAAGACCCAGCGGTCGAGTCCCACCTCGCCCACCGCGGCGCGGGGATGGGCCCGCAGCATCCGCTCCAGGACGTCCGCCCAGTCCGGATTACGCTGGGCCACCCACCACGGGTGGAGCCCGAAACTCGGGAGGATCCACTGCCGCGCGTCGGCGAGGGCGGCGACCGCCGGCCAGTCGCCGGCGTGCGTACCATTGGTAACGGCAGAACGAATACCAAGAGCGGGCAAGGCGTCGAGGAGCTGAGGCAGGTGGACCTGCAACCGTGGATCCTGCAAGTGCAGGTGGGCGTCGTAAAAAGCGGGGGTGGGCGGCATGGCGGGGCGCGCGGCGCAGGCTTGGGGGTGGGGACGGCTTCCCGGCCGGGCGGCGGCTCAGGAGGCGGGGGAGAGCTCGCGCAGCCGGGCCCGGACGGCGGCGAGTCCGGCGCGCCGCGTGCCGGAGATGTGGGAATCGAGCCCGAGCAGCGCGACCGGATCGGCGTCGGCCCGCAGGCTTGCGAGCGCGGCCGGATCCGGATCGCTGAAGAAGTCGCAGGTCAGCAGCACCAGTGCCCGCACCAGCGGCGAGTCGCTGTCGCCGCGAAACGCGGTCGGAGCGAGCTCGGAGCGGGTGACCCAGACCCGGGATTGGCAGCCGTGGACCCGGAAGTCGTCGGTGCGGAAACGCTCGTCGAGCGGTGGCGCGGAGCGGGCGCGTTCGACGACGGCGGTGAGCCGTTCCTGGGCGTCCTCGATGAACTGCAGTCCATCGATCAGATCCTGTTGGCGCGGCGAGAGCGTCATATGGGCAACAGACGTAGGAGGCGGTTGGACCGTCGGCAAGAGTGGCCGAGTGGCGGGCTTGCCTCGGGGCGGGGGTGGCGTACGGTGGGGGCATCGTCGTGATGTTCCGCTCGTTGCTCTGCGTCCTTTCGCTGTGGGGAGTATTGGCCGGTCCGAACCTGGCGGCCCAAGGCGTGAGCCTGCCACCGCCTCCCTTGCTGGTGGATGTGGGACCGCCGCCCGTCTCGGCGGCGGACCGGATGCTCGCGCGGGAGGCGGCGAAGCGCGCGCTGGAGTTGGGTTTTCCCTCGATTGCGGCGGGGATCTTGCGCGCCCAGTTGGCGTCGGCGGAACCCGCGGACGCGGTGGGGCGCAACCGTCTGGTGCTGGACCTCGCGACGGCGCTGCTCGATGACGGGAAGGCGGCGGACGTCGAGGACGTGTTGCGGCAGTATGCCGGGTTGCCGAATGCGCGGTACCGCCTCCGAGCGGCGCTGGCGGCGGTGCGGCTGCGGCGGTGGGACGTGGCGCGGGTGGAGATTGGGGCGGCCCCGGTGGCGGACTTGCCGGCGGCGGAGCGGGGCTGGCATTTTTATGTGCAGGGACAGCTGGCTGATGCCGGGCGGGAGTTTTCCAAGGCGTCGGCGTTCTATGAGCAGGCGTTGGGTGCGGCGGGCACGGAGCTGCAACGGGCCCGTTTCATCCTCGCGCGGGAAGAGGCGCGGTTGGTTTCGGGCGACTTCAGCGAAGCGCAGCTGGCGACCCTGCGGACCTTTTTGGAGCGCAACCCCGGGCGCTCGGCGGCCTACGAGGCCATCAGCCAGCTCGCGCTGGCCCTGAACGGTTTGGGCCGCCGTGGCGAGGCGATGGAGACCCTCCGCCGGCAGCTGCAGGCCCTCCCGCCGGAGCAGACGGGTACGGCGGACCAGTGGCTTTTGCTGCTCGGCTTGATCGCGGGACCCGGAGATCCGGTGGGCCGGAACGCCCTCGGCCAGTTGCTCAGTGGATCGGCGGATCGCGACAAGCAGCGCGTGGCGTTGGTCATCTTGGCGCGCGGCGCGCCGCCCGCCGTGTTTCGGGCGGAGTTGGATCGACTGATCGAAGCGCCGACGCCGCATCCGATCCTCGAAGACCTCCTCCTGCAGCGCGCCGAGCTGGCGTTGGCGGCGAAGGCGTATGCGGACGCGGATCGCGATGCGGTGCGCCTGCTGGAAACCTTTCCCGGATCCCGACTGAAACCCCAGGCTCTCGGCGTGCGCGTGCGGGCGGCGTGGGAGACCCTGCGGTATCGGCGGGCGGCGGATTATGCGATTCAGACCCGGGCCGCGCTCGGGGAAGATCAGGGCCGGTTGGCGGCGGAGCTGGGCGTCTTGGTGGCCGAGGCCTACTTCCGGGCCGGCGATTACCTGTTGGCGTCCGATGCGTATGCGGCGGCGATTGCGGTGCCACCGGACGGATTTCCGGTTGGCGACCTGATCTTTCAGCGCGTCCTGTGTGAAGTGGAGGCGGCGCGGGTGGATCCAGCGCGCCTGACGATTGCGGAGACCCTGCTGGATGAAGGGGGCCGGGACCCTCGTTTGGATCCCGCGAACCGGTGGCAGGCGGAGTGGAATCTGGCGCGGGCGTTGCAAGTGGCGGGCCCGGAGACGACGCAGCGGGCCTTCGAGCGCATCGAGCGCCTCTTGGCGCAGCCTCCGGCGGCGGCAGCGGCCGGCGTGGTTCCGCTCACCCCGGACTTGCGCGTGCGCATGGCGTGGCTGCACGCGCGCCTCTCGTTGGACGTGGGACGCCCGGAGCGGACGCTCACCTTGGTCGAGCGCCTCGTGGCTTCTCTGCAAGACGTTGAACCCCGCCTCCGCGTGGAATTGGCGAGCAGCGCGCGCCTCCTGGAGGCCGATGCCTACCTCGCGATGCCGGGGAGGGAGGAGGCCGGGCTCGATGTGCTGCGCCGGCTGCGGACGGAGTTCCCGCAGAGTGATGCGGCGGTGTATTCCTTCATCAAAGAAGCGAGCTTTGCCGCGGGCCAGAATCGTTTCGTGGACGCGCAAAGCCTCTTGGTGCGCCTGGCGGATGACTTTGCCCGGCACGCCTACGCGCCCTTTGCGCTGTATCAGGCCGCGTTGAACGCAGAGCGCCGCGGGCAGGATGCCTTCTATCGTGATGCGAACCGCCTGATCGAGCGACTCGTCCAGGAGTACCCCAAGAGCGACCTCGTCTTCTATGCGCGGCTCAAGCAGGGAGATCTGCTGCGCCGGCTAAACGAATTCTCCTTCGCGCAGCAGGCGTATGAGGAGCTGATCAACGCCTTCCCGAAGCACCCGGACGTCCTCTACGCCCACCTCGCCCGCGCGGCCTGCCACGCGGCGCAGGCTGGGGCGGGTGGATCCGGGCAGATGACCGCGCACGCGGAGACCGCCTTGGGCATTTATGAGCGGCTAGTGGACCAGGCAGATGCGGCGCCCGAGATTCGGATGGAGGCCGGTTACAACCTCGGACTGCTCCTTTCCCGAAAAGGTCGGGCGGAAGGACGTAAACGGGCGGAAACCGTCTGGTGGCAGCAAGTCGTGACCCCGTTCCTGCTCGATTCGGCGCAGGAGAGTAAGCTGAGCGCGCGCGGCCGATACTGGCTCTCGCGGACGCTCTTGGGGCTGGGCGAACTCTTTGAGTCGCAGGACCGACGCGATCAGGCGACGGATGCGTACCAGTTGCTCCTGCGCAAAGGGCTGCCGGGAGGATCGCTGGCGCAGGCGCGTCTCACGCGTCTGGGGGTAAAGCCATGAAACCCGGTCCCGCCATCGCGTGTCCCCGGGGGGCGGGGATGATTTGTCGGTTGCCCGCAGGCGCCGCTCGACCAACGACTCAGGGAACACTGTGGCACCGTACCTCTCACTTGCGATGACTGGCTTTGACTTTACCCTCCTGACTCAAGGAGGACCCATGATGTACGTGGTCCTCCTGATGGCCATTGTGGGCGCGGTGCTCTTTGTGGAGCGCACGCTCTTTCTGCATCGCAGCCAGATCCGTTCGGCGGCGTTCATCGACGGGGTGAAGAACATCCTGGCGAAGCGCCGTCTCGTGGAGGCGCTGACGGTCTGCGAGGAGACGCCGGGGCCGGTGGCGGCGGTCGTGAAGGCCGCGCTCCTGAAGGCGGGGAGCGACGAAGTTTCGCTGCGGTATGCGGTTCAGGAGGCGGCGCTCATCGAATTGCCCGTGCTGGAGCGTCGCTTGGGCCTGCTGGCCGCGATCGCCCAAGTGGCGCCGCTGGTGGGAGTGCTTGGCACCGTGTTGGGGATGATTTCGACCTTCGGCGTGTTCATGGGCGGCCCGCAGTACGTGCCCGCGCAGACGATCGCCGCGGGGATGTGGCAGGCGCTGATCTGCGCGGCCGGCAGCCTGATGGTCGGTATCCCGGCGCATCTGGGGTATCACTTCCTGTCTGGCCGGGTGCGGTCGTTGGTGCGGGACGTCGAGTGGGCGGCGAACGAGACCATGCGCTACCTCCTGAGCGAGTACCGGGTCGAAGACGGCGGAGCGGCGGACAAGCCCGAAGGGCGCTGAGGACCTCGCGATGGTGACGCGTCCCCTCGATCTTGCGTCTCGACTGCGGCGACCCTTCGCGCCGTGGGACTGGCTGCACGTGGTCAACGCTGGGCTGATCGCGCTTTTTTTTGTCCTCTTTCAATCGAAGCACGTGATCGCTCCGGGCATTGTGATTTCGGAGAATCAGGGGGCGGTGCGAGCGCTCCGGTTGCCGGCCGTGCCCGGAGCAGTGGAGTCGGGCGGGACGGTCGCGCTGGTGGTGAGCGTGATGGGGCGGGACCTCGTCTTCACCGAGGATGGCAAGTACACCTTCGCGGAGTTTGCGCGTTGGCTGAAGGCGCGCAGCGTCCCTGGCGGGTCGGCCCGACTCTTGGTGCGGGCGGATGATGCGGTTTCGCTGAATGACTTTTCGGCGATTTTCGATGCCGCGAGCGCGGCCGGATTCACCGTGCAACTGGCGGCCGAACCGGCGCCGCCCCGACCGTGATCGCGGTGACCGGAGGAAGTCGATGAAGCAGACGGAGCCGCCTAAATCGGAGGTGAACGGTACCGCGTCGCGGCGCCGCGTGGAGCCGGCTTTTCCTTGGCTGTGGACTACGGTGGCGGTGGTCGTGGTCTTTGTCGGCGCGATGGCGCTGGTCCGGACACCGGAGCCGCCGGCCCCGCGACGACCCGCCGAGGCGGCTCCACGCAACTCGGTTGGCCTCACCCGTCTCGATGAAAAGTCCGCGGACTTGGTGACGCGGGAGGAAGCGGTGTTCCGCGATCCGACGCCCCTTTTTCTGCCCACCCCGTGGAATGCTGGAGCGGACGTGGGGCCCAGCGTGCTGACGACGGGTCCGGAGGGGCTTTTTCCGGACTATGCGGCGAAATTGGTGAATCCTGCGGCGGAACTCACTGCCTGGTTTGCGCCGACGCCAACGCCGACGGCCCCCGCGGACGCCCTGCGGGTGGGGGAGCGGGGCAACCCCTATGGCGCGGTCGGTCGACGCGAGACCCCGATGGAGCCCTTGCCCGAGCGCCTGGGATTTGTAGATGTGTTGCAGACAGCGACGGGTCGACGCGTGCTGGCGGTGTCGGTACCCTTGGCGCGCGGGGCGCCCGAAGGAGATTGGCAACCGCTTGAAATGCTGGTTGGAGTGGATCGAGCAGGGTCAGTGGAGGCGGCAGTGATGACAGGTTCGGGTGCGGACGAGTGGGACCGCTTCTTGCGGCAGTTTATTGAAAAGGATTTTCGCTTAGGTCAGCGCGTTGCCCCAGGATTCTATCGAGTGGTGGTTGGACCGTGATGCGATTGGAGCTAATTTGAGAATTCGCGAAGATTGCAGTTGACGGTGCTTCTCGCGGGGAGCACTTTCCCCGCTCTTTTCGTTTTTTGACCCACAGTCTCTTGGTCTGCCCAGATAGCTCAGTTGGCAGAGCACGTCCTTGGTAAGGACGAGGTCGCCGGTTCAAATCCGGTTCTGGGCTCCAGGTCAATGACTCGAAAACGTCGCACGACTTCCGCGACGTAAAACCCCGAGGTCAAAACAGTTAAACTTCCAACAACCCAAACCGTTCCACTCCATGGCTAAAGGTACATTCGAGCGCAAGAAACCGCACGTTAACGTTGGCACGATTGGCCACGTCGACCACGGCAAAACCACCACCACGACGGCGATCCTGGCTGTCCAGGCGAGCAAGGGCCTGGCGGAGGTCAAGTCGTACGCAGACATCGCCAAGGGCGGAACCGTCCGCGATGCGTCCAAGATCGTGACGATCTCGGTGGCGCACGTGGAGTACGAGACCCCGAAGCGTCACTATGCCCACGTTGATTGCCCGGGCCACGCTGACTTCGTGAAGAACATGATCACGGGTGCGGCGCAGATGGACGGCGCGATCCTCGTGGTCTCCGCGGCTGACGGCCCGATGCCGCAGACCCGTGAGCACATCCTCCTCGCCCGCCAGGTTGGCGTGCCGAAGATCGTGGTCTGGCTGAACAAGGTCGACCTGATTGACGACAAGGAACTCCTCGACCTCGTCGAGATGGAGATCCGCGAGCTTCTCAACAAGTACCAGTTCGACGGTGACAACGCTCGTATCGTGCGTGGTTCCGCCACGGCGGCCCTCGAGGGCAAGCCGGAGGGCGTGGCCCAGATCACCGAGCTGATGGACGCCATCGACGCCGAGATTCCGGAACCGCTGCGCGAGACGGACAAGCCCTTCCTGATGTCCGTTGAGGACGTCTTCTCGATCACTGGCCGCGGCACCGTTGCCACGGGTCGTATCGAGCGCGGCATCGTCAAGATCAACGAGACCGTTGAGATCGTCGGTCTCCGCGACACCGTCACGACGGTCGTGACGGGCATCGAAATGTTCCGCAAGCTGCTGGATAGCGGCCAGGCGGGCGACAATGTCGGCATTCTCCTCCGGGGCGTGGACAAGGATGGCATCCAGCGCGGCCAGGTTCTGGCTGCTCCGAAGTCGATCAATCCGCACAAGAGCGCGAAGGCGGAAATCTACGTCCTCACCAAGGAAGAGGGCGGCCGCCACACCCCGTTCTTCAACGGCTATCGTCCGCAGTTCTACTTCCGCACGACGGACGTCACCGGTATCGTCAACCTCCCGAAGGGCGTGGAGATGATCATGCCGGGCGACAACGTCAGCGTCGAGATCGAGCTGATCGTTCCGATCGCCATGGAGAAGACCCAGCGTTTCGCCATCCGCGAGGGTGGTCGTACGATCGGGGCGGGCCGTATCACGGACATCATCGCCTAATCCGAAACACCGGGTTCGACACCTTCGCCGAGGTCCCGTACCGGGGCCTCGGCTGTGTCGTCTAAAAAACAGTCTGATCCACAGGGGTGTAGCTCAATCGGTAGAGTAGCGGTCTCCAAAACCGTTGGTTGGGGGTTCGATTCCCTCCGCCCCTGCCACTTTCCCACCATGAAAAACCCTTTCCGCAGCACGCGTATCTTCTTCGGGGAAATGCTCGATGAGCTGAAGAAGGCCACGTGGCCGACGAAGTCCGAACTACGCGACTCGACGATCGTCGTCATCGCCGCTTCCGTGCTGCTCGGGGTCTTTACCAGCGTGAGCGACTTCGCGCTGTATCAGGTCGTCGACCTGTTCACGTCCTGGGTTGGCTGAGCCCCTCGCCATGTCCGCCCCGACGTCCGCGCCTCCCGGCGCCCAGTGGTTCGCGTTGCACACGCTCTCCGGCCAGGAGGGTAAGGTGAAGACGTACATCGAGAAGTTCAAGAAGGTCGAGGAGCTGGACGACAGCATCTTCGAGGTGCTGCTGCCCACCGAGATCGTGTCCGAGGTCAAGGGCGGCAAGAAGACGACCAAGACCCGCAAGCTCTACCCGGGCTACGTCTTCATTCACATGAGCCTCTACGACGGGGACGGAAAGGTGATCAACCGTCCGTGGTACTTCGTCAAGGAGGTCGCTGGCGTGATCGGCTTCGTCGGTGGCGAGCGTCCCGCCGCGTTGCGTCAGTCCGAGATCGATGAGATCCGCGCCCGCATCGAGGCCGCCTCCGGCAAGGAAGTGCCGAAGGTGCAGTACGAGGTCGGCGAGGAGGTCAAGGTGACCGACGGCGCGTTCGCCAATCTGACCGGCCGCATCGACGAGATCGATCCCGATCGCGGCAAGCTCAAGATTTCCGTCTCCATCTTTGGCCGTTTCACTCCGGTCGAGCTCGAGTACTGGCAGGTCCAGCGCATGACCGAGTAACTGTTCTCCCTCCCTTTTCATTACTAACCTCTGACCTTTTCCCTCCATGGCCAAGAAGATCCAAGGCTACGTCCGTCTCCAACTGCCCGCCGGGGCTGCAAACCCCGCTCCGCCCGTCGGCCCCGCTCTCGGTGCCCAAGGTGTCAATATCATGGCGTTCTGTAAGGAGTTCAATGCCCGGACCAAGGACCAGAACGGCATGATTTTGCCGGTGGTCATCACCGTCTATTCGGACAAGAGCTTCACGTTCATCCTCAAGTCGCCGCCGGCGTCCGTGCTCCTGAAGAAGGCCGCGAACATCGCCTCGGGTTCCGCCAAGCCGAACCAAGACAAGGTCGGCAAGGTCACCCGCAAGCAGCTCGCCGAGATCTGGAAGATCAAGGCGAAGGACATGAACGCGAAGGACGAGGACGCCGGCATCAAGGTGATCGCCGGAACCGCCCGCAACATGGGCATCGAGGTCGTCGACTAATTTTCATCCCTTTTCGGGCCGGATAGGTGTCCGGCCCCCTTCAACACCTACTCAACGCGGGAGTCCCCCCGGACGTTCGCACCGCAAGGAGTCCACATGGCAGCCAAGAAACAGAGCAAGAGATACCGGAGCGCCCTCACGGTCGCCGACCTCAGCAAGGGTTACCCGCTCAAGGATGCGGTCGCAATCCTCGCCCAGTTCCCCAAGGCGAAGTTCGACGAGACCGTCGAGCTCTCCTTCCGCCTCGGCGTTGACGCCACGGCGGGCGACCAAATGGTCCGCGGCACGACGCCGCTGCCCAACGGCTCCGGTAAGAAGGTCCGCGTGCTTGTCTTCACCGACAATCCGAAGGCCGCTCTCGATGCGGGCGCCGACCATGCGGGTCTCCAAGACATCATGACCAAGATCAACGAGGGCTGGCTCGACTTCGACGTCGCCATCGCCACCACCGACGCGATGAAGGTCGTGCGTTCGATCGCTCGCGTGCTCGGTCCGAAGGGCCTCATGCCGAATCCGAAGTCTGGCACCGTCACCGACGACATCGTCGCCGGCATCAAGGCCGTGAAGGCCGGTCGCGTCGAATTCAAGATGGACAAGGCGGCAAACATCGGCGTGGGCGTTGGTAAGCGCTCGTTCACGCTAGAGCAGATTCTTGAGAATGCCGCTACGGTGCTCGAGGCCGTCGGCAAGGCCAAGCCTGCCTCGTTCAAGGGCACGTACATCCGTACGGTCGCTCTCTCCTCCTCCCAGAGCCCGGCCGTGCAGATCGCATCGTCGGAGTACTCGAAGTTCTAACCGGAGCCTCGCTACCCATGAGAGCTGAAAAGAAGTACCTCATCACCGAGGTCGAAACCCATCTGAAGAAGAGCGACTACGTCATCCTCGCGAATTTCGCGTCGCTGAACGTAGCCGACGTGGCCGAGCTCCGTTCCCGGCTGGCCGGCGAGAGCGCTGAGTATCACGTCGTCAAGAACAGTTCCCTGCGCGTCGCTGCCCAGGTGCTGGGTCTGCCCGACGTGGATGCCGGCCTCACCGGCCCGACCGCGATCGTGGTCGGCGGAAAGAACCCGGCCGGCGTCGCCAAGGTCCTGAAGCACTTCATCGAAGAGAAGAAGAAGCTCGCGGTGAAGACCGGCATTCTCGACCGCAAGGTCATGTCGGCCGCCGATTGGGCGCAGATCGCCGACCTCCCGTCCTTCGGTGCCTTGCGCTCGCAGTTCCTCGGCATGCTCACCAGCGCCGGTGGAGCCTTCGTCCGCGTCCTCGACGCCAAGGTCAAGAAGGAGACCCCGGCGGCCTAAGCCGCCTTTCCATCCACCATTCCCATCCCTTTTCGGGTGGGCGAGCCTTCGGGTTCCGCCGCCCGGGAAACAACCCAAGGGGTAGCCTAGGAGATACGTCTCTTAAACAAGACCGTCCCCGGTCCGCTAGGCGCCTCAGGAGTACACCATGAGCAACATCACCAAAGACCAAGTCATCGAGTGGCTGTCCGGCCAGTCGATTCTCGAACTCGCGGCCCTCGTCAAGGACCTCGAAGCCAAGTGGGGCGTTTCGGCAGCGGCGGCAGTAGCCGCGGCTCCGGCCGGTGGCGGCGCCGCTCCGGCGGCCGCTGCGATTGAGCAGACCGAGTTCACCGTCGTCCTCGCCGAGGCGGGCGCCAACAAGATTGGCGTCATCAAGGAAGTCCGCGCGATCACCGGCCTCGGCCTCAAGGAAGCCAAGGATCTCGTCGACGGCGCCCCGAAGCCCGTCAAGGAGAACGTACCCAAGGCCGAAGCCGAGGAGATCAAGAAGAAGCTCGAGGCGGCCGGAGCGAAGGTTCAGCTCAAGTAAGCAACCGCTTGGCCTCCTGCCTCATCCAGGTGCCAAATTTTTCGGGACAGGCTGCGTTTCGGCGCAGCCTGTCCTTTGCCTTTGATTTTTCTGTTCTTTTTCCGTTGAGGACGAGCGCGGCCCCCCGCCGCGCAAGTCCGTCGCTCCTTGTCCCCGGGCGAAGCCCCGTCCGGTGACCGTCCAGCCGTTTCGTCATACATCCGGGAATTCCCATGGCCGATCGCAGCAACCACGCAGACCGCATCAACTTCGGCAAGCTCCGCGAAGTCATCCAGCCGCCGAACCTGATCGAGCTCCAGATCAGCTCGTATCTTGACTACCTGCAGAAGGGGATTCCCGAGAAGCAGCGCAAGAATCAAGGCCTCGAAGCGGTCTTCCGCGAGGTCTTCCCGATCGAGTCCTACGACGGGCGTCTCGTTCTCGAGTACGTCTCCTACACCATCGGTGATCCGAAAAACACCGAGATCGAGTGTATCCGCGATGGCATCACCTACTCGGTGCCGCTGTACGTCAAGCTGCGGCTCCGCGAGGAAGATTTCATCAAGGACGAGGAGATCTACATGGGCGAGATCCCGATGGTGACCGAGCGCGGCTCGTTCATCATCAATGGCGCCGAGCGCGTCGTGGTCTCCCAGCTCCATCGCTCGCCGGGCATCGCTTTCGAGGTCGCCCCGCATCCGAACGGCAAGCTGCTCCACTCTTTCCGCATCATCCCGGACCGCGGCACTTGGCTCGAGGTTCAGTTCGACAACAACGACCTGCTCTACGTCTACCTCGACCGCCGGCGCCGGCGCCGGAAGTTCCTCATCACGACGCTGCTCCGCTCGATCGGCTTCAGCGCCGACATCGACATCCTCAATCTCTTCTACGAGATCCGCGACCTCAAGGTCTCGAAGGCCCTTGACCTCGAAAACGTCAGCACGCTGGTCCTCGTCGAGGACGCCATCGATGCCCAGCAGGGCGTCGTGCTCGCCCGCGCGTTCGAGCCGCTCACCAAGGCCATCGTCCGCACGTTCGAGAAACACGACATCACGTCGATCCGCGTGATCGACACCGCTGCCGACGAGGGCGCGATCATCCGCGCGCTCAAGAAGGATCCGACGCGGAACGAGGAGGAGGCCCTCAAGGAAATCTACAAGCGTCTGCGCCCGGGCGAGCCGCCCACGACCGCGAACGCCAAGGCCCTGCTCAAGCGCCTGTTTTTCGATCCGAAGCGTTACGATCTCGGCCGCGTGGGCCGCTACAAGGTCAACCAGAAGCTCGGCCTCAAAGTCGATCTCGAGCAGCGTATCCTCGAGTCCGGCGACATCGTCGCCGCCGCCAAGTACCTTGTGCGCCTCAAGCGCGGCGAGGGCGTCGTGGATGACATCGATCATCTCGGCTCCCGGCGCGTCCGCACCGTGGGCGAACTGCTCGCCAACCAGTGCCGCGTCGGTCTTGCCCGCACCGAGCGTCTCGTGCGCGAATGCATGACGATGTACGATCAGAGCGTCGACTCGATCACGCCCCAGAAGCTGATCAACCCGAAGGCGCTGACGACCGTCATTCGCGACTTCTTTGCCCGGTCCCAGCTTTCCCAGTTCATGGACCAGATCAATCCGCTCGCGGAGGTGACGCACAAGCGCCGCCTCTCCGCGCTCGGACCCGGCGGTCTGAACCGCGACCGCGCCGGCTTCGAGGTGCGTGACGTGCATCCGTCCCACTACGGCCGCATCTGTCCGATCGAGACCCCGGAAGGTCCGAACATCGGTCTGATCAACTCGCTCTCCACCTACGCCCGCGTCAACGAGTTCGGCTTCATCGAGTCGCCCTACCGCGTGGTCAAGGATGGTCGCGTGAGCGACAAGATCGATTACCTCACGGCCGATCAGGAGGAAGGCAAGGTCATCGCCCAGGCTAACGCCGAGATCGATGATCGCGGCAACTTCGTCGGCAAGGTCACTGTCCGCCAGGACGGCAACTTCCTCGAGGTGCCCGCGAGCGAGGTCCATCTGATGGACGTTTCGCCCAAGCAGGTCATTTCGATCGCCGCCGGCATGATCCCGTTCCTTGAGCACGACGATGCGAATCGCGCGCTGATGGGCGCGAACATGCAACGCCAAGGCGTGCCGCTACTGCAGGCCGAGTCCCCGTTCGTCGGTACCGGCATCGAGGAGCGCGTCGCCCGCGACTCCAAGATTGTCGTGGTCGCCGAAGAGTCGGGCATCGTCGCCTCGGTCGACGCGCGTCGCATCGTCACGACGCGTGACGGTGATCTACCGCGCAACTTCGACAAGAATCCGAAGAGCGATTCCAAGAACGGTGTTTGGGTCTACGAGCTGCGAAAGTTCATGCGCTCGAACGCCGGCACCTGCTTCAATCAGAAGCCAATCGTCAAGAAGGGCCAGAAGGTCCGAGTTGGCGATGTGATCGCGGACGGTCCGTCCACGGACCGCGGCGAGATGGCCCTGGGCCGCAACGTGCTCGTGGCGTTCATGCCTTGGAACGGCTACAACTTCGAGGACGCGATCCTGATCTCGGAGAAGGTGCTCAAGGAAGATATCTTCACCTCGATCCATATCCAGGAATTCGAAGTCACCGCGCGCGATACGAAGCTCGGACCGGAAGAAATCACCCGCGACATCCCGAACGTCGGTGAAGAGGCCCTCAAGAACCTCGATCACAACGGTGTCATCCGCATCGGTGCCGAGGTTAAGCCGGGCGATATCCTCGTCGGCAAGATCACTCCGAAGTCCGAAACCGAGCTCGCGCCCGAGGAAAAGCTGCTGCGCGCGATTTTCGGCGAAAAGGCGGCGGACGTGAAGGACACGTCTCTTGTCGTGCCGTCCGGCGTCGGAGGCATCATCATGGACGTCAAGGTCTCGTCCCGCATCGACAACCAGCAGGAGAAGCTCTCGCCGTCCGACCGTCGCCGCCAGATCAAGCAGATCCAGGAGGACTACAAGACGGAGATGGACAAGCTGCGCGAGTCGCTGACCGAGGCGCTGTCCAACATCCTGCTCGGCGAGAAGATCCCGCTCGACGTGGTCAACGGCCAGACGGGCGAGATCATCATCCCCGCCAACCGCAAGATCACGAAGACGTTGCTCCGCAAGCTCGCGGCCGTGTCCAAGCATGTTGAGATCGATCCCTCCCCGGTGCGCATCAAGATCATGGAGATCATCGGCTCCTACCAGGGTAAGTTCGACGAGCTCGAAGGTGATCGCGAACGCAAGATCCAGGGCGTTGAAGCCGGCGAAGACGCCGGGACGGGTGCCATCAAGCAGGTCAAGGTCTACATCGCGACGAAGCAGAAGCTGGAGGTCGGTGACAAGATGGCCGGCCGCCACGGCAACAAGGGCGTTGTCGCCAAGATCGTGCCCGAAGAGGACATGCCGTTCCTGCCGGACGGTACGGCGGTCGAGATCTGCCTGAACCCGCTGGGCGTGCCTTCGCGCATGAACGTCGGTCAGGTGCTCGAGACGCACCTTGGTTGGGCGTGCAAGAAGCTCGGCATCAAGGTGGCCACGCCCGTCTTCGACGGTATCCCCGAGAAGAAGGTCCGCGAGTACCTCAAGCAGGCCGGTCTCCCGAACTCGGGTAAGAGCGCGCTGTTCGATGGCCGCACCGGCGAGAAGATCGATCAGGAGGTCGTGGTCGGCTACATCTATATGATGAAGCTGAACCACTTGGTCTCCCACAAGATCCACGCCCGTGCCGTCGGTCCGTATTCGCTCGTCACCCAGCAGCCGCTGGGCGGCAAGGCGCAGTACGGTGGCCAGCGCTTCGGCGAAATGGAGGTGTGGGCGCTCGAGGCCTACGGCGCGGCGCACACGCTGCAGGAACTGCTCACCGTCAAGTCCGACGACGTGCAGGGCCGGACCAAGATCTACGAGTCGCTCGTCAAGGGTGACAACACGCTCGTCGCCGGTACGCCGGAGTCGTTCAACGTGCTGATCAAGGAAATCCAGTCCCTCGGTCTCGACATCAAGCTCGCGAAGAGAGATTCGCTCAGCCTCGGCGCTTGAGCCATTCACCCATCGCCCGAATCCGTCCCCGCATCCTTTCACGTCAGCGTCACTCCCATGAGCATTCAACCTGCTGAAACCGCCGCGTCGAACCGCGACGAGGCCCGGTCCGCGCTCGGTCTCGAAGAGAACCTCTTCGACTGCGTCTCCATCACCGTGTCTTCGCCGGAAACCATCCGCGCGTGGTCCAAGGGCGAGGTCAAGAATCCCGAGACGATCAACTACCGCACCTTCAAACCCGAGCCGGGTGGCCTCTTCTGCCAGAAGATCTTCGGCCCGGTCCGCGACTACGAGTGCGCGTGCGGAAAGTACAAGCGCATCAAGTACAAGGACGTGGTGTGCGATCGCTGCGGCGTCGAGGTGACGATTGCCCGCGTCCGTCGCGAGCGCATGGGCCACATCGAGCTCGCCGTTCCGGTCGCCCACATCTGGTTCCTCAAGAGCATGCCGAGCCGCCTTGGCCTGCTTCTGGACATGACCGCCCGCTCGCTGGAGCGGGTGATCTACTACGAGAACTTCATGGTGATCGATCCGGGCAAGACCCCGCTCGAGCCCAAGCAACTGCTCACCGATACCGAGTACCGGCAGGCGCTCGATGAGTACGGTGACGATTCCTTCGTCGCCAAGATGGGCGCCGAGGCCGTCCGCGAGGCCCTCAAGGTCATGGACATGGTCGCGACCGTCGCAGAGCTGCAGGAGCAGATGCGCGCGACGCGCTCGAAGCAGATCAAGAAGAAGCTGTCCAAGCGCCTCAAGGTCATCCAGGGCTTCATCCACTCGAAATCCCGTCCCGAGTGGATGGTCCTCGAGGTGCTGCCGGTCATCCCGCCGGACCTCCGTCCGCTCGTTCCGCTCGAGGGCGGCCGTTTCGCGACGTCCGACCTCAACGATCTCTATCGCCGAGTCATCAACCGGAACAATCGTCTCCGGAACCTGATGCAGCTGAAGACGCCCGATGTCATCATCCACAACGAAAAGCGGATGCTGCAGGAGGCGGTCGACGCTCTGTTCGACAACGGACGCCATGGGCGCCCGGTCACCGGCGCGGGCAATCGTCCGCTGAAGTCCCTGTCCGACATGCTCAAGGGCAAGCAGGGTCGTTTCCGCCAGAATCTGCTTGGCAAGCGCGTGGATTATTCGGGCCGTTCCGTGATCGTCATCGGTCCGGAGCTGAAGCTCAACCAGTGCGGCCTGCCGAAGAAGATGGCGCTGGTCTTGTTCGAGCCGTTCATCATCCGCCGCCTCAAGGAGCTCGGTTTCGTCCACACCGTCCGCGGCGCGCGCAAGATGATCGAGAAGAAGTCTCCCGAGGTGTGGGATATTCTCGAGGAGGTCACGAAAGGCCATCCGGTGCTGCTCAACCGCGCGCCGACGCTTCACCGCCTGTCCATCCAAGCCTTTGAGCCGGTGCTCATCGAGGGCGAGGCCATCCGCGTCCACCCGCTCGTGTGTACCGCGTACAATGCGGACTTCGACGGTGACCAGATGGCCGTCCACGTCCCGCTTTCGCTCGAGGCCGTCATGGAGTGCAAGCTCCTGATGATGTCGACGAACAACATCTTCTCGCCTTCTTCCGGGAAACCGATCCTTACGCCGTCCCAGGACATCGTGCTTGGCGCGTACTACCTCACCATCGAGCCGCGCAAGAAGCCCGCCAAGGACCAGCGCGTCCCGATGCTCGCCGGCCTCCAGGAGGTCCTGTACGTCAAGGCTGACGGTGCCCTCAAGATGCACGACTGGGTGGACATCCCGAATCCGGATTACCGCCGGACGACGGTGTACGGCAACGCGGAGAAGCGTCTCCTGCGAACCACCGTGGGACGCGTGATCTTCAACGAGATCTGGCCCGCCGGATTGGGCTTCATCAACTTCCCGGTGCCGAAGAGCAAGCTGGGGGATCTGATTCTCAATACCTACAAGGTCGCCGGCCATGCCGTGGCCGTGGAGATGCTCGACCGCCTCAAGGAGCTCGGTTTCCAGACCGCCTTCCAAGCTGGCATCTCGATCGGTATCGACGACATGATCATTCCCGAGGACAAGAAGGAGATCGTCGCCGAGTCCCGGAAGAAGATCGCCGAGGTCGAAGGCCAGTTCAACAAGGGCATCATCACCGACGGCGAGCGCTACAACAAGGTGGTCGACATCTGGACCGGCGCGACCGACAAGATCGCGAAGGCGGTGTTCTCGAAGCTCGAGTACAACGAGGGCAAGACCGAGGTGAATCCGGTGTACATCATGATGGACTCCGGTGCGCGCGGTAACAAGCAGCAGGTGCGCCAGCTCTGCGGTACCCGCGGCCTCATGGCCAAGCCGTCCGGAGAAATCATCGAACGCCCGATTCTCTCCTCGTTCCGCGAGGGGCTCACCGTCTTGGAGTACTTCATCTCGACGCACGGCGCCCGCAAGGGTCTGGCCGACACCGCGCTGAAGACCGCCGACGCCGGCTACATGACACGCAAACTGTGCGATGTGGCCATGGATGTCATCATCGCCGAGGAGGACTGTGGCTCCCGCGATGGCATCTGGAAGAAGGCCATCTTCGAAGGTGACGACGAAATCGTCGGCCTGCGCGAGCGTATCGTCGGCCGCTGCTCCAGCGACGACGTCTCGAATCCGCTCAATCCGAAGGAGTGCCTGGTGGGCTCCGGCGAGCTCATCACCGAGGAAATCGCGACCAAGATCGTGGAGTCCGGCATCGAGCGCGTGAAGGTCCTGTCTCCCCTGACGTCAATCAGCAAGCTGGGTATCGATGCCAAGAGCTACGGCATCAACCCGGCCACGAACCGCCTCGCCAAGATCGGCGACTCCGTCGGCATCATTGCCGCGCAGTCGATCGGTGAGCCGGGCACGCAGCTGACCATGCGTACCTTCCACATCGGTGGCGTCGCGTCCGGCGGCTTCAAGACCCCGGAAATCCGCGTCCGTTCGAAGGGCACGGTCCGCTACCGCAGCCTACGTCTCGTGCAGACAGCCGACGGCGGCAACATCGTGCTTAACAAGACGGGCAGCATCCAGATCGTGGATGCAGACGACAAGGAGCTCGAAAGCTACAACATCGTCGTTGGCTCCTTCCTCCACGTCGGCGACGGCGGCGCGATCGACAAGGGTGCGGTACTGGCGCAGTGGGATCCCTACAACGTCCCGGTGCTTTCCGAAAAGGGCGGCACTCTGGTCTTCAAGGACATGATTCCGGGCGTCACCGTGAAGCGTGAACTCGACGAATCGTCCGGGCGCATCGCCACCGTCGTCATCGAGCACAAGGAGGACCTCAATCCGCAGATCGAGATCCGCGATGGTGCGAACCAGCCGCTGGCCGCGTACTCCATCCCTGTGGGGGCGCAAATCGTGGTTGGCGAGGGCGATGTGATCGCCCCCGGTGCCTTGCTCGCCAAGACGCCCCGCCAAGCCTCCAAGACCAAGGATATCACCGGCGGTCTTCCTCGCGTGGCCGAGCTCTTCGAAGCCCGTCGTCCGAAGGATGCCGCCGAGATGGCGCGCATCGACGGCATCGTCGCCTTTGAAGGCACCGTCCGCGGCAAGCGCAAGCTGGTCGTCCGCAACGAGGAGACCGCCCAAGAAGAGGAGCACCTCATCCCGACCGGCAAGCACATCATCGTGCAGCCGGGCGACGTGGTCCACAAGGGCCAGCACCTCACCGAGGGCTCGGCCGACCCGCACGAGATCCTCGAGATCCTCGGACCGAGCGCGCTGTACGACTTCCTGATCTCCCAAGTTCAGGAGGTGTACCGCCTGCAAGGCGTGACGATCAACGACAAGCACATCGAGATCATCATCCGCCAAATGCTGCGGAAGGTCCGCATCACCGATCCCGGTGACAGCGAGTACTTCTGGGGCGAGCAGGTGGATCGGGCGTCGTTCTTGTCCGACAACCGTCGGATCGAGGAAGCGGGTGGTAAGCCCGCGGAAGCCGAGCCGATCCTGCTGGGCATCACCAAGGCCTCGCTCGAGACCGAGTCGTTCATCTCTGCGGCGTCCTTCCAAGAGACGACTCGCGTCCTGACGGACGCCTCGACGCTCGGCAAGATCGACAACCTCAAGGGCTTCAAGGAAAACGTGATCATGGGCCACCTGATCCCGGCCGGAACGGGTCTTCCGGCCTTCAAGCGCCTCCGCATCTCGCTGCCGTTCGGCGAGGAGCTGACCGAGGCGAATCAGCCGATCGTCTCCGAGGCTACCCCCGCCTAAGCCTGCCCGCGGGCCGGAGCCCTGCACTCGCTTAGCCGATCGACCGGCCGCATTCTCCCGAATGCGGCCGGTTTGCGTTTATCGGCAAGGGAAGGCCAGGTGGGCCAAAAAGGATTGACGGGGAAGACGCCGCGGGAGCGGGGGCGGGCGCGGCGGTGAATTGGGGGAAGAAAGGTCTTGCGTAGGACGTACCGCGTGGATTTGGTTGTGATCCCTCCCGCCAAAACGACTTGTCGAGCCTAGCTCCAAGTCGTTATTCGCCCGGTCCGCAAAGACCGGGCGATTTTTTTGCCGGGCCTCCTCTCCCCACTACGTTCGCGCTTCGTGCTGATGCCCAGTTTTTTTCTGGCGCAAGCGCTTCGTGCGTCGGAAAAAGCGGGTGCCTGCAACAATCTTCGAGTTTCTGCTTGCCGAGGGGGGACTCGTTGCTAGTTTCCGCGTCTTTTCGCCACTTCCGAGACACACCATTTCGTATGCCGACCATCAACCAACTCGTGCGCAAGGGCCGCCGCAACATCCGGGCGAAGTCCAAGTCCCCGGCGCTTGCGGGCAACCCCTTCCGCCGCGGCGTCTGCGTGCAGGTCATGACCCGCACCCCGAAGAAGCCCAATTCCGCGATCCGTAAGGTCGCCAAGGTTCGCCTGACCAACGGCAACGAAGTCATTTCGTACATTCCTGACGAAGGTCATAACCTTCAGGAGCATTCCATCGTGCTCGTGCGCGGTGGCCGCGTGAAGGATCTTCCTGGCGTCCGTTACCACATTGTGCGCGGCACGCTCGACGCGACTGGCGTTGAGAAGCGCCGTCGCAGCCGCTCGAAGTACGGCGTCAAGCGCCCGAAGGCCGCGAAGGCCTAATTAACCTCAGGAACGACGCACTCCTACCATGTCACGCCGTCACAGAGCCGACAAACGCACGATTGAACCGGACATCCGCTACAAGAGCCCGTTGGTGGCGCATCTTGTTCATGTGGTTATGAAGAGCGGGAAAAAGAACCTCGCTGAGCGCATCGTTTACGGAGCGTTCGAAAAGGTCTCCGAGAAGCTGGAAAAGGGCGATCCGGTCGATCTGTTGATCGGTGCCATGGAGAATGCCCGTCCGCGCCTTGAGGTGAAGAGCCGCCGCGTTGGTGGCGCCACTTACCAAGTGCCGGTGGAAATTTCGTTTGATCGCCAGGAGAGCTTGGCCCTCCGCTGGATCGTCACCGCCGCCGGCACCCGCAAGGGCGTACCGATGCGCGATGCCCTTGCCGCGGAAATTGTCGATGCCTACAACAACACCGGCTCAGTGGTGAAGAAGAAGGAAGACACGCACAAGATGGCGCAGGCCAACCGTGCCTTCGCCCACCTCCGCTGGTAATACTGCCCGTCGCGACACCATGGCCGCTTCCTCCGATCTCAAGATCGTCACTGAAAAGTCCCAGTTTGCTCCGGTGAACTCGCCGAATCGGCCGTTCCCGCTCGAGTGGACCCGGAACATCGGCATTGCCGCGCACATCGATGCGGGCAAGACGACGACGACCGAGCGCATTCTTTTCTACTCGGGTGCCGTCCACAAGATGGGCGAGGTGCACGAGGGTTCGACCGTGACGGACTGGATGGAGCAGGAGCGCGAGCGCGGCATCACGATCACCGCCGCCGCCATTTCCTGCGCGTGGAACGCTTCCTGTGGCCCGTGGAAGGGCATCAAGCAGCGCATCAATATCATCGATACTCCGGGACACGTTGACTTCACCGCCGAGGTGGAGCGTTCGCTGCGTGTGCTCGACGGAGCGGTCGCCGTGTTCTGCGCGGTTGCCGGCGTCCAGCCCCAGTCCGAAACAGTCTGGCGCCAAGCCAACAAGTACCGCGTTCCCCGCGTCGCGTTCATCAACAAGATGGATCGCACCGGCGCGGATTTCTTCCGCGCGATCTCCGAGATGCGCGAGAAACTCAAGGCCAACGCCCATCCGCTCTTCATCCCGATCGGCAAGGAGGAGAACTTCAGCGGTGTCATCGATCTCGTCCAGCAGGTCGCCTACATTTTTGACGAGACCACAGATCCGCTCGGTCTGACTCCGGTCACGAGCCCCATTCCGGCTGAGTACGCGGCGCAGGCCAAGGAATACCGCGACCGCCTGATCGAGGCAGTTTCGGACTTCGACGACGTGATCGCCGAGAAGTACCTCGGCGGCGAAGAGATCACCGTTGATGCGCTGACGCTCGGCGTCCGCAAGGCGACGATCTCCCTTGAGTTCACGGGCGTGATTCCGGGCTCCGCGTTCAAGAAGAAGGGCGTTCAGCGCCTGCTCGACTGCGTCGTGAACTATCTCCCGAGTCCGATCGACGTTCCGGCCATGAAAGGCCAAAACTCGGATGGCCAAGAGGTCGAAGCCAGAGTCGACGACAAGTCGAAGCTCGCCGGCCTCGCCTTCAAGCTTTGGAGCGATCCGTTCGTCGGCAAGCTCGTGTTCTTCCGTGTCTACACCGGAACGATCACCAAGGGCATGTCGCTCCACAATCCGCGCACGCGGCGTACGGAGCGCGTGTCTCGCCTGGTGCTCATGCGCGCGATTGAGCGCGAGGAAATCGACATTGCTTACGCCGGCGACATCTGCGCCCTCGTGGGCGTGAAGGATGTCATCACGGGTGACACCCTTTCCCACGAAGATTACGACATCCGCCTTGAGCCGCCGTCTTTTCCGGACCCGGTCATCGCGATGTCCATCGAACCCAATTCGAAGGCCGACCAGGAGAAGATGGGCACCGCCCTCCAGCGTCTCGTGGCTGAGGATCCGACGCTCCGCGTCTCAACGGACCCGGATACGGGTCAGATCATTCTCGCGGGCATGGGCGAACTGCATCTCGATATCATCCGCGACCGGATGAAGCGCGAGTTCAAGGTCGAGGCCACCGCCGGTAAGCCGCAGATCGCGTACCGCGAGACGGTCACGACCCCGGCCGACGCCGAGGGCAAGTTTATCCGTCAGTCCGGCGGCAAGGGCCAGTACGGCCATGTCGTCGTCAAGATCGAGCCGAACGAGAAGGGCAAGGGCGTCGAGGTCGTCAACGAGGTCGTTGGCGGCGCGATTCCGAAGGAATTCATCAAGCCCGCTACGGACGGTATCCTCGAGGGTACGAACAACGGTGTCGTCGCCGGATACCCGACGGTCGACGTGATCATTCGCATTATCGATGGCTCGTTCCACGAGGTCGATTCGTCGGAGCTCGCGTTCAAGATGGCTGGCATCTTCGCCTTCAAGGAGGCGATGAGGAAGGCCAAGCCGATTCTTCTCGAGCCGATCATGGCCGTGGAGCTCACGACGCCCGAGGAGTACCAAGGCGACCTGATGGGCGACATCAACCGCCGTCGCGGCACGATTCAGGGTATGGAGAACAAGGCCGGTGCGTGCATCGTCACTTCGGCTGTTCCGCTCGAAACCCTGTTCGGCTACGTCACGGACATCCGTTCCCTTTCCAAGGGGCGCGCAAGCGCCTCGATCACGCCCTCGCACTTCGAGCAGGTCCCTAACGCCCTGCTGCAGAAGATCGTCGAGGCTTCCCCCAAGACGCCCGCGCGCACCTAATCTCCGACTTCCGCCATGAAAGGCCAACGCATTCGCATCAAGCTCCAGGGTTTCGACTATCGCGTCATCGATCAGTCGGCCCTGGAGATCGTCGAGACCGCCAAGCGATCGGGCGCCCGCGTATCGGGTCCGATCCCGCTGCCGACCCGCATTGACAAGCTCTCCGTCAATCGTTCCCCGCACGTCGACAAGAAGTCGATGGAGCAGTTCGAGACGCGCACTCATAAGCGCCTGATCGACATCATCGAGCCGACGGCCCAGACGGTCGACGAGCTCAAGAAGCTGAACCTCCCGTCCGGCGTCGACATCACCATCAACGTTTGAGCACCCGGAAGATTCTTTAACCCACAGTCTAGCGGCCACTCTCTCCGTTGCGGAGAGAATCGCTAATGTAGGTCTCCAAACGGAAACCCTCCACCTACCACTTAGCCCATGTCAATCAGCACACTTATTGGCACCAAACTCGGAATGACGCAGGTCTACGACGCCCAAAACGTCTTGGTCCCCGTCACCGTCGTCGAAGCCGGACCCTGTTCAGTGGTCCAAGTCAAGACCGTCGAGAACGACGGTTACGACGCAGTTCAGATCGGCTTTTCTAAGCGCAAGGACCAGAACGCCTCAAAGGGCGAGTCGGCTCATGCGAAGAAGGCCGGTCTCGAAAACACGCCCCGCGTGCTCTCCGAGGTCCGCCTCGAGAGCAAGTCCGCCCTGAAGCAGGGTGACGTTGTCACGGTTGAGACCTTCAAGGAAGGACAGTTCGTCGACGTCATCGGCATCACCAAGGGCAAAGGCTTCCAAGGTGTCGTGCACCGTTTTCGCGTCGCGGGCGGCCCCGCCACCCACGGTTCGATGTTCCATCGGCGCATCGGCTCCATCGGCATGCGCCAGACTCCTGGCCGCTCGTGGAAGAACCAGGCGATGCCTGGTCACATGGGCGGCGATCGCCGCACCGTGCAGAACCTCCGAGTCGTGAGGGTCCTTCCTGAGAAGAACCTGATTCTCGTGAAGGGCGCCATTCCCGGCGCGAACGGGGACGACGTGATCGTCCGCACTGCGATCAAGGGCCAGCCCAAGGCCAGCGCCTAATCGAGAGGACCCCCAGCAATGAAGCTCAAAGTTTACAGTCCCGACGCCTCGTCGAGCCGCGATGAGGACTTTCCGAATCTCCCCGTGTTCGAAGGCGACAAGGGCCTTCAGGCACTCAAGGAAGTGATCGTTGCCATCCGCGCGAACCAGCGCCAAGGCACGCGCTCGACCAAGACGCGTGGCGAGGTGTCCGGCGGCGGCAAGAAGCCGTGGCGCCAGAAGGGCACCGGTCGCGCCCGGGCCGGTTCCATCCGCTCGCCCCTGTGGGTCGGTGGTGGTGTCGTCTTCGGCCCGCGTCCGCGCGACTTCTCCAAGAAGATCAACCATAAGGTCAGTTCACTCGCCTTCAGCCGCGCGTTGTTCGATCGCGCTTCGGCCGGCGAACTCGTCGTCATTGAGTCCGTGGCACTGCCGCAGGCCAAGACGCGCCAGGTGAACACGATCGTCAATCGCATCGAGCCGAAGGGCAAGCTGCTCCTCGTCGACGCTCCGTTCTCGGCTGAAACCGCCCGGGCGGCCCGCAATCTCGCCCGCGTCTCCCTCCAGGAGGCCGCGAAGCTGAACGCGCTGGATCTCGCGCAGTACAAGAAGATCATTGTCAGCTCGGCCGCTCTCAAGGCCATCCTCGCCCGCGTCAGCGGAGCCCAGAACTAAGATGAACGCCCTCCAGACTCTCAAACACCTTCGTCTGACCGAGAAGGCGACCCAGGCCTCGGCGGATCTCGGACAGTACACGTTCGAGGTCGCCCCCAACGCGACCAAGGGCGCCGTGCGTCAGGCCGTCGAGCAGACGTTCAAGGTCAAGGTGACGCGCGTGAACGTCCAGAATTACCGCGGCAAGAACAAGCGCAGCCGCACCGGCCGTCCGAGCACGACCTCCGACTTCAAGAAGGCGATCGTGACGCTCAAGGCCGGAGACAAGATCGAGCTCCTCTAAGCGCGCTCGCTCAACACTGGAGAATACCACCATGGCTCTGAAACCTTTTCGTCCCCTGACTCCGTCCCAGCGCTTCACGCTGCTCAACAGCCCCACGGGCCTGAGCAAGAAGCGCCCGGAGCGCGCCCTGACCGAGCCGAAGCCGAAGACCGGCGGACGCAACGTCTACGGTCGCGTCACGTCGCGTCGCCGCGGCGGCGGGCACAAGCAACTCTACCGCATCATCGACTTCAAGCGCGCCGACAAGCTCGACGTGCCGGCGAAGGTGATCGCGCTCGAGTACGATCCCAACCGCACGGCCCACATCGCCTTGGTCCAGTACCAAGACGCATCGGCCGAAAAGCGCTACATCATCGCCCCGAAGGGTCTTGAGGTCGGCGCCACCATCGTTACCTCGAACAAGGCGACGACGAACGACTTCCTGATCGGAAACAACTTCCCGCTTAGTCTGATCCCGCCGTCGACCGCGCTCCACTGCGTGGAACTGGTGCCGGGTCGGGGCGCCAAGCTGGGTCGCACCGCCGGAACGTCGATCATCCTCGTGGCGGTTGAGAATGGCGTCGCACAGTTGAAGATGCCGTCCGGCGAAATCCGCCTCCTCAGTCCGAATTGCCGAGCCACGATCGGTGTGGTGGGCAATGGAGATCATGCCAACGAGTCGCTCGGCAAGGCCGGCCGCAACCGCTGGCTCGGTCGCCGTCCCCGCGTGCGCGGCATGGCGATGAACCCAGTCGATCACCCGAACGGTGGCGGTCAGGGTAAATCCAAGGGTGGTGGTGGTCGCCAGCAACTCGTGTCCCCGTGGGGTCAGCTCGCCAAGGGCTTCCCGACGCGGCGTCGCTCCAAGACCTCCAGCAGCCAGATCCTCGTCCGTCACAACGGCCGTCCGCCCCGCAACCGGAAGTAAACGCCCCTTTCCATCATGGCCCGCTCCATCAAAAAAGGCTTTTTCGTCGACTACCACCTGCTCGAGAAGATCGAGAAGGCGTCCAAGTCTGGCGGCACGAAGAAGCCCATCCAGACGTGGTCCCGCCGTTCGACCATCACGCCCGATTTCATCGGGCTCACGTTCAACGTCCACAACGGAAAGGCGTTCGTCGCCGTTTACGTCACCGAGAACATGGTCGGTCATAAACTCGGAGAGTTCGCCCCGACGCGCATCTTCAAGTCGCACGGTGGCATGACCCGCAAGGAAATCTGAGCCCGTTCCGGCTGTCCTTTTTTCAACCGTCCTTACCGACCTGCATCATCCCATCACAAAAGGGCAGGGTGGTCACCGCTCCGGTGCCGCTGCTGTCGCCCCTTCTGGGGAATCCCTCAAGTAACCATGGAAGTCCAAGCCATCACCCGCTACGCTCGCATGTCACCGAAAAAGGTGCGCGAGGTGGCCCGTACGATTCAGGGCCGCAAGGCCCCCGATGCCGTCGATCTTCTCGGGATCATCCCGCGGAAGAGCGCGCAGCTCATCGCCAAGACGCTGAAGAGCGCGATCGCGAACGCCGAGAACAACAACAACGTCTCGGCTGACGCGCTGACCGTGAAGTCCGCCATCGTGGACCAAGGTCCGGTGCTCAAGCGCTTCAAGGCCGGTGCGCGTGGTACTGCCATGCCCCGCCGCAAGAAGATGTCCCACATCACGATCGTCCTGACGGACGGCAACTCCAACTAATCCTCTCCATGGGCCAAAAGACCAATCCCACCGGTTTCCGTCTTGCCGTTCGCCGGAACTGGCAGTCCCGCTGGTTCGCGACCAAGAAGGATTTCCCGAAGCTCCTCCTCGAGGATCAGATCATCCGCGAGAAGCTGATGGAGAAGCTCAAGCAGGCCTCGGTGCCGCGCATCTTCATCGAGCGCGCCTCCAACCGCGTGCGCGTCAAGATCTACACCGCCCGCCCGGGCGTGGTGATTGGCCGCAAGGGCCAGGAGGTCGAGAAGATCAGGGACGAGCTCGCCAAGCTCACGGGCAAGGAGATCCTCCTCGACATTCAGGAGGTCAAGAAGCCTGAGATCGAGGCTCAGCTTGTCGCGGAGAACGTCGCCCTCCAGCTCGAACGCCGCATCGCGTTCCGTCGCGCCATGAAGAAGGCCGTGGAAATGGCCATGGCGCTCGGTGCCGAGGGGATTCGTATCCAGTGCTCCGGCCGTCTCGGCGGCGCGGACATCGCGCGTCGCGAGTGGCAACGCAAGGGTCGCGTGCCCCTGCACACGCTTCGCGAGCACATCGATTATGGCTTCTCCGAGGCCCAGACCCTGTATGGCAAGATCGGCGTCAAGTGCTGGATCTGCAAAAAGGAAGCTGACGCCAACGCCTAAGTTGGTTCTTCCCCTGCCGCCCTCCCGCGGCAGGACCGAACTTCAAAACTCCGGATATCTCCCATGGCTCTCGCACCCTCCCGCACCAAGTATCGCAAGTCCCAGAAGGGCTCGCGCGCTGGCAATGCCAAGCGTGGCAACACTCTGGCCTTCGGCGAATTTGGTCTTCAGTCCCTCTCCCGCGGCCCGATGACGGGCCAGCAGATCGAGGCCGCCCGCGTCACGATCTCGCGCCACCTCAAGCGCAAGGGCAAGCTCTGGATTCGCATCTTCCCGCACAAGCCGGTGACGAAGAAGCCGGCGGAGACCCGCATGGGTCAGGGCAAAGGCCCCGTCGAGTTCTACGTCGCGGTGATCAAGCCCGGTGCCGTGCTCTTCGAGCTCTCCGGCGTTCCGACTTCGATCGCGAAAGAGGCGTTCCGTCTCGCCGACGCCAAACTGCCGTTCCGCTGCCGCTTCATCGTGCGCGCCGGTTCCGCAGCCTAACCTCCGGGCTAATCCCGATACCACCGACTGCCATGACTTACAAAGAAATCCGTGAACTGACGCCGGCCGAGATCGCCACCAAGGTCCGCGAGGCCCGCGAGCGTCTCCTCCAACTCCGTCTCCGCAAGCACACCGGCCAGGTCGAGAAGACCCACGAGCTTCGTGCCCTGCGCAAGGACATTGCCCGCCTCCTCACCGGGGCGACCGCGAAGAAATCCGCCAAAGCCGCCTAACCGCCATGTCCACGCGCAACACCCGCAAGACCCTCACCGGTTTCGTCACCTCCCGCTCCGGCGACAAGTCGGTCAAGGTCACGATCCCTTACAAGACGCCGCATCCGCGTTACCACAAGGTCATCAATCGCCAGACCGTTCTGCACGTTCACGACGAGAAGAACGAGACCAAGACCGGCGATAAGGTCGAAGTCATGGCGACGCGCCCCCTCAGCCGCCTCAAGCGTTGGCGCATCATCCGCATCGTTGATCGTGCCATCACCTCCGACGCCGTTGCCATCAGCGAGGCCGATGTCGCTGCGGCCGTTCCCACCAAGACCACCGCGCCGAAGGTTTCAACGCAGGCCTAAGCCCGCGCTTCCGACCGCCCGTCGCAGACTGAAAGAAAACCCATGATCCAGCTTCGTTCCATCGTTGAGGTCGCCGATAACACCGGTGCCCGCAAGGCCGCTTTCATTTCCCGCAAGGGTCAAAACACCGACACCGCCGGCGTCGGCGACATCGTCACGGTGCACATCAAGGAGAGCACCACTGATGCCACGGTGAAGAAGGGCGAGGTCGCCAAGGCCGTCGTCGTCCGCACGCGCGCCCCGGTGCGTCGCGCCGATGGCAGCTACCTGCGCTTCGACGCCAATGCCATCGTTATCATTGGTGCCGACGGAAATCCGCGCGGCACCCGCATTTTCGGGCCTGTCGCCCGCGAGCTGCGCGCCAAGAACTTCATGAAGATCATCTCGCTCGCCCCCGAGGTGCTGTAAAGGAGCCGACCATGCAGACATTCCATATCAAACGCGGCGACGAAGTCGTCGTCCTCGCCGGTGCCCACCGTGGCAAGTCCGGAAAGATTCTCGAGATCCTCGCTGGCTCACAACGCGCCCGCGTCGAGGGTGTCGCCATGATCAAGCGGCACCTCAAGAAGTCGCAAGAGCATCCGAACGGCACCATCGCCGAGCGCGAGGGCTCCGTCCACGTGTCCAACCTGCAGCTGAAGAGCCGTTACGACGCGAGCAAGCGCCGTCCGGCCAAGGCTGCCGCAACGGCCTAATTCCCTTTTGCGTTCTCCCTTGCCTCGGCACCGAGGCAATGAGAACGTTTTCCCTTTTCCCCCTCAACGAACTCCCTTTGCCACCGGCTTGGAAACCCGGGGCTTCCTCCATGAGTACCGTACCCGCCCTCAAGAAACTGTATGCCGAACAGGTCGTCCCTGAGCTGACGAAGCTGCGTGGCTACAAGAATGTGCACGAAGTGCCGCGCATCACGAAGATCGTGATCAATACCGGCATTGATTCTGAAGCCGACAAAAACCAGATCGCCGACATCGCTCGCGATCTCAGCCTCATCGCCGGCCAGAAGCCCGTGCTTGCCAAGTCGCGCAAGGCGATCGCCAACTTCAAGCTCCGTGCCGGCCAGGTGGTCGGTGCGCACGTCACCCTGCGTGGGACCAACATGTGGGAATTCCTCTACCGCCTGCTGGCCGTGTCGATTCCGACGATCCGCGACTTTCGCGGTGTTTCGCCGAAGCTCGATGGTCAGGGCAACTACAACCTGGGCATCACCGACTTCACCATCTTTCCGGAAATCACCGTCGAGAACGTGAAGAAGACCATGGGTCTCGACATCACGATCGTCACCACGGCGAAGTCGGATGACGAGGGTCGCGAACTGCTCCGCCTGATCGGCATGCCGTTCCGCCGCTCCGAGAACCAGAAATCGGCCGCCTGATCCGAAGACTCACGCCATGCCCAAGACATCCGCCATTCAGCGCAACGACAAGCGCAAGAAGCTCACGGCGAAGTTCGCCGCCAAGCGCGCCGAACTCAAGGCCCTGCTCGCCAACCCGGCGACCACCGACGAGGAGTTCTTTGCCGCCCAGAAGAAGCTGCAAAAGCTCCCCCGCAACTCCTCCGCCGTCCGCATCCGCAATCGCTGCTCCATGAGCGGTCGTCCGCGCGCGTACATCGGCAAGTTCGGCGTCTCACGTATCCAGTTCCGCGAACTTGCGCTCGCCGGGAAGATCCCGGGCGTGACCAAGTCCTCCTGGTAATTTCATTCCCCGACGGGAGTGCGTGCACCTCCGGTGCCCGGGATATGACCCGTCGGATTCACCCACACAGCATCCACGACCATGACTGATCCCATCAGCGATTTTCTGACGCGTCTTCGGAACGCGTCGCTTGCGCGACAGGCGGAGACCGCCGCGCCCCATTCCCAGATGAAGGAGGCCATCGCGGCCATCCTCAAGGAAGACGGCTTCATTACCGACTATTCCCACGGCATCGATGAGCGCGGTCACAAGACCCTCGTTGTAAAGCTGAAGTACGTGAACGACACGCCCGCCATCACCCAAGTGAAGCGTGTGTCGACCCCGGGCCGTCGCCTCTACTTTGGCTACCAAGAGATCCCGCGCGTTCTCAATGGGCTCGGAGTCAGCATCCTCTCGACGTCGCGCGGCCTGATGAACAACCAGAGCTGCCGCCGCCACAAGGTCGGTGGAGAGCTCGTCTGCACCGTCTGGTAACCTAAGGAGACCTATTCATGAGCCGCATTGGAAAGCAGCCCGTTGTCATTCCCGAGAAGGTGAAGGTCGCCGTCAACCCGGCGAACAATTCCGTTCTCGTCGAGGGTCCGAAGGGCAAGGTGCAAAAAACTTTTGCTCCGGTGGTGAAGATCGACGTCGCCAACCAGCAGGTCACGTTCTCCCCCACTGAGGAGACGCGTTTTTCGCGGGCGATGTACGGCACCGCACGTTCCGTGGTCGCCGGCATGGTCAAGGGTGTGACCGATGGTTACATCAAGGAACTGGAGATCCAGGGCGTTGGCTTCAAGGCCGTGCTCAAGGGTAAGCAGATCGACTTGGCGCTCGGTTACTCGCATCCGATTCTCTTCGATATTCCGGAGGGCATCAAGGTCACGGTCACCGACCAGACGAAGCTCAAGGTCGAGGGGGTCGACAAGCAGCTGGTTGGCGCCGTCACCGCCGAGATTCGCAGCTATTATCCGCCCGAGCCTTACAAGGGCAAGGGTGTCCGTATCGTCGGCGAGCGTGTTCGCCGCAAGGAAGGCAAGACGGTCGCCTAAGGCCCGTCGTAACCTGCATTCGAGGGAATTACTTCATGAATACTATCAAGAAGGCCGACCTGCTGCAAAAGCGCCGCTGGCGTATCCGCAAGAAGGTCGTGGGCACTGCCGCCCGGCCGCGCCTGAGCGTCAAGTTCAGCACCAAACACATCTACGCCCAGGCGATCGACGATGCCGCGGGCTCCACGCTCGTGTTCATCTCGAGCCTCGATCCGGCTCTCCGCAAGGAGGGCCTCAAGGCCAATCTCGCCGGCGCCAAGCGCCTCGGTGAGGCCTTCGTCGCCAAGGCGAAGTCGGCCGGTGTCAGCGCCGTGGTCTTCGACCGCAGCGGCGCCCGTTATCATGGCAAGGTGAAGAGCTTTGCCGAAGCCGCCCGTGAGGGTGGTCTGGTCTTTTAACCGCTGTTGCTCATGAGCACTGAATCTGTTCCTTCTCCCGTGGCCGCCAGCGGCACTGAAACCCGCGCCGCCGCTCCCAAGCCCCGCTCTTTTGGCGGCCCTGGCGGTCCCGGCGGTGGCCGTCGTGGCCCCGGAGGCCGTGACGGTCGCGGCCCTCGGCGCGATGCGTCCCCCAAGTCCGACGGACCGGAGATGATCGAGAAGATCGTCTTCATCAATCGCTGTGCGAAGGTCGTCAAGGGCGGCCGCCGCTTCAGCTTCTCCGCCCTCGCCGTCGTCGGCGACGGGAAGGGAAAGATCGGCGTCGGTCTGGGCAAGGCCAATGAGGTCCCTGAAGCGATCCGCAAGGGCACCGAGCGCGCGAAGAAGCGTCTCATCACCGTCAAGATCAAGGGCGACACCATTCCGCACGAGGTCTTTGGCGTGTTCGATGGTGGCAAGGTCCTCCTCAAGCCGGCGTCCACCGGTACCGGTCTGATCGCCGGCGGCGGCGTTCGTGCGGTCCTCGAGGCGGCGGGCGTGAAGAACGTCCTCACCAAGTCGATGGGCTCGAACAACCACATTGCGGTGGTCAACGCGACCATCGCGGCTCTGCGGCAGCTGCGCCTTTCCGAGGACATCGCTGCGTTGCGCAAGGCCTAAGTCACTGTCTCACTAGTCTCTCTCCGAGTCGCGCCCACTCCTTAACTCGGCGCGGCGACCCAACTAGGAATCCCATGAAACTTCACGAACTCAAGAACGTCCCGGGTGCCGTCCATCGCCGCAAGCGCGTGGGCTGTGGCGAAGGCAGCGGCCATGGCAAGACGTCCGGCCGCGGTGGCAAGGGTCAGACGGCCCGCTCCGGCGGCAGCATCCGCCCCGGCTTCGAGGGTGGCCAGATGCCCCTCTACCGTAAGCTCCCGCATCGCGGCTTTAACCAGGCCGCTTTCCGGACAGAACCCGCCGTGATCAACGTCGGCGCCCTCGCCGCGCTCGCGGAAACGGTATCCGAGGTCAATGCGAAGGTGCTCTCCGACCACGGTCTGATCCGTGCGGGAGAGTCCTTCGTCAAGGTCCTCGGTGATGGCGAACTGAATCGCGCGCTCCGCGTCTCGGCCGCCAAGTTCTCCGCGTCCGCCAAGGCGAAGATCGAGGCCGCCGGCGGCCAAGCGATCGTCGCCTGACGCCGACGGCACCGTCTCGGGGGCGTCGGCTTTCACCGCCGCCCCGCAGGCTTGTCTGGCTCCTCGAATTTCGGTCCCCGTTTCCTCACCCGTGTTTTCCGCCTTCACCAACTCCCTGAAGATCCCGGAGCTTCGCTCCCGCATCTTCTACACGCTGGCGCTGCTCTTCGTGGCGCGCGTGGGCGCGCACATTCCTCTGCCGGGCCTCGACCCGAAGCCGTTGCAGGCCTTCTTCGCCGACCAGACGGCGGGTGGGGCGAGCGCGCTCGTCGGTCTGTACAACATGTTCACGGGTGGCGCGCTCGTGAAGGGCGCGGTCTTCGCTCTGGGCATCATGCCGTACATCAGCGCGTCCATCATCTTCCAGTTGATGACCGCCGTGATCCCGAGCCTCAGCCGTCTCCAGCAGGAGGGCGACGTGGGCCGGCAGAAGCTTACGCAGTACACGCGGTACGCGACCGTTCTCATCTGTCTGATCCAGGGAACGCTGCTGATTCTCGCGCTCGAAAACCCGGGCCGCCTCTTCCCGGGGTATGACATCAACCAGTACGGTTCGATCGTGATCGTCGACAAGGGCTGGTTCCTCGTCACATCCGTCATCTTCATGACGGCGGGTACGCTGATGCTGATGTGGCTTGGTGAACAGATCACCCAGCGCGGCATCGGTAATGGCGTTTCCCTTTTGATCACGGTCGGTATTCTGGCTGACATCCCGGGCGCGGCCGCGGCGACCTACCAGCTCTTCTTCGCCCCGGTGGGCGTGGCCCGCCTCGGGCTGCCACAGGCGATCATCATGGTCGGACTGTTCATTACGGTCACCATGGGCATCATCATGGTGGTGCAGGGGCAGAGGAAGATCCCCGTCCAGTACGCCAAGCGCGTCGTGGGCAATAAGGTCATGGGCGGTCAGAGCTCCTTTCTCCCGCTCAAGGTCAACTACTCGGGCGTGATGCCGGTCATCTTCGCGAGCGCCATCCTGCTCTTCCCTCAGCAGATCTTCGCGCAACTTGGGGCCGCGATGAACTGGAAGTGGATGGTCGAGTTCTCCAACAACCTCCTCCGCGGACACTGGTCGTACTATACGATCATGGTCTTCCTGATCCTTTTCTTCAGCTATTTCTGGGTCTCCGTGATGTTCAAGCCGATCCAAATCGCTGATGATTTGAAGAAGTACGGCGGCTACATCCCTGGTGTGCGCCCGGGTGACCCGACGGCGCAGTTCCTCGATTTCATCATGACGCGGCTGACGTTGGCCGGTGCGATCTTTCTGACGGTGATCGCGGTCATGCCGGACGTGCTTCTGTTTGAGCTGAATGTCCCGCAGCGCATTGCGATCTTCTTTGGTGGCACGGGAATGCTGATCACCGTGGGTGTGGTCCTCGACACCATGCGGCAGATCGAGACGTTTCTGCTCCAGCGTCACTACGACGGTTTCCTGAAGAAGGGACGCATCCGGGCTCGTAGTCCGGGGATGCAGAGTCCGACCTCGGAGGCCCTGAGCTCCGATGCGGTGATGAAGCTCGTCCTTCCGCTGGCTGGCTTGTTCCTGCTCGGGGTGGCCATTTGGGCCTACCGTCAGTTCATGGGAAATTAGGCTTTACTCGGCTGGACGTGCGCCTAGGTTCTGACCCCCTCGTGGTTTCGGAGTTCGGCGCCAAGTCCAAGCTAGTGGTCCTTGGTTCGGTCCTCCCGGGCCGCGAGTCCTGTCTCCGTTCTTTGAATTTTATTGAGCACGTCTCTCCGGTCTCGCTGATGAGTCCGGGGATTTCGCGACCCGCTTCCTCCGGCCCTTCGGTTGGCAAGGGAGACCCGGTTGCCGCCCTGCGGCGCTGGTTTTGGGCGCGTAAACCCGATGCGGGTTTCCTGTTGCAGGGATTCCCGGCTACGTTGCTCCAGGCAATGATCCTTGATGAATGGCTGGCGGCGCGCGATGAAGCGCTCGAAGCCATTCTCCTCGGTGATGATCGCGCCTCCGGGAGCGATGTCGCCGGGCATTACCGTCGCATGGGAGTTCCGCTGGTTTCCCTGGTTGGTTCTCCCTCGCGATGATCCCGATCAAGAATGAGCGTCAGATTGCGCGGATGCGTGAAGCATGCGCGATTGCGGCCGATGTGCTGCAGGAACTTCGAGCGCTCGTCCGGCCTGGAATCAGTACGCAAGATTTGGAGGAGACGGGTCGCGATGCGATCGCAAAGCGAGGCGCGAAGAGCGCCTGCTACGGTTACCAAGTGGGCTCTCGGCGCTATCCGGCGCATACCTGTATCTCGGTGAACGAGGAAGTGGTGCATGGCATCCCTTCGTTCCGCCGCATCTTGCGCGACGGCGATGTCGTGGCGATCGATGTGGTCGTGAGCTACAACGGGGTGGTCGGCGACAACGCCGCCACCTATCCGGTGGGCCACGTTTCGCCGCGGATCGAGCAACTCCTCGCTGTCACCGCACAGTCCCTTCGCCTTGCGATCGAGCAGGCGAGGGTGGGGAACCGGATCTTGGACATCTCGCAGGCGGTGCAGCGTCACGTGGAAGCCAATGGTTTCAGCGTGGTGCGCGACATGGTTGGCCACGGGGTCGGCCTCGCGATGCACGAGGAGCCGCAGATCCCGAATTTCGGTCGCGAAGTGCGCGACCGGATCCTTCCTGGAATGACCCTCGCAATTGAGCCGATGGTGAACCTCGGCGGTTACCGGACCAAAATCCTCGCGGATGGTTGGACGGTGGTGACCGCGGATGGCGCTCCCTCCGCCCATTTCGAACACACCGTGCTCACGACAGAAGCCGGCCCGGAAATCCTCACGCGGCCGACGACCTCCTTGTTCCCGCTGCACGGCACCTGAGTCGTGCCGTCCATTCCCTTTTTCGTTTCGTTTCCATCCCTCTCACACACCAACAACCCAGTCCATCATGCCTCGTCTCCTCGGCGTTGAAATCCCCGCGAAGAAGAAAGTTTCTTACTCGCTCCGTTACATCTACGGCATCGGTCCGGTGCGCGCTGATCAGATCCTGCAGGAAGCAGGGATCGATCCGAACCTGCGCGCGCAGGAGCTGACCGAGGAGCATCTGAACAAGATCCTCAACATCATCACCGAGCACAAGTGGGTGGTGGAGGGCGATCTTCGTCGTGAGCTCGCGGCGAATTTGAAGCGCATGCAGGCGATCAATTGCTATCGCGGCATCCGCCATCGCCGCAGCCTCCCGGTGCGCGGCCAGCGCACCAGCACGAATGCCCGTACTCGCAAGGGTCCGCGCAAGACCGTGGGTGTCACCAAAGCCAAGGAATAATTTACCGTCATGGCCGAAGAAAAGTCAGGTCCCGCCAAGGAGAAGTCCCCGAAGCCGGCCGGTGCCCCCGAGGGTGCCGCGCCCGCCGAGAAGAAGCCCGCCAAGGGCGCGAAGTCCGCTGCTCCGGCCGCTGACGCCGCTGCCTCGGCCGCCGCTCCCGCGGCGGAGGGCGCTGCTCCCGCTCCCGCCAAGCCGGTTGAACTGGTGGGCGGAGTCGCCCGTCAGCCGACCGCTGAGGAACTCCTCAAGGAGGAGCTCGGAGCGATCAAGATCCGCAAGGCCAAGGGGTCGAAGAACGTCACCACGGGCTTCGTCAACGTCCTCGCCTCCTTCAACAACACGATCGTGTCCATCACCGACCTCAAGGGTCAGGTGATCGCTTGGTCGAGCGCCGGCAAGTGCAACTTCCGCGGTTCCCGCAAGTCCACCGCCTACGCCGCCCAGGTCGTTGCTCAGGATGCCGCGCGCAACGCGATGTCCCATGGTCTCAAGGATGTCGTCATCCGCGTCTCCGGCCCCGGCCTCGGACGCGATAGCGCCGTCCGCGCCCTCCAGGCCATCGGGCTTGAGATCACGTCGATCGTCGATGTGACGCCGATCCCGCACAATGGCTGCCGTCCGCGCAAGCGCCGCCGCGTCTAAGCGAGCGGTCTCCACCCTCCTTTCCATCCTTTAAAAGCCAAGGTACATCATGGCCCGCTACACAGGTCCTACCACCCGCATGAGTCGTCGTTTCGGTCAGCCGATTTTCGGCGCGACCAAGGCGTACGAGCGTCGTCCTTTCCCCCCCGGCCAGCACGGTCCGAAAAACCGCCGCAAGCTCTCCGAATACGCCGTCGGTCTGAACGAGAAGCAAAAGCTCCGTTACACCTACGGTCTGCTCGAGCGCCAGTTCCGTCGCGTCTTCGAGATCGCCAAGAGCGAGCGCGGCGTCACCGGCGAGCGTTTCCTGCAGTTGCTTGAGACCCGCCTCGATAGCGTGGTCTATCTGCTCGGGTTCGCCAAGAGCCGCGCCGCCGCCCGCCAGATGGTCAATCACGGCCACGTCCGGGTGAACGGCCACAAGGTCGACATCTCGAGCTACAACGTCCGCGCCGGCGAAGAAATCGAGATCAAGAACACGCCGAGCTCCCGCCAGATCGCGACCCGCAATCTCGAGGAGAACCGGATGCGCAACGTCCCCGGCTGGCTCACGCTCAACGCCGAGAACTTCAAGGCAGTCGTCAACCGTCTGCCCACGCGTGAAGAGATGGATCCTACGATCAATGAGCAGTTGATCGTCGAGTTCTACTCGCGCTTCTAACCTGGTCCCGGTCAAAGGGCGCCTTCCACGCCTCGCCGCTGTCAGGCCGCCTCCGACCGGACCAACCTCCATCCCTTACTCGCTCCCCGCCATGCCCAAACGTCTCGGAAAGTTCGAACTCCCGAACAAGCTCACCAAAGTCGAGGAAGGCGCCACCGCCACCTATGCCAAGTTCATCGCCGAGCCGTTCGAAGCCGGCTATGGACACACCGTTGGCAACTCCCTCCGCCGCGTCCTGCTGAGCTCCATCGAGGGCTCCGCCATCTCCTCCATCCGCATCGACGGCGTGAACCATGAGTTCCAGAGCGTCGATGGCGTCGTCGAGGACGTCACCGACATCGTCCTCAATCTCAAGAAGGTGCTCGTCGTCTCGCAGAAGCGCGAGCCGATCACCCTCCAGATCAAGGTCAACCGCGATGGCGCGGTCACGGCGGCCGATATTCAGGCCGATTCGAACATCACCATCGTCAATCCGAGCCAGGTCATCTGCACGCTCGACAAGTCCCGCGCCTTCTCGGCGGAGATTGAGATCAAGACCGGTCGCGGCTACTACCCGGGTGAACAGAACAAGAAGGAAGAGCAGGCGATTGGCGTCATTCCGATCGATTCCCTCTTCTCGCCCGTAAAACTGGTCAAATACGTGGTCGAAAATACCCGCGTCGGCCAGATCACCGATTACGACAAGCTGATCCTCGAGGTCTGGACGGATGGCCGCATCGCCCCCGATGAGGCACTCAAGCAGTCCGCCTCCATCCTCAAGCACCACCTCGATGTCTTCGATCGCGTCAGCGACGAGGCGTACGAGTTTGAGAACCAGCAGTCCGAGGTCAGCGAGGAGCAAAACAAGCTCCGCAAGCTCCTCAACATGTCGGTCAACGAAATCGAGCTCTCCGTCCGCGCGGCGAATTGCTTGAACAACGCGAACATCACCACCGTCGGCGAACTCGCCATGAAGACGGAGCAGGAGATGCTCAAGTACCGCAACTTCGGCAAGAAGTCGCTCAACGAGATCAAGGAGAAGCTCGAGGCGCTGGGCCTGTCGCTCGGCATGAAGTTCGACGAGCGTCTCCTTGATACCAAGAAGGAGTCTTAAACGTTCGCACGCCGCCCGGTCGTCTTCCTGACGGCCGGCGCGGCGGGCTCATCTTCTCTTTCCGGTCCTCGCGCCGCCCGCTGCCGCCCAACGCTGCGACCGGGTTGCCGATCGGGGACCGATCAAAACACCACACCCATGCGTCATAATAAGCATCATGCATCGCTCGGCGTCACGCGGGAACACCGCGCCGCCATGCTTTCCAATCTCGCGGCCTCGCTGATCGAGCACGGCCGCATCAAGACCACGCTCACGAAGGCCAAGGCGCTTCGTCCGTTCGTCGAGAAGGTCATCACCAAGGCCAAGAAGGCTGCGGTCGCCACCGAGAAGAAGGACAAGCTGCACCTCCGCCGCCTCGCCCTCCGCGATGTGCGCGACGAGGGCGCGATCACCACGCTCTTCGATGAGAAGTGCAAGGAGTTCGCCAACCGTCCGGGCGGCTACACCCGAATCTACAAGCTGAGCGCGCAGCGCCGCGGCGATGCCGCCGAGATGGCGCTGATCGAGTTCATCAAGGCCGACGACGTGGGCTACAAGAAGTCCAAGGGTCGCAAGGCCGCCAAGCCGGCCAAGGCAAGCGCCGACGCTGAGGCTGCCCCGGCTGCCTCCGCCTAAGCGGGCCCGGTCTTTTTCAGATCGGACGTTTCCGGTACAGCGCCGAACTTCGGTTCGGCGCTTTTTGTTCCCACCGGGCGCCGCGCGCCGACTTGAGCCGGACCGCGGTGCCCTCCATGCTTCGTTCCCGTGCTCGATTTCACCCATGCCGCCGTCGCCTACTGCCTCGCGGTCGCCCTCCTCTACTTGGGGCTCTGGGTGTATTACGACCGCGTCCGTCCGCGGCGATTATCCCGCCCAGGCCGTCGGCACGCCTTCTTCTGCCCGCGCTGCCAGCGCCCCTACGAGGGCGCGCCCGGCGCGGAAACCGCCCACTGCCCGCTGTGCGCTAAACCGCAGGGTCGCCTGCGTTTCTAGCCGCTTGCCTCTCCCGCCACTCGGGTCACTCGTTTCGTAGCACCGTTCCTCGCTCCATGAACCAGACGATCGCCGTCCTCGATTTCGGATCCCAGTACACGCAGGTCATCGCGCGTCGCATCCGGGAGTGCAACGTCTACTCCAAGATCTACCCGTTCGGCACCTCCGCCGCCACCCTCAAGGCCGATGGGGTCATCGGCATCATCCTTTCCGGTGGGCCAAGCAGCGTGTTCGCCAAGGGAGCGCCGATGCCCGACCGTGCGATCTTCGATCTGGGGGTCCCGGTGCTGGGCATTTGCTACGGGATCCAACTCATGGGCCGCTTGCTCGGCGGTACGGTCGCGCGCGGGGAGCGCCGCGAGTACGGCAATGGCACGCTGCGGATCCAGCGCCCGGGCCGTCTGTTCGCGAAGCTGCCCCGGCAGCTCACCGTTTGGAATTCCCACGGCGACAAGCTCACCGCTTTGCCGCCTGGTTTCGTCGCCATCGGCACGACCGAAAACTCACCGTTCGCCGCCATCGAGGATCGGCGCCGCAGTTTCTTTGGCATCCAGTTCCATCCGGAGGTCTCGCACTCCGAGCGCGGGGTCGATGTGCTCCGCAACTTCCTCGTCGGGGTGTGTGGCGCTCGGCAGGACTGGACGACCAAGGATTTCATCAAGCATGCGGTCGCCAACATTCGCACGACGGTCGGGAAGTCCCGCGTGCTGCTTGGTCTCTCCGGCGGGGTCGATTCATCGGTGGCTGCCGCGCTGATCCACCAGGCGATCGGGCGCCGGCTCACCTGCGTGTTTGTCGACAATGGTCTCCTGCGGAAGGGCGAGCGCGCCGTGGTCGAGGAGCTCTACCGGAAACATTTTAACATCGATGTGCGGGTGGTCGACGCGTCGGCCCTCTTCCTGCGTCGGCTCAAGGGGATCACGGACCCGGAGCGCAAGCGCAAGATCATCGGCAACACTTTCGTAGAGGTCTTCGAGCGGTCGTTGCGCAGCGTGGGTGAGGCTGAGTTCCTCGCCCAGGGTACGCTCTACCCGGATGTCATTGAATCCGTCGCCATCGCCGGCAATCCCGCCGCCTTGATCAAGTCCCACCACAACGTCGGTGGACTTCCGGAGCGCATGAAGCTCAAGCTGCTCGAGCCGCTGCGCGAGTTGTTCAAGGACGAGGTCCGCGCCGTCGGCTCCGCCCTCGGTCTGCCGCGCGAGGTGGTCTGGCGCCAGCCGTTCCCCGGGCCGGGTCTGGGGGTGCGCGTGGTGGGCGACATCACCCGCGAGCGCCTCGACGTGCTGCGCGAGGCGGATGCGATCGTGCAGGAGGAGATGATGGCCAGCGAATGGTACTGGAAAGTCTGGCAGTCGTTCGCGGTCTACCTGCCCGTAAAGTCCGTCGGGGTGATCGGTGATGAGCGAAACTACGCCGATGTCATCGGCCTGCGCATCGTCGAGTCGCGTGATGCCATGACGGCGGATTGGAGCCGGCTGCCCTACGATCTGCTGCAGAAGATTTCCTCTCGCATCACCAACGAGGTGCGGGGGGTGTCGCGTGTGGTGCTGGACATCAGTTCCAAGCCGCCGGCGACGATCGAGTGGGAGTAGGCGCGCGCGTTCGTCGTTGCCGCGTTCCGCGCGGTCCGCTTGGCTCGGGTTCCTCCGCATCCCGACTTCCCGTGCGCCTTCTTTCCTTCAACGACCGTACCTTTGCTTCGCAGCTGCGGGCATTCGCCGATTCAGCGTCGGCGTCCGCTGCCGTTTCCGCTTCGGTAGCGGCGATCCTCGCGGACGTCCGTCAGCGTGGGGATGCGGCCGTGGTGGAGTACGTGGCGAAGTTTGACCGGGCCGGGCTGACTCCGCGCCGCTTCCGGGTTTCGGAAGCCGAGTTGAAGGCCGCGGCATCCGGCCTGCCGGCGGCCGAACGGCGCGCGATCCGCGCGGCGCTCGCGGCCGTGCTGGCGTTCAACCGCCGGAGCCTACCGAAGAGCTGGATGGCGCGCAACCCGCATGGCGCGCGCGTCGGTGAGCGGCACTTTCCGCTGCAGCGGGTCGGGGTGTACGTCCCCGGGGGACAGGTGCCGTTGGTGTCGACGGTATTGATGACCGTCACGCTGGCCAAGATCGCGGGTTGTCCGGAGATCGCCGCTTTCACGCCTTCCAATGCCGAGGGCGAGGTCTCGTCGCACTTGCTCGGGGCGCTCGCGCTTGCCGGGGTGAAGGAGGTTTATCGCATCGGTGGGGTGCAGGCCGTCGGGGCCATGGCTTACGGCACGGACACGATCCGTCCGGTCGACAAGGTCTTTGGGCCAGGCAACGCGTACGTCTGCGAGGCGAAGCGCCAAGTCTTCGGGACGGTCGGCGTCGATTCCCTGCCGGGCCCCAGCGAGGTCATGGTGATCGCCGACGAAAGCGCGGTTCCGCGCTACGCGGCCGCGGACCTCCTCGCGCAGGCGGAACACGGCAGCGGTCGGGAAAAGATCTATCTTGTAGCCACGTCTCGCCGCGTCATCACGCGCATTGCGGCGGAGGTGGAGCGCCAGCTTAAGACCCTGCCGCGGGCGGACCGGATCCGTCCGGTGCTGGACACCGGGTTTCTCGCCGTGGTGGTGCGTTCCTTGGACGAGGCGGTAACGGTCGCCAACCGGGTCGCGCCGGAGCACTTGGAGCTGCTGGTGCGTCCGGCGGCGCAGGTTCGGCTGACGCGCGCGATCACGACTGCAGGGGCGATCATGCAGGGCAACTTCACGCCGACCGCCGTGGGCGATTTCGCGGCGGGTCCGAGCCACGTGCTGCCCACCGGTGGGGCGGGGCGCTTCCTCAGCGGCCTGCGCGTAGCAGACTTCATGCGGCGGACGAGCGTCTTGGCGTATGACCGGAACAGCCTGCGCAAGGCCGCACCGGTTGTGGCGGCGTTTGCGGCCATGGAGCAACTCGCGGCGCACGGTCGCTCGGTGGCGGTTCGCGTCGAGTGAGTCGCGCGCTGGCATCGCGTCCCCCCATGTCCTCCCTTTCCGACCTCGTCCTGCCGCACATCGCACGGCTCCATGCCTACACTCCCGGGCTGCAGCCGGGTGAGTCGGGCTGGATCAAACTCAACACGAATGAGTCCGGTTATCCCCCGAGCCCACGCGTCGCGGAGGCGATTCAGGGCGAGCTGGCGGATGGAGGGGCGCGGCTGCGGCTTTACCCGAATCCCTCGAGCGCGGCGGTTCGCGCGGCGGTGGCGGCGTACCATGGGCAGGGCCTGACGGCTGAGAACGTGCTGGTCGGCAACGGATCTGACGACGTGCTCAATCTGCTGGTGCGTTGCTTCGGTGGTGGTGGCGCGGCGACGGGTTTCACGTTCCCCAGCTATTCGCTCTATCCGGTGCTGGTGGGGATCCAGGATGGCCGATCGGAAACGATCCCATTTGACCGCAGCATGCGGCTGCCCGTGGCGCAGATCGCGGCATCGTCCGCGCGCGCGTTCTTCCTGACCTCGCCGAATGCGCCGACGGGCGTGGGGTTCAGCGCCGCGGAAATCGAGGACGTCCTCGCCCGGTTCGCGGGGGTGCTCGTGCTCGACGAAGCCTACGCGCCCTTCGCCCGCCACGACGGTGTTTCGCTGCTGGCGCGTCACCCCCGTCTGGTGATCGTCCGGACCCTTTCGAAGGCGCACGCGCTCGCTGGTCTCCGCGTGGGCTATGCCTTGGCGCATCCGGAGATGATCGGCTTCCTCGACCGGGTGCGGGATAGCTACAACGTGAACCGCCTGTCGCAGGTCGGGGCGATCGCGGCGCTTCAGGACACGGCCTACTACGCGGACCTGATTGCCCGGGTGCGGGCGACCCGGGACCGCTGCTGGCAGGCCTGGACCGACGGCCTGGGTTGGTTCGCCTATCCATCGGAAGCGAACTTCATCTTCGTCGAGCCACGCAACGCTCAGGGCGAGACCGGCGTGGCGGTGGCTCGCTCGTTGGACGAGGCGCTCCGGGCCCGTCGGATCCTGGTCCGGTCGTTCCCGAACCATCCCTTGACCGCCTCCTTCCTCCGCATCAGCGTGGGAACGGACGCGGACATGGCGGCCGTGGACGACGTCCTTCTCGCATGGCAAAAACACGCTCACTGACCCTCACGCGGAAGACCGCGGAGACTGATATCTCGTTGACCCTCGCGGTTGACGGCACGGGAGCGTCGACGATCGACACCGGGATCCCGTTCTTCGATCACATGCTGACGCTCTTCGCGAAGCATGGCTTGTTCGACCTCGCGGTGCGCTGCCGCGGCGACGTGGCGGTGGACTATCACCACACGGTCGAGGATGTCGGCTTGGTGCTCGGCGACGCCTTCCGTCAGGCCCTGGGCGACAAGCGCGGCATTCGCCGTTACGGGTTCTTCCTGCTCCCGATGGATGAGGCGTTGGCGCGCGTGGTGGTCGACCTGAGTGGTCGGGCCTGCCTCGTCTACGAGGCGTCGGTACCGAATGCTTTCGTTCGCGATTTCAATCTCATCCTCGTGAAGGAGTTTGCCCGGGCATTCAGCAACGCGCTGGCCTGCAACCTGCACGTGAAGCTCGAGTACGGCGAGGAGCCGCATCATGCGGCGGAGGCGATCTTCAAGGGCTTGGCCAAGGCCTTGGACGTCGCCACGCAGATCGACCCGCGCGTGACGGACCAACTGCCCTCCACCAAGGGCATGCTCTGAGCCGCACGGCTCGGAGCGTTGAGTAACCTCGGACGGCGTTTTTCCGTGATCGCGGTCATTGATACAGGAATTTGCAACCTCCGCAGCGTGACCAAGGCGTTGGAGGCCTCTGGCGATGAGGTGCGCGTGCTTCGGACTCGGGAAGAGCTGGAGGCGCCTTCGGCCCCGTGGCGTGGCTTGGTGCTGCCCGGCGTCGGAGCGTTACGGGACTGTGTTGCTTCGCTGCAGCGCACGGGCCTCGACGACGGTGTGCGCCGCTGGATTGCGGCGGACCGGCCCTTTCTTGGCGTCTGCTTGGGCATGCAGGCCCTCTTCGATCGCTCGGAGGAGGGTAATACGCAGGGTTTGGGCATCTTTGCCGGGGACGTGGTCCGGTTCCGGCTTCCCCCGGACTTCAAGATCCCGCACATGGGCTGGAACGACGTGCGCTTTCTTCAGCCGGGCTCTCCCCTGGCCGTCGGTCTGCCGCTTGCCGGCGAATCCTTCTACTTTGTCCACAGCTACCACTGCCGGCCGGCGGACCGGTCGCTGGTCTTGGCCGAATGTGACTACGGCGGTCCTTTCTGTGCCGCGATCGGGCGAGGCAGGGTGTTTGCGACGCAGTTTCATCCGGAGAAGAGCCAAGCCGCCGGGCTTACGATTTACCGCAATTTCGTGCGCGTGGCGGCGGCCTGAGCGGTCGCCCCCAACTTCCGCTAAAGGACTGTGCGCCTCCTGCTTCTGCTTCCCCGGGGGGGAGCGAGGTCGGGCGACTTTGCTTTGCAAGCGGTGGAGATTTTGCTTCGGTCATTCCTATGCCCAAGACCGCTACCCTGAAAATCGACGACAAGGAGCTCAGCCTGCCCATCATCATCGGGACGGAGAATGAGCGAGCGGTGGACATCTCCAAGCTGCGTGCGGAGACGGGGTACATCACCTTCGACGACGGCTTTGCCAACACCGGATCCGCCCAAAGCACCATCACCTACATCGATGGCGAGCAGGGTATTCTGCGCTACCGCGGGTATCCGATCGAGCAACTGGCGGAGAAGTCGAACTTCATCGAGACGGCTTACTTGGTGATCCACGGCGAGCTGCCGACGCCGGAACAGCGCACGCATTTCTCTTCGCTGCTGACGCAGCATGCGCCCTTGCATCAGGGCATGACGCGGCTGTTCCAGGGCTTTCCGCCGACCGCGCATCCGATGGCCGTGCTGTCGGCGCTGATGAATGCGCTGGGCTGCTACTACCCGCATCTCGCCACCAACCATCACCAGCGTGACCTGGAGCACTTTGAGGAGGCGGTTGCGATCGCGATCTCGAAGGTGCGCACGATCGCGGCGCACTCGTACCGCATTAGCCGCGGCCTGCCGCTCAATCATCCGAAGCGCTCGCTCAACTACTGCGACAATTTCCTCCACCTGATGTTTTCGGAGCCGCACAACGATTACGTTGCGACGCCCGAGGTGGCTTCGGCACTGAATCTCTTCCTCCTCCTCCACGCGGACCACGAGCAAAACTGCTCCACCTCCACCGTGCGCATGGTGGCGTCGGCGGGAGCGAATCTCTTCGCCTCGGTTTCAGCCGGCGTCAATGCGCTCTGGGGTCCGCTCCACGGCGGCGCGAACATGGCGGTGATCGAGATGCTCAAGTCGATCCACGCCGAGGGCGACGACGGCACCAAGTTCATCGCCGCCGCCAAGTCGGGTAAGGGCGAGCGCCTCATGGGCTTCGGTCACCGCGTCTACAAGAACTACGACCCGCGTGCGAAGATCATCAAGACGAGCTTCTACAAGGCCCTCGCGTCACTCGGCATCAAGGATGACCCGCTGCTGAACATCGCGATGAAGCTCGAGGAAGTCGCGCTGAGCGATGACTACTTCATTTCCCGCAAGCTTTACCCGAACGTCGACTTCTACTCGGGTCTCATCATGCGCGCCCTCGGCATCCCCGAGGAGATGTTCACGGTGATGTTTGCAATCGGCCGCATGCCGGGCTGGATCGCCCAGTGGCACGAGGTCGCACGCAATCCGAAGCTGAAGATCTACCGTCCCCGGCAGATCTACGCGGGTCACCCGCAGCGGAACTACGTCCCGACCAATCTTCGCGGCTGATCTGGGGATTGCCGGGCGGGCGGGGGCGGTCACGACCCGCCCCGGCCGGGGTCAGCGGCTGGATGGCGCGGATTTCTGGCGGAAGATTCCGTCCTGCGACAGGCCAGTCAGGCGGCCGATCGCCTGGACCAGTCGCCAGAGGGTGAACATCGTCATGGCGACGCTCGGAATGACAATCACGGGCCAACTCCAGAGATTCATCTGGGCCAGTTCCTCGTTGAACGCCGGCGTCCCGGTGTCGCTGCGAATGAGGTAGCGGGCCAGCGAGAAGTTCAACACCGCGCTCAGCGCGAAGCTGGCGGTCAGCCAGAATCCGGCCTGCCGGAGCGCTTGATCGAACTCCGCCCGGGTCCCGCGCGACTTAAGGGCGGCATCCACCTGCTCCACGTCGATGACCTGATCGTTGTAGAGAAGTTGGCGGACCAGCGGCACCTTCGATCGCATCGACGCGAGGACCGAGATGCCGATGATGGCGGGCAGGGCGGCTTCCTTGACGGCGAACCAGAAGCGGTCGAGGCGGATCAGGGCGAAGACGCCGGTGAGCAGGATGCTGAGGAAGCCGATGATGGAGATGAAGTTCGCCTGACGCCGCCGCACGAAGTCGGCGATGCCGTACGCGATCGGGAAGGCGAGGGCAACCACCAGACCCCAGACCGGTCCGAGCCGCTCCGGCTTGCTCATGGTGGACAAGAGCACCGACGGGATGGCGACGTTGAAGGCCAAGTTGAGCAGCAGGTTTTCCCGGGGCGGGCGCGGGCTGGACATGCGCCCATGAAGCCCGAATGGCCTGCGGCGGAAAGTGAAATCGGGGCACAGGGCTCTTTACCCCCCGCGATCCGCCGCCATACTGACGGCCCATGATTCTCTTGGGCGTCAATATCGACCATGCCGCGACCCTGCGGCAGGCGCGTTATCGGCAGCACTCCGCCACGGTGGGCGGCGCGGTCGAACCGGATCCAGTGGCCCTCGCCCTGATCGCGGAGCGCGCCGGGGCGGATGGCATCACGGTGCATCTCCGCGAGGACCGCCGGCACATTCAGGAGCGCGATGTCTGGCGCCTGCGCGAATGCATGGGGACGCGCCTCAATCTGGAGATGGCCTGCACCCCGGCGATGATCGACTTCGCGCTGCGTCTCAGTCCGCACAGTGTCTGCCTCGTGCCGGAGAGCCGCGAGGAGGTCACGACCGAGGGTGGGCTGGACGTGGTCGGACACCGCGGCAAGGTCCAGGAGGTGATTGAGGCGATGCGCGGGGCGGGAATCGTCACCAGCCTTTTCATCGACCCGGACCCCGCGCAGATCGTTGCCTCGGCCGAGTTGCGGGCGCCTTGGGTCGAGTTGCACACCGGAGCGTACGCCAACTGCTATCCCGTGGACCCCGCTGGCCGCACCCGGGAGTGGCTGCGCCTGTGTGATGGCGCAACGCGTGCGCATGGGCTCGGCTTGGTGGTCAACGCCGGCCATGGCATCAACTACGTCAATGTAGCCGAGGTGCGTGGCCTACCGCACCTCCGCGAGTGCAACATCGGCCACAGCATCATCAGTCGCGCGCTCTTCTCGGGAATCGCCGAGGCCGTGGCGGAGATGCGCCGTCGCCTCAACGAGCGCCCCCACGCATGAGCCTGAACCTCGTTCCCGGCGGCGTGTTGGTCAGCCTCGGCTCCGATCTGGTGGACGTCGATCGCATCCGCGGGGTCTGGGACCGGCAGGGGGAGCGTTTTCTTGAGCGGGTGTTCACGGAGGAGGAGCGGCAATACTGCCTCGGCATGAAGTATCCGCACAAGCACTTCGCGGCACGGTTCGCCGCGAAGGAAGCGGTCTCGAAGGCTTTCTCGACCGGGATCGGGCCGCTGCTGTCGTGGAAGTCCGTCTCCGTGTACCATGGCGAGCGGATGGATCCGCGCGTGCGGCTCGACGAGAAAGGTCAGGCCCTGCTGCGCGAAGCAGGGGCCACCCACGTGTTGCTCACCCTGGCCCACACGGATGGTCAGGCGCTGGCGGTCGCGGCCTTGGTGCGGGCGGAGAAGGGAAGCCCATGAGCGGTGACGCGCCATCCCCGCGTTCACCGCGGGCGCAGCTGTCGCAGGCCCCGTCATGGGTCCTCCTTGGTTTCGTGATCGGCGCGGTGTTCGTCTTCCTGCTCCGGCGTCAGTACCTGGTCGAGGAGATGCAGCGCGAGCCGGCCGCCGCGGTGGCGGAGACACCGGCTTCAGGCGGGTCGGGCCCCGATTCGCCCACCGCCGCCCGTGCGGGTGAGCCGACCGCGGCGGCGTTCGACGCGGTCTGGCGTGCCTGGGGACACCATGCGGTCTGGCTGGATGACACCACGCAGGTGGCGTTGTGGAACGCCCAGACCGGAGATTACAGTGACGCCTTCGAAGTCGTGCGGAGGGGTGATGAATTCTATTTCCGGCCCCTGCCGGAACTGACGCGCCCCATGGTGGAGCGCGGCCTGGGTCTCGGCGCCCCGCTGCAGTTCACCGGGCCCCCGGTGGTTTCACGTCGGCCATGAGCGGTTTGCCGTATCCCGAGTCCGCCCCGGTTTTCTCCTGCGCTGAGACCTTGGCCTTCGAGCGGGCGCGCTTCAGCGGCCCCGACGCGGAGGCCAAGGAGTGGGAGGCGATGCAGGCGGCCGGAGCCGGCGTGGGCGAGGGGATCCTGCGCGATGCGGGTGAACACGGCGGACTTCAGCCCGGTGCGCGCGTCCTCGTGCTGGTCGGGAAAGGACACAACGGCGGGGATGCGCTGATTGCGGCGCAGCGGATTTTGGCGGCGATCACGGGTGCCACGGCGGACGTCTGCCTGGTGTTCGGTGAGCGTGCGCTGCGACCCTTGGCTGCGAGGGCGTGGCGCGAGTTGCAGGACTCGGCTCCGGGGAGGGTGAGTCAGCTCCGTGTCGCGGACGAGTGGGGTGGCACCTTCGCGGTCTGCCTCGATGGCATCTTTGGTTTCCAGTTTCGTCCGCCGCTGCCCGACATCGCGCGCGAGGTCTTGGAGCGGGTGCAGCGGCTATCGGTCGCCTTCCGTGCGGCGGTCGATCTGCCCAGCGGTCTCGCGGAGCCGGGGGCGTTCCGGGCCGACTTCACGTACGCCACCGGCACGGTGAAGGACCTAGCGCTCACCCTTCCGAATGCGGGTCGGGTGCGATGGGTGGACCTCGGCTGGGATCTCTCGGCTGCTGGGGTCGGCGGCACCACGCGAGTGCTTCGTCCCGCTCTCTTGACTCCGCTGACGGCGCTGCGGCCTTCCGCGGTCGACAAACGTTCGTTCGGTCATGTCGGTATCCTTGCCGGTTCCCGACACTATCCCGGGGCTGCATTGTTGGCGGTGAAGGCAGCGTTGCGCAGCGGCGCCGGTCTGGTGTCCGCATTCGTGCCGGAGTCGCTGGTCCCGGCGTTCGCGGCGGCGGCCCCGGAGGCGATCTGGGTCGGCTGGCCCGAGACCCCGGACGGCGGGTTGGCGCTGGAGGGACGGCATCTGATCCAGCAGCGGGGCGAGCGCATTGATGCGTGGGTGATCGGTCCCGGCCTCGGCCGTGAAGCCGAGACCCTGGCGTGGGTGGCTGCGCAGGTGGCCGCGGACGCCCGGCCGGTGGTGCTCGATGCGGATGCCCTGCAGCCGGGCGTGCTGCGGGCGGTGCGCGGAGCGTGCATCGTCACGCCCCACGCCGGCGAGTGGAGCCGGATCGCCGACGGCCTCGCCCCGGAAGAGTTCACGGCCTCCCATTCTATCGTCGTGGTGGCGAAGGGCCCCATGACGCGCGTGGTGGCGAGCGGGGTGTCTCAAGTAGTCTTGGCTGGAGGCCCGGTGCTGGCGCGTGGCGGTAGCGGCGACGTGTTGGCCGGATTGATCGGGGGCCTCCTCGCGCAGACGCCGACCGATCCCGTGCGTGCGGCGGCTCGCGGAGCGCTGTGGCACGCCCGCGCGGCGGATGCCTTGGCGCGGGAGCGGGGTCAGGTCGCGGTGGCGACCGGCGATCTGCTGGACCGCCTCCCGAGCGCGTTACGGAGCCTTTGAAGGGCCTGGGGCGCTCTCTCCGGAACTCGCAGGGGCGGGAGCGGGGAGCGCTGAATCTTGCGACGCGGCGTGATCCGCGTGCGGGGTCACGGTTTCCGACGGAGCTGGAACGTCGCCCGCGGTGGCAGGCTCAGAGGCAGCGGGCGGAGCCGGCGGGATCGATGAATTGACCTCGTGGCCGGAGGGTCCGGCGGGATGCTCTCCGGCGTGATAATCGTGATGAGAGTAGTCGTGATAGGAATCGTGGGCGGCCGGCTGGCCGCCATGATCGAACCCATGATCCGAGACGGGTGGGGGAGGCGGCGGCAGGGAGCGGCGCGGAGGGGGCGGCTCCTCCATGGCTCGCTTGATCTCCTCCTCGACTCCGCTGGTGGCCTTCTTGAATTCGCGAATGGAGCGGGCGAGACCCCGGGCGAAGTCGGGCAGGCTCTTTCCCCCGAAGAGCAGCAACACGAGCACGAAAATGAGCAGCAGCTCGGGGCCACCGATGTCTCCGATGAGGGCGAGTACCGAGGAGTTCATGGATGAGACCGCCATGCGCGTGGGTCGGGGAATGTGCGCCAGACTCGGGCGACAGGCAAGCATTAGGGCGCTGCCGTTGGAGTGATCGCTGGCGTGATCAGGCGATCGTGACGGCCACGCTGAACGTGCGGGTTTGGCGCGGGGGCACCCAGTGGAGGCCCACTCCGTGTTCGGCGGCATTCGGAGGGCCCATCCACGGCTCCACGCAGTAATAGGGAGCATCTGGGGCGCCGGACCAGGTCACGATGGTGGAGTCAGCAGCTGGAATGGGCTGGGTGCCAATCTCCACCCTCACTTCACCCGGGGTGCCCCGGGGACCGAAGACCACGGTGTTCTGGCGCAAACCGAGGTGGATGGCGTCGACCAGTTCGGGACGATCCAAGGGCTCCTCGCTCGCGAAGGAGGGGCCGGGGGTCAGTTGGCCGGTCGGATCCTGTCGCACCGATCGGGTGGCGGGAATCTGGATGCTGTAATCCCCGCGGCCCAGGCCCTCCTCCCAGGGAACAGTGAAGTAAAAATGGTGGCCGGCGCTCCACGGGATCGGGCGTTGATCCCGGTTCTCAAGGGAGAATTCGCAGGAGAGCCCGGTGGGCGAGAAACGGTATGTCACGGCGAACTCGTAGGCGTAAGGGTAGGCCTCGTGCGCCGCCGCATCGGGCTCGAGCACGGCGGTGAAGCCCAGTTCGTGACTGTGCGTGACCCGAAACTTTCCCTGCCGAGCGATTCCGTGCATTGGCATGGGTCGCACCCGGCCCTCCGAATCCTTCCATTGGTGAATCGCGCCCTGGTGAAACGTACGGGCGTTGAAGGGGAACAGGATCGGATTGCCGCCCCTGACGCGCGCCACCTCATCGAGCGTGCTGAGCTCCGGCCAGTAGATCACGTCGCGGACGGTGCCGTCGGCGTGAGTGACGTTCCAGTTGACCAACCGGGCGCCGAGTTCGGGGAGGGCGAGGAACGTGGACGCGCCGACGCGCCAGCGGCTGAGGGTTTGGCCTAGGTAGGGCACCGATTCCATGACGAGGGGTGATAAAAGCCCGGGGCAGCGGGCGCCATGGGAATCATCGGAAAGATGCGACCTTTTTGGAGTGGGTGACGCTTGCGCACCACCGGAAACGGAAATAGTCTTGGAGAATGTCAGTCACGTTCCCCGCGGCGCGGGCGGTTGCCACCCTGCTGCTGGCCCTCCTCTTCCCCTTGCTCGCAAGGTCCGGGGAGGCTTCGCCGGCTGGAAATGCGGTTGAATCTGCCCCGGCGCCGACGACCGCTCCCGCCTCCGCGCTCGCGGCTGCGCCGACCCGGGTGATGGTGATTCCGGTGCGCGAGGAGATCGCCACGCCGATCCTCTACATCATTCGGCGGGGCTTGAAGGAAGCCATTGAGCAGAAGGCCGATGTCGTGGTGCTCGATATGAAGACCCCCGGGGGGGCCTTGGATGTGACTTTTGAGATCATGGAGGCCTTGGGCCGCTTTCCGGGACGAACGATCACCTACGTGAACACGGAGGCGATTTCGGCCGGGGCGTTCATCTCTGCGATGACCGGCGAGATCTGGTTTGCACCGACGGGTGTGATCGGGGCGGCGGCGCCCGTGATGGCCACGGGCGGGGAGATTGATGCCTCGATGAAGCAAAAGATCGTCAGCTACCTGCGGGCCCGCGTCCGGGCGGTCTCGGAGGGGAAGGGTTACCGGGGCGAAGTGATTTCGGCGATGATCGACGCCAACTATGAACTCAAGATCGGCGACAAGATCATCAAGCCGAAGGGAGAGCTCCTTTCGCTGACGGCCTCCGAAGCCAACGAGCGCTACGGCGATCCGGCGCAGCCACTCCTGGGCGCCGGCACGGCGGCGACGTTGGACGAACTGCTCACTCAGAAGCTCGGAGCGACCGCCGCGTCCACGCGGAGATTTGAAGTCAGCTGGTCTGAAGAGTTTGCCGTGCTGCTGAACTCGGTGCGTCCCTTGCTGCTCGGTCTTGGGCTGCTCTTGGCGTTCATCGAGTTCAAGACGCCGGGCTTCGGCGTCTTTGGGGTCTCCGCCGCCGTGCTGCTCGCGGCCGTGTTTTTCGGGCACTACATCGCGGGCTTTTCCGGACACGAGCCGGTGCTGGTGTTCGTGCTCGGCCTCCTCGCGGTCATGGTCGAATTGATCTTTTTCCCCGGCGTGGTGGTGGTCGCGGCGGGGGGCCTCCTCCTGATGCTGGGGTCTTTGGTCTGGTCGATGGCGGACCTCTGGCCGAACGAGCCGATCACGTTTTCCCCCGAGGTCTTCCTTGAGCCGGTGGCCAACCTTGTCGCTGGCCTCGGAGTGGCCGTGGTCCTCGGATTGTTGCTCGCGCGCTTCCTTCCCCGTGGTTGGATCTGGGATCGCATGGTCCTCGCGACCAGCGTGTCCGGTGCCGCGCAGGTGGCGGGTGGCGCCCCCGGCGTCGTCGCCTCAGCGCCCAGCTTGATCGGTGCCCGCGGGGTGGCCTTCACCGCCCTCTATCCCAGCGGACAAGTGGAGGTGGATGGCCACCGCTACGAGGCGCGTCTGGCGGTGGGTTCCGTGGAGCGCGGGGCCGCAGTGGTGGTGCGGTCACGTTCCGAGTTCGGGCTCGTTGTGGAGGCCATCGAGTCATGAATGCGATCACCTTACTGTTCACGGCGGGGATCATCCTGCTTGCCTTCGAGGTTTTCGTCCCCGGGGCGATTCTCGGCATCATCGGGGCGATTGCCTTGTTCGCCGGGGTGGTCGTTGCGTTCGTCACCTATGGCGTGGGTGGAGGCCTGGCGGCTGCCGCGATCGCGGTGGCGCTCATCGGGCTGATGCTCTTCATCGAATTCGTGGTCCTGCCCCGCACTGCGTTCGGTCGACGGATGTTCCTGGAAACCGCCATCACTGCCCATAGCCAGGAGGCGCCGGAGGAGGCAGGCTTGGTGGGGCGCGCGGGCCGCGCGTTGACGCCGCTCGTCCCGTCCGGATTTGTCGAGGTTGACGGACGTCGTTATGACGCCTTCAGCCGGTCCGGTCCCTTGGCCGCAGGTGACCCGCTGCGCGTGGTCGCCGTCGAAAGTTTTCGTGTCATCGTAACCAAATCCTAACTCCCATGGATGTCCTTCGTTCCTCGTTCTTCTGGTTGGTGCTGATCCTCATCCCGGCGCTGATCATTCTCTTCATCATCCTGTCGTTCTTCAGCGTCTGGCTACGTGCGTGGCTGGCCGGTGCGTACGTCGGCTTCATCGATCTCGTCGCCATGCGACTCCGCCAAGTGCCCTACGGGCTCGTGGTCGACGCCCGCATCACGGCCAAGAAGGCGGGGATCGACGTCGGCATCGACGAGATTGAAGCCCACTTCCTCGCCGGCGGAAACGTCGTACCGACCATCCATGCGATCATCGCGGCACAGAAAGCCGGCATCGCACTCAGCTGGCAGCGCGCATGCGCCATCGACCTTGCGACCAAGGGTTCGGGCAAGAGTGTCGCGGAAGCCGTGCGGACCTCGGTTGATCCGAAGGTGATCGATTGCCCCAATCCGGAGGGTGGTCGTTCCACGATCGACGGCGTTGCCAAGGACGGCATCCAAGTAAAGGTCAAGGCGCGCGTCACGGTGCGCACCAACCTCGACCGTTTTGTTGGCGGCGCGAAGGAGGACACCATCATCGCGCGCGTCGGCGAGGGCATCGTCACGACGATCGGCTCCGCCGCGAGCTACAAGGCGGTGCTGGAGTCTCCGGACAGCATTTCCAAGACGGTGCTTTCGCGCGGCCTTGATGTGGGGTCCGCGTTCGAGATCCTCTCCATCGACATCGCCGATGTCGACGTCGGTGAGAATGTCGGGGCCAAGTTGCAGGTGGCGCAGGCCGAGGCGAACAAGAACATGGCGCAGGCCCAGGCGGAAATTCGGCGCGCCGCTGCGGTGGCGCTCGAGCAGGAAATGAAGGCGCGCATCCAAGAGATGCAGGCAAAGGTGGTCGAGGCCCAGGCCCAGGTGCCGCTCGCGATCGCCGAGGCGTTCCGCACCGGCAAGCTGGGGGTGATGGATTACTACAAGATGGAAAACGTGCAGGCCGATACGGCAATGCGGCAGACCATTGCGCAGCCGGAGGCCAAGAAGTAAGGCCGGCGGCCCGCAACGCCGGCCCGACCCGGGCCGGCTGCCTCCATGGACTGGATCTTCGATAACTTTCAAATCCTGATCGCCGTCGCCGGTGCGATCGCCTACTGGCTCAACCAGCGTCGGCGCGAACGCAGCGGCGAGTCGGCCGACTACGATGGCGACGGCGTCCCCGAGACGCCGCCGACCGTTCGTCGACTGGATCCCAACGAGCCTGATCCGGCGGAGGTCGAGCGCACGCGTCGCATTCAGGAGGAGATCCGGCGGAAGATTCTGGAGCGACGGGCCGGTGGCGACGTCGCAAGGTCCGAAGTTCCGCCTTTGCTGGTGCCCTCGACGCCGAGTCGGGTGCCGGAGTTGGACCCGATGGAGGAATCGCGGCGGTCGACCCGGCCGGTGGCGCAGGAGCCGATGGGCGACCTGTTGCGGCGAATGCTGGATCCCGAGGCCGACGCGCGCGCCGAAGAGGAAAGGCTCAGCCGCGAGCGCCAGCTTGCCTTGCAGGAACAGCTCCAAGCGATGGAGGAACAGGGGCTGCGCGAGCGCGAAAAGCTGGCGGCCTTGACGTCCACGCTGGTGACTCCCGCCACTCCGGCAGCGTCCGGATCAGCAGGTGGGGATCGGACCAAGGAATACTCTCTCGGAGAGGTGCTGCAGGACCCGCGCGGGCTCCGGCGGGCGATTCTCCTGCGCGAAGTACTCGGCGCCCCCGTCGGGCTGCGCTGAGCAGCGGCTCGATCCCGCTCGTGGCTTGAACCGGCTGCGGGCGGTCAACGGCCGTCAGGCAAGCCAACGCGCCACGGAGCGCTCACGGATCCGGATCTCGCACCCGGGGCGCGGCCGCTCGGTCGGGGTTACGGTCCCTTGATGACCGCCGACTTCACCGGCTGGCCGTCCTTGCCCGGAGGCATCGGATGGCGGCGTTTGGCGATTTCCAACTGCACGGCCTCCGGCGGATTCGCCTCGATCTGAAGCTGGCCGCGGTGCGGAATCGTGCGTTGCTCGCCGGCGGCAAGGCGGATGCGGAGCAAGACTTTGCCGTCGGCCACCTGAGTGACCGTGACCGTAGCGGGAGCGGACGCAAAAAGCGTGATCGTGGGCTCGCCGGCGACCGGTTCGACCGCGATGGTGGCCGGCGTGGCCGATCCTGTGGGAGCGCGGGCCGGGGTGTCCGACGTGAGAAACCGAATGCCCGCCACGAGAAGCAGCACCGCGGCGGCGAGGACGCCCACGGCCACCACGCCCTTCATCACCAAGGAGCGATCGATCTGCGGGCCCGCGCCGGCGCGCGGACGGAACGTGGCGGGGTTATTCTCATCGCTGGACCCGGCGCCAGGCCCCGGAGATTCGGTCCCGGCGACCGCGCCCACCGCATCCTCGCGGCCGGTCGGTTTGGCCGTCGCGACGGAAAGGTCCATGCGTCCGAGGCTCTCGCGCTGCAGGCCACGTCCCTTGGCTTCGCTCAACCCGAGGGCCTTGTAGTCCGCGACCATCTTGTCTGCCGGCAGTTTCAGGAACGACGCGTAAGTCTTGAGGAAGCCGCGGACGTAGATCTCAGGCAGTCGCAGATCAAACTGGTTGCTCTCAAACTTATGCAGGTACTCGCCACGGATCTTCGTCGATTCCGACGCTTCGCGAATCGACACACCCTTCCGTTTACGGGCTTCTTCCAGGCGTTCGCCGATCGTCTGCATAGGGCTCAGTAAGGAGAAACGATGGGTGGAGGAAAGACGGAAGTCGAGCGGCGGAGCGGGTTTCGCAAAGAACGAAAATGGATGGCGCCGCGCTTGGCACAGGCCGTTCGGACGGCCTGCTGCTAGAGATTGTCGAGATCGACGAGGATCTCCCGCGGGCTGGATCCGTTCTCGGGTCCGACGATGCCCTTGTCCTCCATGAGATCCATGAGGCGGGCGGCGCGATTGTAGCCGATGCGCAGCCTTCGCTGGATCATGGACGTCGAGGCGCGGCGCGTGGAACGGAGCACGTCGAGCGCCTGCCGGTACAGTTCCTCGTCGTCCCCGAGGTCGCCATCGGACTCCCCGGATTCGCCTTCCTCTTCCTCCCGCGACGCCCGGTCGATCTGGGCCTGCACGTCGGTCGCGAAGACCGGCGGGCCATTCTTCTTCATAAAGGCGACCACCTCGTGCACCTCGTCGTCCGACACGAACGCGCCCTGCGCGCGGACGAGACGGGAGGTCCCCGGGGGCGAGAAAAGCATGTCGCCGCGGCCGATCAGCGTTTCCGCGCCCTTCGTGTCGAGAATCGTGCGGGAGTCGACCTGGGAGGCGACCTGGAACGCGATGCGTGACGGGAGGTTGGCCTTGATCACGCCGGTGATGACGTTCACGGACGGCCGCTGGGTGGCGATGATGAGGTGGATGCCCGCGGCGCGGGCGAGTTGGGCGAGGCGGGCGATGCTGGTCTCGATCTCCGCGGCCGCGACCATCATCAGGTCGGCGAGTTCGTCGATGATGGCGACGATGTACGGCAGCCGCTCCGGCACTTCGATGCCATCGTCGGTGGCCGGATCAATGCCATCGAGCGCCCCCTGAGCCTCGGGAGTGGTGGGTTCCTCGACGACCCCCGGTTTCTTGCGATTGTTGAAGCCGACGATGTTGCGGACCCCGACCTTGGCGAAGATCTGGTAGCGCTGCTCCATTTCCCCGAGCAACCACTTCAGCGCCGCTGGAACCTTCTTCGGCTCCGTCACGACGGGGATGAGCATGTGCGGAAGCGAGTTGAAGACCTTCAACTCCACGATCTTCGGATCGACCATCAGCAGGCGGAGATCCTTCGGGCTCTTGGAGTAGAGGATCGAGGCGATGATCGAGTTGATGCAGACCGACTTTCCGGAGCCGGTGGCGCCTGCGATCAGCAAGTGCGGCATCTTGGTCAGGTCCGAGACGATCGGCTTTCCGGATACATCCTTGCCGAGGGCGATGGGGATTTCCCCGCGGGTCAGCGCGGTGCTCCAGTCCTCGCTCTCCAGGATCTCGCGCATGCCGACCGGCGTCGGGTGCTGATTGGGGACCTCGACGCCGACCGCGGCCTTGCCCGGAATCGGCGCAAGGATGCGCACGGATTGCGCGCGCATGCCGAGGGCGATGTTCTTGTCCAGGCCGGCGATCTTCTCCACGCGCACCCCGGCTGCAGGTACGACTTCGTAGCGGGTGATGACGGGTCCGACGTGAATCTCGCCGAGGGAAACCTGGACGCCGAACTCGCCGAGGATCCGGAGAAGGTTCTCGGCATTGCGGCGATGTTCCTCCTCGGAGTTTTCCGCCGCCAGCGGGGCCTGTTCGCGCAGCAGGGGAAGGGGAGGGAACTGGTAGCCTTCGTCGCTGACGGGAGCGACGGTGCTGCGGGCCTTCTTGGGTTGCTCGGGCTTGACGATGTTGAGCTCGAGGCGCCCGGTGACCTCGGCACTCGGTGCGTCGCCCGCCAAGGGGCTCTCGGGAGCCGCCCGCGGGGTCGGCTTTGCTGCGGGGATGGGCTCATCCTCGTCCGGCTGCGCGGCGTCGAGCGGGATGATCGCGTCGGCCTGGTCTCCGGCGTGCGGCTCGGGCTTCGGCGGAGTCGGGGTTTCCGGCTCCGGCGTGGCCGTGGCGGGTGCAGGGCTCTTGCGGGAGAACGGCAGGCCGGACAAGACGTCGCCGCCGGCTTTGGGACGGCTGGGGGGGGATTCCTTGGCGGGGGTGGTCTTGGCGGCTTGGCGGGATGCTTCGAGCCGGGCGGCCCGTTCGTTCCGCTGAGCTTCCTCGAGTAGGGCCTTCCGCTCGGCGCGGGCCTTCGCTCGCTCCGCCTGCCAGGTGTTGAGCGCCGCAAGCACGCGGTCGATGTCCGCCGAGATATCTTTGGAAAAAATGAAGAGGAGGCTCACGCCATACAGCAGGCCCAGCAGGACGAGTGAACCGAAGACTCCCAGGGTCTCCTCGAACGCCCCGCCATACACGATTCGGCCCAGCAGCCCCCCGGTCCCCTGGGGAAAGTACTGCGAAACGCCGAAACTCTTCCACATCGCCCACAAGGACGAGAAGGAGAGAATGCACAGGGCCATCGCGATTGCCCGGGTCAGCGCGAGGCGGCGGGCATTGCGCACCGCCACCCAGGCGGACCAGACGAGCAGGACGGGCACCAGCCAAGTGCTCACTCCGATCCAATGCAGCGTCCAGTAGGCGATGGTGGAGCCGAAGAACCCCACCAGGTTGCGTTCCGTGGGGTGCGTCGTGATCCACAGGCTCTGCGCCGGGGAATAATCCAGGAACGCGACCGTCAGGAGCACGCCGACGAGGAGGAAGGCGAGGGCCGCGATCCAGTTGGGTTGGTGGCGGACTCCTTGAAGTGCGGGACCCCGCTTTGGGTTTGAACTCAATGGTTTCGACATCTGGTCTTGAGCACCTACGGCGCGTGGCGGAGGGCAACACGGTTCATTCGCAAACGCAATCCCGGCCCTCCGCTTCTCCTTCCTCGCTCCGCCTCTCTCTCAGCCTCACCTCCCATGAACGAACTGCTGCGCTTCCAGCCTCTCTATCAGGATCGCGTCTGGGGCGGTCGCGCCCTCGAAGCCGCCCTCGGGCGCACCTTGCCACCGGACCGTCCCATCGGTGAGAGCTGGGAACTGGTCGACCGTCCCGAGGCCCAGTCCGTCTTGGTCGGCGGGCGCTTCCACGGCAGAACTCTCCGCTCCGTGCTGGAGACCGAGGCCGCCGCGATCATGGGACCGCACTTTCCGGCTCACCGGCCTTTCCCGCTCCTCGTCAAGTGGCTCGATTGCCGCGAGCGTCTGAGCCTGCAGGTGCATCCGCCCGCGGACCTCGCCCCCGCCCTTCGCGGGGAACCGAAGACCGAGAATTGGTACATCGCCGCCGCCGCCCCGGGCGCCGGGCTGATCGTCGGGCTGCGCAAGGGCGTCACCCGCGGCCAGTTTGCCCAAGCCCTCGCGCAGTCCTCCCTCGAGTCCTGCGTCCATCGCTTCCCGGTGCAGGAAGGCGACTCCATCCTCGTCCGCAGCGGCACCCTCCACGCCATCGACGGCGGTAACCTCATCCTCGAGATCCAGCAGAACTCCGACACCACCTACCGGGTGTACGACTGGGGTCGGGTTGGTCTCGATGGAAAACCGCGTCAAATGCATGTAGCTGAATCACTTGCATCGATTAACTGGAACGATTTCGAGCCCGAGCCGGTCCGAGCCGCGAAGGAGGCGGCGGTGATCGCGGAGGCGGCGGAGTTTCGCATCCGCCGGCTGCCGCTGGCGGCGGGGGCGCGCCTTGAGTGGGCGGCAGGAGAGGAACCGCGTTTAATCAGCGTGGTGGCGGGTGAGTTGGCGGTGGAAGGCGTGTCCAACGGGTCAGGCGCGACCCTGCGGCGCGGCGATAACGTCTTGGCGCCGTATTGTGGTCAATTTGCCTTCCGCGCGCTAGGTCCGTCGGTCGTCTTGATCACGGACCGCTTTGCGGGATGAGGGTCGCGTCTCCGGCCCTCTGCGTGCCCGGGCGCGGGATCGCGGGGGGCATGTGACCCCGCGCTTGAAGAAAGTCCGAAGGCGTAGTTGTTTCATCGTTTGCCTATGAACTCGTCCGAAAACCCAGTTCCCGTGGCTGCCTCCGGGGCGGACACCTCCGCCACGTCTGTTCCGCCGCCTGCAGCCGGCGAGGACGCAACGCCTCCGCTTTCCGGCAACGTCGCCAAGCTGGAGGCCGAATTGGCTCAGGCCCGCAAGGAAGCCGCAGACCACTACGATCGCTATGTCCGGACCATGGCAGACTTCGAGAATGCCCGGAAACGCACGATTCGGGAGAAGGAAGAACTGCGTCAGTTCGCCGCCGCCCGGGTGCTGGAGGACCTGATTCCGGTGCTCGACAGTCTTGCCCTGGCCATGGGCGCGGCGAAGGCGCCGAATGCCGATCTCAAGTCATTGGTGGGTGGCGTGGACATGGTGGTGAACCAGGCCAAGGCCGCCTTGGGCCAGCATGGACTCAAGGAACTGAATCCGGTTGGGCAGCCTTTCGATCCGAATCTCCACGAGTCGATCGCGGCCCAGCCAAGCGCGGACGTCCCCGAGGGCGCTGTGGCGACGGTGGTGCGGACGGGCTACAGCCTCCATGGTCGGGTGCTGCGCCCGGCGAGCGTGATCCTGTCGTCGGGTCCCCAGGCGGCGGCGAACGCGAACTGAACGCACTCTTTCCATGGCCAAAGCGGACTACTACGAGTTGCTCGGAGTCGAGAAGGGGATCTCTGAGGAGGACCTGAAGAAGGCCTATCGGAAGAAGGCGGTGCAGTTCCACCCGGACAAGAATCCGGGCAACAAGGAGGCGGAGGAGATGTTCAAGAAGGTCTCCCAGGCTTACGAGGTGCTCAAGGACCCGGAGAAGCGTGCTGCCTACGACCGGTTCGGTCCGGCCGCCTTTGAGGGCGGTGGGGCGGGCGGCGGCGGCCCGCGCGGGCCCGGCGCGGCCGGCGGCGGCGGC
>JBEIGD010000006.1:0-129304 GCA_040382075.1 Opitutaceae bacterium
CCGGCCTCGGCGTGGTGCTCGCGCGGCGTCACTTCGTCGATCCGCTGACCGCGGTGCCGTGCGCGATTTCCAGCGTGGTCCACTCCGTGATCGGGAGCGTCCTCGCTGGGCTGTGGCGGCTGCGCGACCGGGGGAAGTGATCTCTCCCGTCGAAGTGATTGCCCCGTCGAGGGGTCGGCGCCAGCCTGCGCGCATGTCTTCCTTGTCGGATGCGAGTACGTCGGTGGCGGAACTGAAGTCGCGGATCTTGGCCTTCGCCCGCGAGCGGGACTGGGAACAGTTTCACGCGCCGAAGAACCTGAGCATGGCGCTCGCTGCCGAGGCCGGTGAACTGATGGAGCATTTTCTCTGGGCCACGCCCGAGGCCTCCGCCGAACTCGCCCGCCAGCCCGCCAAGCGCGCCGCCATCGAGTCCGAACTCGCCGACGTGGTGATCTACGCCCTCGAATTCGCGAACATCACCGGGATCGACGTCGCCGGCGCCATCGAGCGCAAGATGGCCGCCAACGCCGCCCGCTACCCGGTCGAAAAGGCCCGCGGTCGCTCGGACAAGTACGACGCGCTCTGACGCGGCGCGAGGAGCGAGCGCGGTCGGTACGGGGCGAGGACCCGAAGCGGGATCGTTCCGCTCAACTGCCCGGCGGGCGAAAGGCCTTCATCACGGCGGGATTCGTCTCGAGCCGGGGGCCTCCAATCAGGTCGATGCAGTACGGGATCGCCGGAAACACCGCCTCAAGGTTTTCGCGGATCGCCTTGGGTCGACCGGGGAGGTTCACGATCAACGTCCGCCCGCGCGTGCCAGCGAGCTGCCGCGAGAGGATCGCCGTGGGCACGTAGCGCAGCGATGCCGTCCGCATCGCTTCGCCGAAGCCGGGCAACAGGCGATCGCACACCGCCGCCGTCGCCTCGGGCGTGACGTCCCGGAGGGCCGGTCCGGTACCGCCCGTGGTCACGACCAGCGCGCAGCCGACTTCATCGGCGAGGCGCCGCAACTCGGTTTCGATCTGCTCCCGCTCGTCCGGGATCACGCGGTATTCGACGTCGAAGGGCGTGACGAGCCACTCGCGGAGCAGCGCGACACAGGCCTTGCCGGGGACGTCCTCGTAGACGCCCGCCGCAGCACGGTCGGAAATGTTCAGTACGCCGATTTTCGGGGTCACGGGAACGAGGAGAGGCAGAGGGAGAGGGGAAGGGGAAGAATTTCTCAGGCTGCCGGGGGCGGCGGCGCCTTGGCAAGCGCCGGAGCCGGGCCGAAGGCGGCGATCACGGACTCCGGTGACCGTCCCGACTCCCGCAGCGCGCGGAGGCTGAGAGCGTCGTGGCGTTTCGCGAGGCGCACGCCGCGCTCGTCGGTGACGAGGTCCGCGTGGAAGAAGCTCGGCGGGTTCCAGCCGAGTGCGCGGAGGAGGAGCAACTGCCGAAAGGTCGAGCGCACCAGATCGGCGCCGCGCACCACTTCGGTCACGCCGAGCAGCGCGTCGTCCACCACCGTCGCGAGTTGATAGCTGGGCACGTCGTCCTTGCGCCAGACGAGGAAGTCGCCGAAGTCCCGCCCGGTCCGCGCAGTCTGGCGGCCGAGGTTCGCATCCACGAACGAGACGTCCTCGTCATCCGGCACGCGGAACCGCCAGTTCACGGTCACGGGATCGCCCAGCGGCGGCAGCGCCGCGCCGTCCGGCGGCCGAAACGCGCGCGGGTAGAGCGGCTCGTCGTCGTCACCCGCGCCTTCGTGCGGTGCCCCGGCGGCCTCGAGGACGTCGCGTCGCGACCGGGTGCAGGGAAAGATCGCGCCCGCGGCGTGGAGGCACTCCAGCGCGGCGCGGTAGAGCGGGAGGCGCTCGCTCTGGGAGACCATCGGGCCGTCCCACGCGAGCCCGAGCCAGCGCAGGTCCTCCACCATCGCCGCCACGAATTCCGGGCGGCACCGCGCGCGGTCGAGGTCGTCGTTGCGCAGGAGCAGCGTCCCACCGGCGGCCCGCGCACGCTGCGCCGCGATCCCGAAGGTCCTCGCGTGTCCGACGTGCAGCAGCCCGGTCGGTGACGGCGCCAGCCGACCGCAGGGTGGGCGGAGCGCGGGAGGAGGATCGATCAAGGGCGCGGACATGGGGAACGGTGGCGGGAGCATGGCCCGGCGGACGGACCGCGCGTCGGCGTCCGTCCCTTGTCGCACGTTGCCGGGGATTGTAAAGTCGCCGCTCCGTCGCCGACGGCTATGCGGGCGTGCGCGCGGCGCGCTTCGTCACCTTGCGGCGCACCCATTCGCCGAGCAGGTCGAGCACCGTGACGAGGCCGAGGATAAAGACCAGCACGGCGCAGAAGCGGTCCCACGCGTGGTATTCCTGGTAGCCGTGGAGCAGCACACCGAGGCCGCCCGCCCCGACGTAGCCGATGATCGCGGCGGAGCGCAGGTTGTACTCGAGCATCCACAGCGCGTAGCTCCAGATCAGCGGCCGCGCGTGCGGCCAGACGCCGTGCTGGAACGCCTGGATCCGGCTCGCCCCGATCGCGCGCAGGCCCCGCGCCACGTCGAGGTCGACCGACTCAAAGGCATCGCTGAAGAACTTCCCGAGGTACCCCACGCTGTAGGCGGTCAGGCCCAGCACGCCGGCGAGCGGGTTCGCGCCGACGATTGCCACCGCGATCAGCGCCCAGAGGAGGCTCGGTACGGTGCGCGTGACGTTCAGAGCGAGGCGCGCCAGCGCGACCAGCCACCGGGGCGAGAGGGTGCGCGCCCCGGCGAGTCCGAGCGGAAACGAGAGCACCAGCGCGCCCGCCGTCGCGAGGACCGCGATCTGCGCCGTCTCGGCGAGCGCGGTGAGTACCTGCGGCGTGACCGAAAAGTCCGGCGGGAAGAAGCGCGCGAGGAAGCGCCGGGCATTCTCCCAGTAATCGAGGTCGCGCCCGGATCCACGCAGTGTCGGGAGCGAGAAGAAGATCGCCAAGCCGAAGAGCAGCAGCGTGACGCTGAGCGCGTCGAGGCGCCGATACCACGGCAGTTCCGGGAACACCGGAGCTGGAGCGGGCGGCTGCGCGGGCGGCGGCGTGGCGGACGACGAGGCCGGTGAGCCGGAGCGGGGAGCGGGCGGCTTCATCGGCGGACCGGGCGGACGCGCCACCCGTGCGGATCGTTGGGATCGATGCTGACCACGAGGTCGGCGAAGCGATCCACGAGCGTGGGATCATGCAGCACGCAGAAGACGGTCCGGCCCTGCTGCGCGGCCTCCTGCCGCAACCGACCGAGCACGCGGCCGGTGAGGTAGGTGTCGAGATTCGAGATCGGTTCGTCGGCGAGGTAGAGATCGGGCTCCTGAAAGAGCGCCCGTGCGATCGCGGTGCGTTGTTGTTCGCCGCCGGACAATTCCGCGACCCAGCGGTGCGTGTGCGGTGCGAGGCCGAGGTCGGCCGCGATGGCGAAGGCCGCCTCGCGCTCGGCCCGGGGCGCTCCGAAGAGTGTTTGCCACCAACGATGCCGACCAAGCCGTCCGCAGAGCACGTTGGCGAGGACGCTGCTGTTTTCCACCAGCAGCAATCGTTGGAAGACGCACCCGATTCGGGGGCGGCAGTGCTCCGGCGCGACGAGTCGTCCGCTACGTTCGCGGAGTCGGATCTCGCCTTCGCCCGGGGTGAGTGCTCCCGCGAGGCAGGCGAGCAGGGTGGACTTGCCGGCCCCCGAGGGACCAACCACCGCGACGAAGGCGCCGCGCGGGACCGTGAGATTCAGATCGCGGAAGAGCCAGCGCTCGGCACGGCGGACGCCGAGGCCGGAAACGAGGATGTGCGCGTCGTCGGAACGGGCTGCGGCGCGCGCGGGCGGCGCCGCTGCGGAAGGCATCGCCGCCGAGGGCACGCTGGCGAACGACGCCGCGCTCGCGGTGGAGGTTGGGGCCGAGGTGTGCGTCGGGGCGGAGCCTGCGTCCGCAGCCGGGACGGAATGTGCGGCGGCGGGGGCGCCGGTGCCGATGGGCGCGGTTGCGGGCGGCGCGGCCGGGGAGGTCGGGGAAGCGCGGCGGTTCACCGGGCAAGCGCGCGTTCGGCGAGGGGCAACGCCGCCGCGAGCGGGCGGAGGTGCTCGTCGGCCGAAACCGGGACGAGCTTGGTCGTGAAGACCCGGTCGCGCAGCGTGGTGTGCGGGGCCTCGTTGAGGGCCAACAGCGCGGCGCGCAAGGCGTCCTGATCGGCGGGCGGCAGCGTGGCGCGGACCGCGAGGACGTGGCTCGGGACCGGTCCCTGGCTCTGCAACACCCGCAGCCGCGCCCGTTGCTCGGCGCTCAGGTGCTTGTCCTGATCGAAGACGTAATCGCTCACCGCCGCGGCCTCGGCGTCGCCCGAGAGCACGCGCTCGACCGCCGAGACGTACCCGACACCGAAGAGGACGTTGCCTTTGCCGAAGAACGGCTCGAGGGCCGCGTCGGCACCCACCAGTCCGCGCTGGTGCAGATCGAGGAGCGGGATCAGGAAGCCGGACGTGCTGGTGCGACTGGCGAAGGCCACCGGCTTGCCCCGCAGTTGGTCGATCGCGGTGTAAGGCTTGTCGCGCAGCGTCAGCCAATAGCTCCGATAGCTGGTCTTGCCGCCGGCAAATTCCCCGGCGAGCAACAGCGTGGCGGTCCCCTGCGTGCGAATCCGCGCCAAATCCGTGGCCGACAGGTAACCGAGATCGATCGTGCCGTTGGCAAAGCCTTCGACGATCACTGCGGTGGACAGCGGGACGATGACCCGGACCTTGGCGCCGAGTTGTTCGCCGAGGAATCCCTCCAGCGCCCGCTGTTCCGCCAGCATGGCGTCGGGGTTCTTGTCCGGCTTGAGCGCCACCACCAGTTCGCCGACCGAAAGCCGGGCCTGCGCCGTTGCGAGGCCCAAGGCCACGCCCAAGCACGCGAGCGCGATAGCACGAAAAGTCATGCCCCAAACGAGAATGAGAGTTAGTCTCATCGCAACCCAAACGGCTGATCTCGCCGTGGCAGGGGGTGGCGCGAGGTCGACCGGGGGCGGGAGCGTCCTGGCTTGGGCGGTGGATTGATTTTCCATCCGAGCCGTCACATCCTTCCCGCCAACACCATGCCCAAGCTCCTCTGCGTCTACTGTGGCTCCAGCCGCACGCTGGATCCGAAGTACTATTCCGCAGCGGAGCAATTGGGTCGGGGGATGGTCGAGCGGGGCTGGGGGCTGGTTTACGGGGGCGGCCATGCGGGCCTGATGGGCTCGGTGGCGCGTAGCGTGAAGCAGACCGGCGGCTACGTCGTGGGGGTGATCCCGGAATTCATGAAGGAGCGGGAACTGGCCTACCACGAGGCGGATGAGCTGCTCACGGTAACGACCATGCGCGACCGCAAGCGGCTGATGGAGGAGCGAGCGCACGGCTTCGTCACCCTGCCGGGCGGAATCGGCACACTCGAGGAACTCACGGAAATCATGACCCTGCGCTACCTCAACCGCCTGCTGAAGCCGGTGGTGCTGTTGAATCAGGATGGATTCTACGACGACCTCCTGCGCTTCTTCGGGCGGATGGTGGAGGAGCGGTTCAAGTCGCCCGGGCTTTCGGACCTGATCACGGTCGCCGACACGGTTGATGACATCTGGCCGCTGCTGGAAACGCCCCGACCCTTCACGGCCGATGAGCTCTGGCGCTGACGCCTCCACCGGCTCGCCGGCGGCGGCGCGGGCCTTGATCGCCGCGTACGCGGACCGGGCGCCCTCCGCGGAACAGGCGGAGACGGCGCGGCGTATGCTGGCGTTCATCGACGCGCACCCGGACTGCCTCTGGCGCACGTGTCGGGATGGCCACCTGACGGGCTCGGCCTGGATCGTCGACCCCGCCCGTCGCCGCACCCTGCTCACCCATCACCGCAAGCTCGGCAAGTGGCTGCAGCTCGGCGGCCATGCCGACGGCGAGGAAGACCTAGCGGCGGTGGCCCTGCGGGAGGCGCGGGAGGAGAGTGGCCTCGCCGACGTGCGACTGGTGACTGCGGAGATCTTCGACCTCGATGCGCACGGCATCCCGGCGCGCGGTCAGGAGCCCGCGCACATCCACTTCGACGTCCGCTTCCTGTGTGAAGCGTCCGCCGATGCGCCGCTCGCGGTGAGCGACGAATCGCACGCGCTCGCGTGGCTCGACCTCGACGCGGTGTCGCGACTCAACCCGGAGGAGTCGCTCCTCCGGATGGTCCGCCGCACCCCGCCGGCCGCGTCGCGTTAGCGAAAAGCCAAGGCGGCGCGGCGGCAAAGCCCGACGTCAACGGCCGGCGCTGCCCGCCGCCCCATGCGTAGCGTCTAAGGCGTGAGGCGGACGACAAAGGACAAAGCCTGACCCTCCCGGGCGTTTCCCCCCATGGGCGTTTCCCGAGGGTCAGGCTTTGCACTTTGTCCTCTGAGCCGGTGCCTGCGGCGGCCTTCGAGTCGGAGCGGGTGTCGTGGCGACTGGCGAGCTCGGTGCAAAGCCTTCCCCCGTCGTCAACTCACGCCAGGCGCCAGCGCGGCGGAAGGGCGGCAAGGAACTGCTCGAAGTCGTCCTCCGTCGCGCTCGCGTAGGGCGGGAGCAGGCGGAGGGGGAACGAGCGGTCGGAGATCCGGTACAGCATCTTGTCGAAGGCGCCGTCGATGTGGTAACGGCCGGTCGAGAGTTCGCGGAGCTTGGCGCCCATGGCGGTGAAGTCGGCGACATCGGCCGTGCGGCGGGCATCGTCGCCGGCCACGAAGGCGTGGGCCTGTGCCGGATTCACCGAGGCCAGCGAAATCAGCAGGCCGACGTCGTGCGTGCGGCGCGCGATGGTATAACCCATTTCCGTGATGAAGAAGCGCAGCCGTGGCGTGAGGGTCATCAGGTCCGCGATCACCGCAGGGTCCGAGGTGCTGTTCTTCACCGCGACGAAGTTGGGATGGGCGTCGGCGAGACGGTGGTACTCCACGGAGGTGAGCAGCCGCTTCGTGCGCATCAGATTGTAGTGATGGAAGACGCAGTCCGGGAAGCGTCCGCAGGTCTCGGCGAAAAAGACGTCGACCTCGCGGTCGTTGAGCGCGCCCCAGGACGGGAGCGACAGCTGGAAGCGACGGAACCCCAGGGCGTGACTTCGCTCGATGCGCGAGAGAATGGTGGGCAGCGAGAGCGAGATCAGCCCCACCATCGGCACGACGCCCACCTCCTGGGAACTCGACCAGAAGGAACGGGTGATTTCGTCGAACTGGGATTCCGACACGGCATAGCCCTCCCCGGCGGTACCGAAGACGTAGAGGTGCTTGGTCAGGGTGCGCCCGAGCAGGTGCACCTGCCGGCGGAAGACGGGCTCATCGAAGTCATAGCGTGCCGTCCATGGAACAACGGCGGTTCCGAGGATGGCGACGTTCTGGTCAGGATTCGTGAAGGATGTGGACATGGAAAACGGGTGAAAGGGCGGGGCACCTCCGCCGACCGGCGGCGCCCCTTGGGGTCGAGGGAATCGGGAGGGGGAGCGCTCGTTGGCAGCAGCATGGAGATGTTTCCCGGGAACGCCAAGCTCGGGAGGGTCAGGCTTTGTCCTTTGTTATGATCGCGATGCTTCGGGAGCAGCCTTCCGCCAAGCTCGGGAGGGTCAGGCTTTGTCCTTTGTTATGATCGCGATGCTTCGGGAGCAGCCTTCGGTCGGCGGGAGCGGAGTCGGCCTCGACGAACAAAGCGCAAAGCCTGACCCTCTCCGGTGCGGCCTCAATCCGCGGCGGCTATTCCACGACGGTGCCGGCGAGGAAGCCACCGGGACCGGCCGCGAGGTTGGTCACGGTGACGCGGGCAATCTCCGCCAGTGCCTCCCGGGTGAGGAACGCTTGGTGGGCGGTGATGAGAACATTGGGAAACACCAGCAACCGGGCCAGTTTGTCGTCCTGCAGCACGGTACCCGAAAGATCCTCGAAGAAGACGCCCTCCTCCTCCTCGTAGACGTCGAGCGCGACACCGGCTAATTGGCCGGTCTTGAGCGCGGAGATCACTGCGGCGGTGTCGAGGAGCTTGCCGCGGCTGGTATTCACGAGGATGGCGCCGGGCTTCATTTGCGCGATGGCGGCGGCATCGATGAGATGATGCGTCGTCGGGCTGAGCGGCAGGTGGAGTGAGAGAACATCACTCTCGCCGAGGACCTCCGCCAGCGGACGGTAGGTGACTGAATTCGCCGCCGCCCACTCGATCGAGGGGAAAGGATCATGGGCGAGCACACGCATGCCGAAGCCCCGGAGAATCTGGGCCGCGATCCGTCCGATCTTGCCGGTACCGAGAATCCCGCAGGTCTTGCCAAAGAGATCGAACCCTACCAGCCCATGCAGGGCGAAATTCTGCTCGCGGACGCGATTGTAGGCCTGGTGGATCCGCCGGTTGAGTGACAGCAGCAGCGCGACCGTGTGTTCAGCGACGGCGTGCGGGGAATAGGCGGGCACCCGCGTGATGGCGATTCCCAGCTCACGGGCGGCGGTCGCGTCCACATGGTTGAATCCCGCGCAGCGCAGCGCCGCGTGGCGCACGCCCAAGGCCGAGAGCGTCTCAAGGCACGGGCGGTCGAGCCGGTCGTTGACGAAGGCGCAAACGGCATCCGCACCCCGCGCGCTGACCGCCGTCTCCGCCGTGAGCCGGAACTCATGGAAGATCCAGCGCAGGTGCTCGGCGCCAGAAGCGGCACGCATGAATTCACGATCGTAGGATTTGGCGTCGTAAAAGGCGATGGTCTTCATGCTGGAGGGTTATTCCGGAATCCGATTCCGACCGCGCTCGCCGCCGAAGCCAAGCCCGGGAGGGTCAGGCTTTGTCCTTTGTCGTGATGGCGATGCTTCGGGGGCGACCTTCGGTCGGCGCGAGCGGAGTCGGCCCGAAGAACAAAGGACAAAGCCTGACCCTCTCCGGTGGGTGCGGTTGGTCGCGCTAGAGTTGGGCTGGGGTGTCGCGGCGCGACGGTGGGGCGGGCGGCTTGGGCGGGGCGGACCAGAGGGGGATGAGGTCGGAGGCCTGGACCCAGCCGGTCTGGCCGTTCGTGAACTCCAGGCGGCGCCAGCCGAGGAAGGGCTTGGTCACGCGCGCCACCGAGCCGGCGGCGAGGGGCGTGGCCTTCTGGCTGGTCGCGGCCTCTGTCGGCACCGAGCGCAGGGTCGTCGGGCGCCAGGTGATCGCGGCGTCGGCCGAGCCGAGGTCCGCGTAGCGGAGTGCACCGGCCACGCCGGCGGCGGCGGCCACGAGGCCGAGCGCGCTCAGCGCCGCCGCAGTCGGACGGAGCCAGCGGACATTGCGGTAGCCGTGCAGGAGGAAGAGGCCGAGCGCGAAGGCGATCGTCCATGCGCCCATGATGCTGACGCGCTGCCATTCCGCGGGGGAGAGCTGGACGGCGGCTAGTGCGGCCAGGCTGCCGTCGACGAGGCGGCTCACGCCGGCCGGCGTGACGCCCGCGCGTTCGCTGCACAGGGCGAGGTGCCAGCCGACCGAGGGGTCGGAGGGATTCTGGACAAACGCGGCGGTCGCGTGGCCCAGCGCCTCGCTCCAGCGATCCTGCTGACCAAGCGCGAGCGCGAGGTTGTGGCGGGCGATCCAATCGGTGGGCTCGGTCGCGATCCGCGCGCGCCAGGCTTGCTCGGCCGAGGTAAATTGGCCCGCGCGATACTGCGCGGCGGCACCAGCCGCGCCGGCGGATTTGGCAGCAGCAGCGGCGTTGGCGGCACTAGCGTTACCAGCGGCGTAGGCTGCACTTGTTGCACCGGCGGCACCCGTTGCGCGAGCGGCACCCGTTGCACCGGCGGCACCAGTGGTGGTGGCTGCACGCGCAGCACCAGCGGTACTGGCGGCGCGCACGTCCGGCGCGAGGGTCGTACTGAGGGCGCTGAGTGCGAGGAGTGCGACCCACGGCAGCAGGTTCCGGCGCCGGAACAGCGAGCGCAGCTGAAAGCGCGCCCGCGGCACCCCCGCGGTGGCGTTCTGCGCGCGGGTGATCCAGTCGTTGGGCAGGGGCGGGTTTTCCGGACCGAAGAGCGTGCGGTCGGTATCCGTCCAAAGGCTACGCCACGCTTCCGCCTCCGCCTCCCCGGCCTTCGGGTTCGCCGATGCGGCGTTCGCCTGTCGGGCGAGGTCCCCGGCCGAGGGAACGCTGCGGCCGAGGCCCAGGGCGCGGGCGGCATGCTCGCGCCACGCGGTGAGCAGGCGGCGCTGCTCGTCTGGCGCGGGGTTGGCCGCAAGGGCCCGCAGGGTGGCAATGAGTTCGGCGCGGGCGAGGCGGCGGGCCTTGCGGGGATCGGTCGACCGGGCGCGACCCCACGCGAGGGCCAGCCAGCCGGCGAGCGGCAAGAACAGGGAAGCCACCGCGAGTCCGCCGACGGTCAGCCAAGAAAGCGGACGAGGCGCGGCGGCCTCGCCGGCGATTGGATCCCGCGGCAGGCCGCGCGGCAGCGGGGCGGTGCCGGGACGGGGGCCGCCGGTCGCGCCGGCAACCACCGGGGTTTCGCGCACGGACGAACCGGCCGCGCCGGAGCCGGCGGCGATTGCGGCCGAAGCCGGCGCGATCGTCACGGTCACCGTCTCGGTCGTGAGCGTGCGATATTCTCCCGCCTTCGGATCGAAATAGCTCCAGCGCACCGGTCCCAGACGGTAGGTGCCGGGCTGGGTCGGGATCAGGACCACGTCCTCGGTCAGCGTCGCCTCGAAGAGCGTGCCTTCCTTGGTCGTGCGTTTCGCCTGCGGCTGCACGACGCGGAAGTCGCGGCTGGCGTCGCGGGCAGGCAGTCCCCCGAGGTCCGGCCAATTGCCGGTGCCGGCGAGTTCCAGCGTCCATGTGATCGGCTCCCCGGGCGCGGCGGTGGTGGGCACGATCTTCGACGTGAGCGTGAATTCCCCGACCGCGCCGGTGAAGCCCGCGGGGGCGGGGCTCGGCAGCGGTTTCACGGTCAGGCCCGCGGCCGGCGTGGTGATCGCGAACTGTTCCATCGTCGGCCGGGAGAACAGGCCGAAGGCGGAGGTGCCGGTTTGGACATTGACCAACTGCTGGGCGGGGCTGAGGGCAAGGGGGCCGGGCGTGCGGGCGAGGGCGCGGGTGCGGTAGGTGGCGACGTTGCGGACCTCGCCGCCGGAGTTGAGCTCGCCCATTTCGGGTTTGGACCAGTCTTCGACGGAGAGGGGGGCGGAGGACCACTCGACGTTGCTCGCGAGCTGGGCGCTGAACCGTCGCACGATCGACAACGTGTAGGTCAGCGGAAACACCTCGCCGGCCCAGACCGGTTCGGCGGGCGGGTTGAGTCGGGCCTGGATGACGGAGTCGAGTGTGGCGCCGGAGCTGCCGAGCGTCGCGTCGCCGACGGTGAAGCTCGCGGCGGGCACGCGGACGTTGCCCTTGTCGGTCGGGATGTCGAAGGTCGGGATGTCCACCGTGCCCCGCTGGGTGGGGCGGGCGACGTAGGTGAGGAGGACGCGGCGCGTGACGTTGAAGTTGACGATCTCGGTGCTCTGGGACTGGCCGGCGAGTTCGAGCGAGACGCCGTTTACCCGCGGCACTGCTGGGGTTCCGTTGGGGGAACAGTTCTCGAAGACCAGCTGGATCTCGGAGGCTTGGCCGAGGCCGAGGTTGCCGCGGTCCGGCTGCCAACGGGCGGTTTGGGCGAAGGCACTGGTCATCGCGCCGAGGGCGAGCAAGAGCGCGGCGATGAACGGCCCCGGAAAACGAGAGAGGAAATGAGCGCGCATGGTCACCACGTCTGGCCCTTCTTACCGGTGGCGGGTCCGGTGGGTTTGCCCTCCATCACGCGGAAGAGCTTCGCGGGAGAGTCGGCCTGTTTCACCTGATCCAGTTTCTGCAGCGGCATGGCGAGCTCCGGCTTGCCCTCGGCGCTGCTCGGGCGCGGCGGCTGTCCGCCGACCGGCTGACGATCAGCGTCGCCGGCGCTGGCACCCTCGCCGGGAGGCGGGGTGGGCGGAGGCGACGGGGGGCGCTGCATGTTGCCGAAGGCGGATTCGCGGTTCTCCGGGTTCTTTGGCGGCTCGTTCTGCCCCGACGACGGATCGCTCGGCGGAGACGTCGGGGAGTTGGCGTCGTTGGCCGAGGAACCGTTTTGCGGCGGTGGCTCCCCGGGCTTCGACTCGGAGTTCTGGTTCTGCTGCTGCTGCTCCTGCTGTTCGTTCTGCTGTGAGGGATCGGACGGCTGCGGGTTCTGATCCTTCGGCTGGTCCTTTTGCTCCTCCGGCGGAGGTGGCTCCTGCGAACCATCCAGGTAGGCCTCCAACTCCTTGCGCAGCGTCGGCCAATCGGCGGCGTTCCGGTCGAGCGCCTCGCCGGCGTCGACGGCATCCAACGCGGACGTGATTACGCCCGGGCTGAATCCCTCGCCGCCCATCGCCTTGCGGCGGGCGAAATCGAGGGTGGCTTCGGTGAGTCGGCGGTAGTCGCGGGCTCCTGGGGTCGCCTTCCCGGAAATGTCCGCGACTGTCTGCACGAGGGCCTCGCTGGTGGCGTCGGTCCCCATACCGCCGGGGCTGCGCGCGCCGCCGCCTTGGCCAACCGACGCGGAGCCGAGGGCGGTGGACCCGGCACCGGGACCGGCGGCGGAGAGCGGCGAGCCGCTGCGGCTCAGCGGGGGCGTCGCGACGGATTGCGCGGACGCGCTGGTGCCGATGAGCAGGAGGAGGGTGGGGACGAGGACGACGGGCTTCACGACGACGCGGACTTGAGGGTGACGGGGCGCGGGGTGGGCCGCACGGGGAATTCGCGCCAGAGGCCGGCGAGCAGCAGCAGCACGGCCGGCGCGAGGAAGAATTGGAAACGCTCGGCGAGCCGCACGCGGTTCACCTCTTTGTACTCGCCTCGGCGCCCCGCCTCCACCGTCTGGCGGAGGAGTTCGGCGAGATCGACCCAGCCCGACGCGTCGGCGTAGCGCCCGTCGGTCGTGGCGGCGAGGGATTGCAGCGTGGCGGGCTCGAGACGCGAGAGCACCACGGCGCCGCGGTCGTCCTTGACCAAGCCGCCGTCCGTCTCGGGGATCATCGCGCCGTCGCGCGTGCCGATGCCCAGCGCGAGTACGCGGATACCGCGAGTCTTGAGCTGGTCCGCGAGCGGCCGCCATGTGTCGTCGGCCGCCTCGCCATCGCTCAGGATGATGAGGTAGCGGTCGGCGCCGCCGTCGCGGCTGAACGCCTCAAGCGCGGCGGTGAGGAGGGCTTCGTAGTTCGTGCCACCGGCGGGGAGAAAGTTCGGCTGCAGTTCCGGTAGGAATTCGCGCAGGATCTCGTAGTCGGAGCTGAGCGGACTCTGCAGAAAGGCGGTGCCAGAGAAGACGAGCAGGCCGACCCGTTCGCCGGCGAGTCGCTCGAGCAGCGACTGGATCAGCAGCTTGGCGCGGTCGAGGCGCGTCGGCTTGACGTCCGGGGCGAGCATCGAGCGCGAGAGATCGACCGCGATGAGGATTTCGCGTGACTGGTCGAAGACCGGTTCCTCGATGCGGCCCCACTGCGGCCGGGCGGCGGCGACGCCGACGAGAATAAGACCGAGGCAAACGAGGAGGCGGCGCGGGGACGCGGCGGGCGTGGAGCGGCTCAACCGGACCACCCCGTGCGCCGCCGAACCCCCGAGGATGCGCGCGGGCGCGGTCTCCCGGTCGCGCCGCAGGCGCAACAGCTCGTACCCCAGCAGGACGAGTGGGAGGAGCGTGGTCAGCAGGAGAAGCGGCGCTGCGAACGTCATCGTAGGGGCGGCGGCGATACCGTCCGACTTGTCCCGGTCGGCGAGGAGGAAGCGGCCGCGGAGGAACGGGTGCTGGCGGCTGCGGTGCTAGCGGGGTTCGCCGGACCGGACTTGGCTGCGCCGCCGTTGGCGGTGCCGGCGGTCGCGGACGCGGATCCGGTGGGCGCGAAGCCGGTGCGGGAGCCGGAGCCGGCGGCGGCGGCGTTCGTTCCGCGGGGTCGGCGCGGCAGCGTGAGGGCGGCGCCGAGGAGCAGCAGTGTACCGCCGGGCAGCGCGAGCCACGCGACGAGCTCGGTGGTGAGGAGGTGGCTCTTGGCCTGGAATTCGATTTTCTTGGCGCGGTCGATCGCGGCGAAGGCGAGTTCCACGGTGCGCACGTCGTCGGCGCGGAAGTACTGTCCTCCGGTCTCGGCGGCGATCTGACGCAGGGCGGACTCGTCGAGGTCGGAGGGGCGCCGCTGGTAGCCGATCTTGTTGCCCTTGTCGTCGAAGACCGGGAACGGCACGAAGCCGTCGCGCCCGGCGCCGATCGTGTAGACCGGAATGTCCCGGGCGCGCGCGATCTCCGTCGCCTGGGCCGGCGTGAGGGTGCCGCGGTTGTTGGCGCCGTCGGTGAGCAGCACGACGAACGCCCCGAGGCGTCGGCCGCCCTCGGCGGCGCGGGCCGGTTGCTCCAGGCGGGCGAGCGAGACACCGAGACCGTCCCCGATCGCGGTGCCGTCTTCGATCAGGCCGATCTTCAACCGCTCGACCTGGCGTCCGAGCCAGGCGTGGTCGAACGTGAGGGGAGCGAGCGTGTAGGCCCGGCCCGAGAACACCACGATCCCGATGCGGTCGCTCGGTCGGTCGCTGATGAACGCCTGGATGACGGGCTTGATCGTCTGCAGGCGATTGATCCGTTCCCCGTCGCGCTCGAAATCCTCCGCCTGCATCGAGCCGGAGAGATCGATCGCGAGCATCAGGTCATAGCCCTCGGCGCGGACCTCCTGCCGGTTCTCGACGTGCTGGGGCCGCGCCAATCCGATGATGAGGAGGGTCAGACCGATGACGGCGAGGGAGACAGGGAGCCGGGACACCCGGATGAGGCTCGGGCGGTGCCACGCGGCGGCGAACGGGACGACCAGCACCGGCACCGCGCGGCGTCCGCGGAGCCAGATCAGCACCGGCAGCGCGATCAGCGCCAGCAGCCAGAGGGGGTCCTTGAAGACGAAGTCGGACACGGCGATCGGGGCGAACGTCTCAGCGGCCGGCGCGAAGCCGCGCGTGGAAGAACCGCACGAGCGCATCGAGGCGGTTGTCGGCGGTCGACACCGCAAGCCGGCTCTGCGGGTCGGGGAAGAGGCGGGTCCACGCGGCTTCGCGCTCGGCGCGCCACGCGGCGTGGGCGGCGCGCTCCCCGCTTGATCCTTCGAGCGTCACCAGGCGCCCGCGGGTCGGATCGTAGGCGACGCGCAGACCGTCGGAGGGGAGTTCGCGTTCCCACGGATCATCGACGCGGAAGCCGATCGTCTGGTAGCGGCGTTGGAACACGGCCCAGCCCTCCGGCGGCTCGGCCGGCGCGAAGTCGCCGAGCCAGACCAGCACCGAATGCTTCGGCGCCGCCCGCGAAATGAGCCGCCATGGGATGGTCGGGCGCCCCGCGGCTGCGCGTTCCAGCGCCGGCGGCGGCGTCCCGAGGAGGTCGGCGGCGGCGTGCAGGATTGCGCCGCGGCCGCGCACGGGTTGGCGGAACGTGTGGCCGGCGGGGCCGGCGATCACGCAGCCGACCCGGTCGCGGTTGAGTGCACCGAGCACCATGAGCAGGCCGGCGAGTTCGAGCAGTGCCTCGCGCTTCGAGACCTCGCCGGATCCGAACTGCAGACTCGGCGTGTCCTCAAAAACGAGGAAGACCGTGACCTCGCGCTCCTCGACGAACTTCTTGCGGTAGGGCTCGCCGAGCCGCGCGGTCACGTTCCAGTCGATGTCGCGCACATCATCCCCGAATTCATAGCGGACGACCTGGTCGAACTCCATGCCGCGCCCGCGGAGGGCCGAGCGGTATTCGCCGCTGAGCACGTTCTCGACGGCGTGGCGCACGCGCCACTCGAGCTGCCGCAGCAGGGCGAGCGCGGACGACGACGTCGGCAGTGCGGAAGGAGGCGCGACGGACACGGGGTCGGGACGAAGCGGGAGTGCGGGCCGCTCAGAGCGGCGGGATGGCGGTCTTGTCGATCACCTGGCCGATGATCTGGTCGGGCGTCTGCCCCGCCGCCTCGGCCTCGTAGGTCAGGGCGATGCGGTGGCGGAGGACGTCGGGGGCGATTTCCTGCACGAGCGCAGGGGTGACGAAGTCGGCGCCGCGCAGCCACGCCAAGGCGCGGCTGGCGGTGTAGAGGGCGAGCGAGGCGCGCGGCGACGCCCCGAACGTGAGCAACCGATAGCCCTTGTCGTCCGCCACCGTCAGCGCCCGCGTGCCGCGGACAAGGGAAAGGATGTACGCCTCGATCGCCGGAGCCACGTGGACGGCGTCGACCTCGCTCCGCAGGGCGATCAGTTCCGGCCCACTGGAGACGGCCTTTACGGACGGGGCGCGGGTGACCTGGCCCCAGCGGGACAGCATCAGGGCCTCCTCCTGCGCGGAGGGGTATTCGACGAGCAGCTTGAAGAGGAAGCGATCCGTCTGCGCCTCCGGCAGCGGGTAGGTGCCCTCCTGTTCGACCGGATTCTGCGTCGCCATGACGAGGAACGGGGACGGGAGCGGGTGGGTCTGGCCCCCGATCGTGACCTGCCGTTCCTGCATGCCCTCGAGCAACGCGCTCTGGACCTTGGCCGGGGCGCGGTTGATTTCGTCGGCGAGCACCAAGTTGGCAAAGATCGGCCCGTGGTGGGCGCGGAACGTGCCGTCCTTCGGCGAGAAGATCATCGTCCCGACCACGTCGCTCGGCAGCAGGTCCGGCGTGAACTGGATGCGCTCGAACTGCACCCCCAGCGCGGAGCCGAGGGACTTCACGAGCAGCGTCTTGGCGAGGCCCGGCATGCCCTCGAGCAGCACGTGGCCATTGGCGAGCAGCGCGACGAGCAGGCGCTCGACGACGGCCTCTTGGCCGATGACGGCGAGGCTGATTTCATCGCGAAGCTTCTGCGACCAGGCGGGACCGTTGGGCATGGGAAAACGAAGGTTTGGGGGAAAGTGACGCGACGCGCACAGCGGCGCGAGGGAAAGTTTGGTCCCCTCTGACCCGGAAATCCCCCGTGGGTTCGCCGGAATCTGGCTTGCGGTCAATGGTTTGCGCCACCGCTTCCGACGCGGTGGCTGCCGTCGCCGCCACCGCCAGGGCTGGCGCTCCGGCTTCCGTGGCGGACAGCGCGAATGCCACCTGGCCCGCGCCGGCCGTGCCGGGCGGGCTCAGCTCCGGACATCGACCCGAATCCAGTGCACGCTCATTTCGTCGGGTGGGCCGGCGTAATGGACGAGCAGGACGCGGCCGTCGCCGAGATCGCGGAGGGCTGGGTGGCCGAAGCTCCACTTGTTCATGTCGTCCCAGTATTGGCCGAAGTCGATGTGTTCGCGTCCCTGGCTGAGCGTGGCGCGCTCGTCGTGCACGTAGACCACGAGTTTGTCGGCCCAGGTTTGGCCGTGGTCGGGGGAGCGCCACAGCGTGAGCTGTCCGGGGTGTTCACGGTCGACGACGAAGGCGAGCAACTGTCCGTCGGCGAGCAGGAGCGGGGCGGCGATCTGGCCGGGGAGGGACGTGGCGGTGACGGTGTCGGTGTGGAAGCCGGCGGCGGTGATGGACCCGGAGGCGCGATGGACGGTGAGGTCCCGTTGGGCGGCGAGATCGTGGGTCCAGAACAGCCCGATCCACTCGCCGGGGTGGGCGCCGACGCACAACCGCTGGTCCCAGTAGTACAACTGGTGCTCGGGGTGTTGGGCGAGGAGCAGCGGCTCGGAGAACGTGAGCCCGCGGTCGCGGGACACCATCACCCGGGCGGCGTGGTGGACGACGCGCGGGTCGTCCCAGGTTTTGTAGCTTTCGAGTGGATACGCCAGCGTGCCGTCGGGCCACTGCAGGATCGGACCGGTGCCGGTGCAGCCGCCGAGGCCGGGGGTGGGCAGCTCGCGCCAGGGTCCCCACGTCTCACCCTCGTCCTCGGACCAGGCGGCGAGTTGGCGGCAGTGGAGGATGCCGGACGACACCGGATCGAAGAGCGGGCGGTCGGGTTCGCGGCGGTCCATCCACGTGGCGATGAGGAGCAGGCGGCCGGGGGAGACCTCGACGATTTCGCCGCAGCCGAGGGAGCCCGGGATCCCGGCGAACGTGGTGGGCAGGAGAAAGGGCAGTTCCTGCCAGGAGTGACCGCCGTCGCGCGAGCGGCAGATGCGGACGGTGGACGTGGCGGCGTGTTTCTTCGGACCGTTCTGGAACGTGCAGAACAGCGTGCCCTGGCGGGTGCGGGCGAGACCGACGAACGCGGAGGCGCGCTGGCCGGCGGGGCGGAGACGGGAGTCGGAAATCAGGCCGCGGTCTTCGATATGCATGGGGGGTGGGGTGCGTCCGCATCCTTGGCGGTGGACCCCATTCGCCAAGGTCAAAGCGTTGGAATCGATGCAGTGCCTTGACGCGCCTCCCTGAATTCGCCGGAGTCGCGGCGTGGTTTCCTTTCGATCCCACGGTGAGTCTTCCCTGGCCGCCCCGGCTTCCCCTGAGCGCGGCGCGGGTGGCGCCGGTGTCCTGCGGGTGGGGCGCCGACGATGGCTGGCGGCGTGCGCGCTGTGCGTGGGGTGGGGGTTGGGCGGATGCACGACCGCGGTGAAGCGCCCGGTGGCGGGTGGAATGTCGCCGGTCGCGGAGACCTCGGTGATGCCTGCGACCCCGGCGGAACCTGTGTCAGCGCCGGGAGAAACTCAGGTCAAAGCCCCGGAGGCCGGAGAGGTGCCACCGCGCACGGAGGGTGCCAGCGGCGTGGGGCCAGCGCTGCCCTTGCCCGAGCTGCCCCCGGAAGGGAAGGCGTGGGTCTGGGTGGAGTCGGAGCCCGCGGGTGCGATGGTGGTGGTGGATGGCGTCCCGGCCGGACGCACTCCCCGGCGGGTCGAGCTCGACGTCACGCTGCAGGGCTTTGCGCGCCGGACGAATACGATCCGCGTTCGGTTTGTGGCGGAGTCGGCGCGGGAGACCTCGGTGACGACCGAGTTGGTGCTGACCCCGCGGGACCGCGTGCCCGCGTTGCTGCAGTTCACCCGGGAGCGGGTGGTGCGGCGGCAGTGAGGCGGCCCGTACGGAGGATGCGGGTCTTGGTGTGGGAGCGCGTCGCGGCGCGCGGACGCGGGGCGAGGCGGTGCGGCCGAGGCTGGTCCGATGGCCTCAGTCGATCGGAATCAGAGGATCTCCGACCGAGCAGAGGCCTGGGGGTGACGTGATGACCGCGTAGATGCCGAAGTTCACCTTGGTCGGCTGTCGCGGATCGCGTCGGAACTCGGCCAGCGTGGTGAGCACCTCGGGTTGCCGCTCCCCGGTGGCTTGGTCCGTGGTGATCACGGTGCACCGGGCGCAGGGGCCGGCGGAGTGGAACGTCACGTTGCCGATGCGGAAGCGCTGCAGTGAATCCTCGGCGAACGGAGGGCAATCGCGGAGGACGAGGCTGGGTCGGAAACGGTCCATGGGCACGGGTGGAGCCCCGCGTTGGAGCAGGCGCTCGTTCAGGGCGTCGAGGGAAGCCTCGCTGGTGATGAGCACGGGAGCCGCGTCGACGAACCCCAGGGCATCGTGGCCGGCGTCGGGCGATCCGAGCGGAGGAACCAACGCGCGTTGGTAGCCCTCCCCCGCGTGGACCAGGCGGACCTTGGCGTCGAGGAACGACGACAGGAACGCGGCGGCCTCGTCGCCGGCATCGGTGGCGGTGACGAGATCCCGCCAGATGCGCACCGTGCGTCGTGGGGCGGAGGCGGATGGCACGGCGACGGGGACGGAGAGGCCGGACGCGTGGTGCAGGACGAGCGTGCCCTCACCCTCGAGCCGGCACGTCAGCTGCGTCATGGCAGGCAGGGCGCGCTGCGTCAGGAATTCGCCGGAAGCGGCGTCGATGACAAGGAAACGGCGGTCTCCGGCGAGCCCCCGGTGATCGATCCGGGCGGACGGAGTGGAAAACCCCTGCAGGGATTTCACGGGGAAGACGTGCAGGGCGGTCAGGAGCATGCGGGGCGTCCGGCGAGTGTGTGCGACCAGCCGAAGGTGCTCGCATGGATCCCGAGCGGGCTGCGGAGCAGGTGGGGCGGAAGGGAGGGCGTTCGCATCCGGACGACGAGACTCAAGCCGGGCGGAAGACGGGAGACAAGGGCGGGATGAGACGAGGGTGCGGGGTGGCGAAGCGGCGGGCGGTAAAGCGCGAGGTCAGCGACGGGCAGCGTTACACGACCACGGTGAACTCCAGGCCATCGCCCAGCGGCAGTTCCATGGACACATAGGTGAGCGGACGGCTGCGGACGTGAGTGACGTAGGGCTTGAGGGTCTTGCGGAAACCCTTGATGTCGTCGCACAAGACGCAGGCGCCCGGGGCGAGGTGGGGTTCGAGCAACTGGAGGACCGGCAGGCATGCGTCCTTCCACCCGTCGAGGAAGAGCAGATCGATGGGCTCGCCGATGACCCGGAGGGTTTGCAGGGCGTCGCCCTCGAGCAGCTGGATTTCCGGATCGACGCCGGCGCGCCGCCAGTGGTCGCGGGCGCGACTGATCTTGCCCGGTTCGATCTCGGTGGTGATGACGCGGCCGCCGCCGTTGTCGCGGACGGCGGCGGCGAGGTAGATCGTGGAAATGCCGAACGAGGCGCCGAACTCGACGATGTGCCGGGCGCGCCGGGCCCGGGCGAACTGGTAGAGGGCGAGTCCCTGGGCCGGGCTGATCGGGATGAAGGCGTCCTTGAGGTGGGGCTTGGCGGATTCCATCGCCGCGCGGCCGCGGAGGGCCCCGCCGATGACGGATGGGAACGCGCGGAGGAAGACCCGCCAGTCGTGGGAGGCGCAGTGGTGGAGGTCGGCGAGCACGGAGGCGATGCGGGGAGTCTCGAGGCTGTTCATGGGTGATTTTGGGTTGACGGTGGTTTCGACCGCTGGATGATACGAGCAATTGCTCGCATCATCAACTCGCATTCCCCCGTGCCCGGGTCCGTCCAGGTAAATCCCCGCAAGCGACCGGTTCAGGGCCGGTCGAAGGAGACGTGTGAAGCGATCCTCGGGGCGGCGGCTCGCATTTTGGAGGAGCGTGGGTTGGAGGCGGCGAACACGAATGCGATCGCGGAGCTGGCGGGCGTGAGCGTGGGCTCGCTCTATCAGTACTTCCCTGGGAAGGAGGCGATCTTTGCGGAGCTGATCCGTCGGGAGGAAAGCGGGATGGTGGAGCGGCTGGAGGCGTTGGTGGCGGGCACGGCTGGGTGTGCCTTGGAGGAGAGGCTGCGGCTGCTGGTGCGGGCTGGGGTTGAGCAGCAACTGGCGCGGCCGCGGCTGGCGCGGTTGTTGGACTCGGTGGAGGCGACGCTGCCGGAGGACGAGGCCTTGCGGGCGGTGGAGCGTCGGATTCTGGACCTGATCCGGCGGGTGCTTCGCGACCATCCCGGCGAAGTGCGGCGGAGACCCTCGCGCACGACCGCGCGGGACGTCTTGGCGATGGTCAAGGGGATGGTGGATGCGGCCGGTTTTGCGGGGGAGACGCGGCCGGGGTCTCTGGAGAAACGGGTCTTCCTGGCGGTGCTCGGGTACCTGCGGCAACCCGAACCTCGCTGGCGAGCTGGCGTGGTCGTGCGTGAGGCGCTGAGTTGAGCGCGAGACCTAGGCGGGCACCGCGCCGGCGGGTGCGCGGGAGGAGGAGGCGAGGCTGAACGGCGCGATTTCCTCGGAGTCGGCGGCTGGATCGCGGTCGGTGGGGAAAGGAAAGCCGGCGTGGAAGACCGTGCCCCCGGAGGCGGCGGAGCTGGCGGCGTCGTACTGAAGGGATCCGCCGAGGCTGAGCATGGCCTCGCGGCAGATGGTGAGCCCGAGCCCGAGACCGCGGTCGGACAAAGAGACGAAGCGCTGGAAGAGACGGGCCTGAATGGCGGACGGCAGCCCGGGGCCATTGTCGCTGACGGTGAGGCGGATGCCGTCGTTGACGGCGGCGGTGGAGACGCGGATCCAGCGCGGCCCCGGATGTTCGGCGAGGGCGTGGCCGGCGTTGAGGCAGAGATTGAGGATGACCTGGCGGACGAGGCCGGCGTCGGTGGGGAACGGTGATGGCAGCGGTTGAAGCTGGGACTCGACGGTGATGCCCTTGCGCTCAAGGGAGAGTCGGACGAGATCGAGGCTGGCCTCGACGATGCCGTTGAAGTTGGCGGGCGCGAGGGAGGGCCGGCGCGGAGAGGCCATCTGGGCCAGTTGGGAGACCAGATGATCGATGCGGGAGACCTCGTGGCCGATCGTTTGGGAGAACTGGTGGCGGAAGTCGGGCCGCTCGTAGTGGGAAGGCAGCATTTCCGCGAACGTGCGGATGGCGTGGAGCGGGTTGCGGATTTCGTGAGCGAGGGTGGCGCCGACGATGCCGACGACGGAGAGGCGGTCGGCGTGCATGGCGGCTTGGACGAGTCGGACGCGGGCTAGGGCGAGTTGGATGATGGCGGAGAACTCGAGGAGATTCTTGATCTCTGGGTAGGTGAACGGACGGAGGGAGGAGCGGCGTTGGGCGGCGAGGATGACGGGAGGGTCGGAGCCCTCGCTGATGACGGCGACGGAGAGAAGGTTGCGGTCGAGGAAGGCGACGAGCCGGTCGCGGGCGTCGGACGGGGGTTCGCGGTGGAGCCGTTCCGGCGTGATCCAGCGGACGGCTTGCAGATCGGCGATGATGGGATCCTCGGGCCGGAGATGGATGAGGGCGTAGCTGGGAGGTTCAGGGGTGGGGGTGATGAGGTGGAATGAAGAGTCGGCCCAGTCGCCGAGGACATTGGCGGCCTCGTCGACCAGTTGGGCCTCGGCGAGGCAGGTGCGGGCGACGCGGTGGAGTGAGGCGCGGGCGGCCTCGAGCGAGGGCCGCCGGAACAGCCACTGTTCGAGCAGCGGTTCGACGGCGGCATAGACCCCCACCGCCCCCACGCCCATCACGCCGAACAGGAGCCAGGTCGGGAGGAGGGTGAGGAAGAGAGCGTGGAGCGAGGCGATCGCCACGCTCACCGTTGCGGCGATGCAGACGGTCTTTGCCGCGGTTCGGGATACATGCTCGGCACCGAACAGGCGTTGCGTCCCGAGGCCGAACATCATGCTTGCGGCGAATATGCCGACCAGAATGACCGAAACGTTCGCTGAAGGTGCCGCACCGCGAATGACGGAAAGGAGCATCATTCCGACGATCGACAGCCCGAGAACTGAACCCCCGAGAGACGCGTACACGAACTCAATCCGCCGCCGCTTCGGGGCCTTCCGAGCAAACGATACGCCACTCCAGCAAAGAACCGCGTAGATCACGAACATTAACGCGGTGTAGACAACGTAGCCATCACCGTATATTTTGTTGTATCGTGTTGATGAAGAAGGTATAAACCACTCAATCCAGGGTACGATTGAAATGGCGGCGAGCAGCGCGATCAGAGGTGCAGAGCGTCTCAAGATGGATCGCCAAGGAAGGTCTTCCAACGCTAGTCGCAGGAACCATAAGAAGGCGGGAGCGAACGTCCCGACAGAGATGGTTGCCCGGTACAGTGTGAGGCTTGGTTCGCGGCCGATGCTGAGTTGTCGAAGGACAGACCATGCCGCCAGGAACAAGAACATCAGCGCCGCACTTTGGTTGGCTCGTCGCGATCGGTTGGCTAACCAGACGCAAACCGATAAGCTTAAAGCAGTTGCAGGAATTAGAAGTGCTTCAATGGGCTGCATTCGGCACTTTGTGACGATCACCCTCCGATCGTCAAGGCAATAAAGTTGCTATAGCAGTATGTGACTAAGAGACGTTAAATTCTGATCAGCAGGTGCTTAAGTTTCTTGTTGCGGAGGGTCGTTGAATCCAAGCGAGCTTGGGCAGTCTTTGGAGGATTAAAAGTATCCTGATAAGTAGGTTTTGCACCCTGTTACTAACTTGACTTTTCATCCAATGGTGTTCGGATTTTAGCTGTTTTGCAATTTATATGATTTTGCGATATAGGCCATGGAAACGGTGCGTGTGTCAAACCCTCTGAAAGTCGGATCGAGTCGCCCTGCGGTCTTGGTGGTCGATGACGAGTATGGCCCCCGGGAATCGATCGCCTTTAGCCTCGCCTCGGAGTTCGACGTTGAGACGTGCGAACGGGCTTCGGATGCCATCGTGAGACTCAAGGAGCGTCGATTTGAGGTCGTACTCTTGGACATTCGAATGCCCGAGATGGACGGGATTCGCGCGTTGGAGGAGATCCGCAAGTCGGACAAGGAAATCTCCGTGATCATGCTTACGGGGTACGGAACTCTGGCTACTGCGCAACAGGCGCTCCTTTGGGGCGCGACGCAATATCTCAGAAAACCACCCGACATTTATGAGTTGCTAAGCGCCGTTCGAGATAGCACCCAGATCGCAACGGAGAAGCGCCATCGAGCGCTGATGGTTGCGGAAGCGATTGAGCTTAACAATGCGCTGAAGCGGGAGATCCAAGAGAAGGAGCCCAAGGTCTGGCAGGCTCGAGCCGCGGTGGAACTTGTCCATGACCTTGCGAATCCGCTGACCGTGTTGATTGGGTACGCAGGTCTGCTCAGTGGCGAGGCGAGGAAGCTTGCCGCAGTTGGCGGTAAGGGCGCGGACCTCCTTGCCGAGTATGCGGAGGTTGTTGAACGCTCGGCTGGCTACTGCCAACATCTCGCGGAGAATTGGCGCAAGGCGACGCGGCAATCTACCGAATTTGCTGCGGTCAACGTGGACGACCTCCTGCATGAAGTGCGGAGAGTCATTTTTTTCTCCTCCGAATCGATTCATATCTCTGCTTCTGGATCGGCTTGGGTGCGCGGCGCGAAGTTCGAGCTCTCTCGGGTGTTTCAGAACTTGATCCGGAATTCGCTGGAGGCTGGATCGACCACCGTCGATGTATCCATCTTGTCGGAGTCTGAAAGAGTTGTTGTCACCATTCACGACGACGGCTGCGGAATGGACGATGCCACTCGCGAGAAGGCTTGGCAGGGAGACTTCACAACGAAATCGAGTGGTACAGGTCTGGGACTTTCCATCTGTCGCCACCTGATCGGAGTGCATGGCGGTCAGCTAACTCTGGCTTCGAGTCCAGGGCAGGGCACCACGACTCGCATCACCCTGCCGAACTTAAGCCACGCTAGTCCATCCGGGACCAGCGTCTGAAATGGCGTAATGCTTGCTCTGGCAGCCAAGATCACAGGGATAGGTCCGATCACGCCTGTCGGCGTAGGGCGTGATGCGTTCTGGAAGGGCATTGTCGGGGGAGCCCATGGCATTCGCCTGATCGATAAGTTTCGGCCCGATGCAGGGGCATTCGTGGGTGGAGTTGTGGATGGGTCAGTTTCGGAGCCTTCGGTGTCCCTTCCAGGCTTTAGGAAACTCCCCCGACACACTCAATTCGCGGTTGCGGCATCCCGACTTGCATTGAAAGACGCGGGCGTCTCAGAGGCCGAACTCAACGAGCTTAGTGTGGGCGTCCTTGTTGGCGCAGCGCTGATGGACTTTGGCACGATTAATCGCTCGGTGGAGCTGATCCTCCGTCGCGGACCGATCTGTGGAATCCCCACCTCCGTTACCGCTGGTTCAGTAAGTTCGATTGGAGCAGCGATCATCGATGACTTGGGCATTAAGGCAAAGGGCATGACCTTTCAGAGTGCGTGCTGTTCTGGGCTGGATGCGATCGGGCATGCAGCCATGCAGATTGCCTCCGGTGAGATAGAGCTTGCGATCTGTGGAGGAACTGAAGCGCCCCTCTACTTCCACCCGATGCTGGAGTTTCGAATGGCCGGTTTGGCTCCCGGCAGCCGAGATGATCCTCTTGCCCAGTGTCGTCCATTCGATCTTTGGCGAACTACGGGAGTAATTGGTGAGGGCGCCTGCATGTTGGTGCTCGAACCCATGACGAGTCCAAGGCCCGCCTATGGAGTGATTCGAGGTTACTCCTACGCCACCGACTCGGAGGGACAGCTTTGCAGCGGCCTTTTGGCTGCTATTCGAGGCGCGATAGCGAACGCCTCGCTCTCTCCAGCTGACATTGGCGCCCTATCGGCCTGGGGGCCTGGGCATCGCGAGGTGGACCGTGCTGAGGCGGAAATCTTGGCGCAGGTTTTTGCGCAAGATCTTGGTCGTATTCCCGCTGCTTCGATCAAGGGAGCTATCGGAAATCCGCTGGGCGCAGCGGGCGCTATTCAGGCGGGAGGTGCTGCTCTAGGACTGTCTATGGGGATCATTCCCCCGACCGTGAATTGGCAGCGGCCCGACCCGGATTGTCCGCTCAGTCTCGGAACTACGGCTCGGAGACTACCTCATCGAAACGTACTGGTTAATTCCCACGGTCTATCTGGAACAAACGCATGCCTGGTGATCACCCAGTAATCGTCCACGCTGCGCTTCTCGCTGCCATCACCGTCCTTCTGGTGGGGCTGGCTGCTCTATGGGCGAATCCGCGACGTTCGCTAAACCGTTACTTCTTCTCGATCTCAATCCATGTTTCCCTTTGGGCGTACTTGCTTTATCTCGCGGTAACCTCCGTTGAGGGGTTGGTGTGGGTTAGAGCAATCTGCGCAGTAGGCGCGTGGTTACCTCTTCACCTCTGGAGCCTCAAGGAGGTCGTTGTCCGAAGGCCAGAACAGCCGAAGGATCAATTCCAGCGATCGTTGCCTTGGGTTGTTCTCTGCTTGTTTGCATCCGTGATTCCATTCACGGCGTGGTTTGTTCCCGATCACTCCACGTCGAGCAATCGCGAGTACGGGGCTGGGTATTTCGTCTATGTGATCGTCAACATCGGGTCCTACATATTGCTGTGTCGGGAGACCATCGTTCAGGTGCGTCGGCAATTGGGAGTGGCTCGCATCGAACTCCAGATCCTCCTGATCGGTGGTTCGTTTGCTGCGCTCACGGTGTTTGCTTTGATGGGTGCGAGGGCCGCCTTCCCATCGCTCAGTAACATTCAGCTTCAGCCCCTCGTCGTCATCGCCTTCTACGCGCTGACGGTGTTGGCGATGACGACGCATCGAATTTTCGAGCCGCGCTACCTGCTCCGGATCGCGATGAAGCGGGTCGTCCTCGTCTGTACGGTCGCCGGACTCGCCTTCGGCACCAATCTCGTCCTGCAGTTGGTGATTCAGGAACCTTTCGCCTTCCTCCTAACCACCGCGCTGGTCCTCAGTTTCGCATCCGTGTTGGGAACGTGGCTCGACGGAACGTCCGGTCGTTATCCCAAGGCTGAACAGGCACGCGCCGCCTTGATCGATGCCTCCCGTGCTTCGTTGTCGATCTCCGAGTTGAACAGTCGCTTTGAGTCTATTCTCGCTGGCTGGGGCGACACCGAGTCCGTCACAATCGTCTCCCGTGAGGACGTTCGTTTGCGGCCTACCGCCGCGCCGACGGTGGTCAGCGACGATCTCTGGCGAGCACTCGTTGAGATGAAGTGGGCGACTCCGGAGCGAGTCAGCCGTGAACGCTCCTCTTTCAACACCAGCCTCGTTGGTACCTTCCTCGAAGAGCATCGATTCGGCGTGGTTGTGGCAATCAAGGGCGCGACGCTGGAGCTTCTCGTCGGAGTGTCCGCCCGACCCTCGCGGCGGCCTTATACTTTTCCCGAGGTGGTCGAGCTGGGCGAACTGGTCTCGATGGTCGAAGGCTTTCTTGCCCGAACCATGCTGGCCGGAAAGGCCCAACATTCGGAACGGCTCGCCACCGTCGGCCTCCTCGGCGCCAGCGTCGCGCATGAGATTCGGAACCCGCTCGTCAGCATCAAGACGTTCGTCCAGTTGTTCCCGACCCACTACCAGGACGAGAACTTCCGGAACCGGTTCTCCGGGCTCATCGTCAGCGAGGTCGCTCGCATCGAGCGTCTCACCGAGCAACTGCTCGATCTCGCCTCGCCTCGGAAATACCTTCTCAAGCCGACGTCACTCCATGAGGTCGTCCGCGCGTCGCGCGATCTCATCGTCAGCAAGGCCGAGGACAAGCGAGTCGAACTGCTCTCCGACCTCCTCGCTACCCCGGATGTCGTCCTCATCGACGGCAACGCCGCCAAGCAGGTGATCCTCAACCTTTGCTTCAACTCCATCCAGGCCCAGGAAAACCAGGAACGGCCACGCTGGATCCGCATCACCACCCGTAACGTGGCCCGTGGCGTCGAGCTCACCGTGGCCGACAATGGGCCTGGCATCTCCGCAGAAATACGCCCGCGTCTTTTCGAAGCGTTTCAGACGACAAAATCCTCGGGGTTTGGCCTCGGGCTCGCTATATGTAGCGACATCCTGTCCAGCCTGGGCTCGTCGATCCGCGTCGATCCCTTCGTCTCCGGTCAAGGAGCGACCTTCCGGGTCGTTTTCCCATGCCCGCCTCCTTCCTCCTAGCCACCGAAAACCCTTCCCTGCTGTCCGCCTGGTCCGCCCAGGTGCCCGCAGGCCGCCCGGTGCTGGGATTGTCCGAGCCGCTGCTCGGTCAACGGCTCCCACCCGGATTGCCGGTCGTCATCGTCCTCGACGCATTGTGCGCCGACAAGATCCCGGCAAGTCTCGAGCAGTGCCCGCTGCTGCTGGTCGGCGAGCCGCACTCCCGGCCGTTCGAGGAACTGCGCCAGTCCGGCCGGGCCCAGCGACGTTTTTCCTACGAGGAAAGTCTGACCGAGTTGCGCGATCTTCTCCCGCTGGTGGAGGAATTGGCGGAACGGAACGCGGCCGTCGACTTGCTCATGGAGCGGCTGCGGCGCTCCGACCTGCCGCGCCAGGCTTCAGGCGCTTCCTCCTCCTCGTCGCGCAACAGTCCGTGGGGCGATACGCTGGAAATCTGGGACTTCCTCGAGGCGGCCGTCGAAAACCTGACGTCCCGCGAACGGATCCTGAGCGAATTCCGGCGGGCCGCCCGCTACCTGCTGCGCGCTTCCCACACGGTCTTCCTGCTCCGCGAGGAGGGCGGGTTCCGCGCCGACCGAGGTTCGTCGTTCTTCCCCGCCGAGGATCCGGGCGCGCGCTACTTGGCGCTGCATCCGCTGATCCTCGACGGCGTCGACTGGCCCGGCCCGCCGGATCCGGTGGCCGAGCTGTCCCTGCGCAATCGCATGGCCCTCTGGGGCGCCCGCTTGCTGGTGCCGCTGCACGACCATGGCCAGCTGCTCGGGCTGATCGCCTGCGGGGTCCGCGATGATGGTCAGCCGTTCGATGAGGCCGACAAGTCCCGCGCCGTGTTCGTCGGCCGCCTGCTCCGCCAGTTCCTCCGCAGCGGAGCGGAAATGGAGCGCCTCGCGTCCGTCGAACAACGGAGCCAGGTGGTCGCGCAGCACCAGCCGCCGGCCTTGGTCCTCAGTCCCGGCGAGGAGCCGGCCCGGACCGTGCCCGTCGCCGTGCGGGCGCTGATCGGCCGGGTGCGCCAGTCTCGCGCCACCGCCCGCCTCGCCGCCTCCGTCGACCAGCCGCTCCGCGCGTCCGCTGGTTTCGTCGCCGAGAATGGCCTGACCTGGGCTTCGTGGGAGGACGCCAGCGAGGAGGTCTTCGAGCGCGAGCGGCAGGCTCGCGTGGACCGGCTCGACATGTTGCGCGAGCTCGCTCTCACGCTGAACCACGAGATCGGCAATTCCCTCGTTTCCCTCGCCGCCCTGCGCCATGCCGAAGAGCACCTGCCGGCGCCGATCCGTGAGGCCGTCCGCATCGATGTCACTCGCCTCGAAACGCTCAATCGTGAGCTGACATACCTCGCCGCGCTCAGCGAACCGCAGATCGAGCTGGTCGACCTCCGCGAACTCCTCCAAGAGGTGGGTTCCCGCTGCTCGGTCCGCATCGAAATCGCTCCCCAACCCGTCCCGCTCGCCATCGCCCGCCGGCTCGTCGACTTCGCCCTCGATTCCGTGATCCGCGCCGTGACCACAAATCGGGGCGTGCGCGGCACCAAGGACCTTTCGGTCCAGCTCCGCTCCGCGGGCTCCGGGGATTCCCTGACCGCGCTGGTCTCCATCAAGGGCGGAGCGCTCGAGTTGGAGGGAATCCTGCCGGCGCGCACCGCCGACAGTGTGCCCAACCAAGGCAACATGGGCGTCTTCATCGCCAAGGAGGTCATCCGCCTGCACGGCGGCTCGATCCACGCCGGCCCGGGGATGGAGGGAACCGAAATCCTGATCTCCCTGCGCAAATGGTGATGTCGCCCGTACTGCAGGCCTTCCTCGCGTGGGCCGATCGGGAACGCTCCATCCACGCCATCACGCTTTTCGGCACGTGGGCGCAGGGCCGGACCACCGCTGACTCTGACTTCGATCTGCAGCTGGTGACGACCGAGCCGGGCCGGTTTGAGGACCGCGGCTGGATCGCCGGGATCCCGGGGTGGCGGGTCCGCGCCTACGCGGTGCGTGACGCCACCGGCGGGGCGCGCAAGGTCACGTTACTCCTCGAGGGCGCGGAATTCGACTTCGTCATCGTGCCCGCGCACCGCCTGCGTCTGGCTCGTCTGCTGGTCCGGTGCGGGCTGCATCGGACCTCACGCCAGCTGGCCCGCGCCTTGGGGCCGCTCGCCGTCGTGATGCGTCCGGCGCATCAGGTCGTCCGGGGTGGCCCAGGCTGGGCGCGCTTCTACGACCGCGTTGTGCGGGAAGTGCCGGATCCACGGCTCGATCGGGACGCCGTCCTCGCCCTTGCTGAGACGGCGTACGTCGATCTCCACTGGATTCTCGGCAAGATCGACGGCGGCGAACTCGTCGCCGCGCAGCGCTGGCTCCACCGCACGCCCGTCGAGGTGAACCTGCGCCTGCTGACGGAGTCGCGCCAGCGCCGCGGACTCGATCCGGTCTTCGATGGGCGTCGGGCGGAATTCCTGCTGACGCCGGCCGAACTGGCCCAGATCCGGATCAGCGCCGCGCTGGAGCCCGCCGCGCTCACCGCCGCCGTGCTGCACTGCGAAGCCACCCTCCGCCGCCGCGTGCAGGAACTCACCGACGCGCCGGCTCCGTGGCCCGCGCTGATGCCGCCCGGCGGCGGCTCTGGCGCGGGAGCAGGATAGGGCGCGGCGCGGGAGCGAGTCCGGGTGGGAGCGGTGCGACGCATGAGCGACCTGAGTCAGTCACGAGGCCCGGCCTCCGCTCCGTCGGAAGGACGCCGCATGGTTGCATCCTCACGAGGGCATCCTTGACTCGCGAGGGTGTCTTTGGATGCGAGAGCCGCATTAGCGTCCCGTCAGTGGCGGCGATGAAACGTCCGGCTGTCCGCACGCCGCTCTCTCGGGGAACGAAGCGAGCGGCAGTCCGGGAGGTGATTCAACCCGCCGCGCTCGCCTAGCCCGAAAAGAAAAGCGACATCGCGAGATGATCTTGTCAGGCAGTTGCCCGCTGGGCCAGACGGCGCAGGCGCTGCCATTCTTCCTTCCGCCGCGCCCGGAATCTGCGCTGCCGCTTGGTATTCGCCAGGCGGAGCTCCAGAAGTGACTTCTTGGGCCTCCCGGGGCGCAGCCGGAGGGGAAGGTCCACCACCGGCACGAACAAATTTCGTGATTTGAAAGGTTGAGGCGAATCGCGCAAGGCCGACACGCGCGCGAGCTCATCGCCGCTGGTCCCGAACCAGGGTTCCGGTGCGACCCGTCCGGCGGACCATTTCGGCGCGGCGGCATTCAACCGTTTCGCGATGAATTCGGCATACGCGGCGAGCCAAGCATCGGACACGGCCCCGCTGGCGAATCGCTTCGCCAAACGCGGTGGCTCCTCCTTGATCGCCTGCAGCACTTGCGGGCGGGACGAGAAGGTCCGCACGGAATGCAGCCAGTCTTGGAACAACCGCCCGAACGCCTCCAGGGAATCGGCCTGCTCGGCCACCGCGCGCAGGGTAGCGGGCCGGTTCATTTCTTGGTCCCCCTGATTACCCTCTCAACCAAGGCCTTCGTCCGGTCGGGCAAGGCGTCATGAGGGAAGAAGCGAGCGAACAATTCCTCCACGTCCGCCAGGGAACTGCGCTACGTCGTCACTGAGCCAGTCGGCCGGGAGATCCTGCTCTTCGGCCACCTTCCGCGCCAAGCGGTCGCCCTCGGCCTTGGGCCGGATGAGTCCGTCCACGTCACGGGTGGATTCGCGGGAGGCGTAGACGAGCGTGAAGACCGCCCCGCCGTAAAGCGAAAGTTCCAGAGTGATCCCCTCCGCCCGGGCGAGTTCTGCGAGGCGGCGCAAAGCAGCCGTCAGGCGCGGGCGGCTGAGGGGAAGATACGGCATAAATAAACCGTTACGTGACGCTTTACCCAATCTCAACCCCAAAGCCGCCCGCGGCCATGTTGTCCGCCGCCAGAAAACCACGCCGCTACGCTGAATGGCGCGGAGTTGGTTCGGGCGGGTGAGAGGCCCGACGCCGCGATTTCGGCGTCCCAAACTCTCATCCGCAATGGCCCGGTTTCCGTCCGTCCCGCCAACTCCGCCACGACAACGGGTCGCTTCCTCACCGGGAAGAGGCGGCGCGGAACTTGACCTTGCCGGATTTCAGCGTGGTGAGCGTGCCCGCGAATGCGGGGTTCCCGGCGAGCTCCAGAGTCTCCAGCAGGGCCCCGAGCCGCTCATCCGAAATGAGGTGGGCGACCGGCGTCTCATGGCGGGTCACGGTGACCAGCACTCCGGACTCCGCCCCATGAACCGCCGAGGCGGTCTCCCGCTGCAGTTCGCTCAGGGTGTATGTCGTTTTCACGACGAAAAGCAGACCGCGCAGGCGGGCGGCGTCGAGGGACGCGGCGGGGTCCGCCCGCAAGAGGACGGATGCGGGCTCAGCGGGCGGTGCTGAACAGCTCGGCGATCACATCCTCGAGCGGGACGTCCTCGATCGTGATGTCGGCGACGGTGCCGGCGGTGAGAATTTCCTGGGACACGGCGACGACGTGGGTCAGCGGCACGCGCACGGTGAAGCGTCCGTCGGCGGGGTCGCGCGTGGTCTCGCCGTAGGCCGACTTCCACGTCTCGGGAAAGGCCGCGAGGTCGCGCGGGATGAAGCGGAAGATTTTCATCCGGCTTCCGTTGCCGGCCTCGAGGCGGTCGAGCGCGCCGTCGTAGATCTTGCGGCCCTTGTCGATCACGATGACCCGCTCGCAGAGTTCCTTGATGTCCGCCATGTAGTGGCTGGTCAGCAGGATCGTCACGCGGTAGCGACGGTTGTAGTCACGCAGGAAGGTCCGGACCGCGCGCTGCGAAACCACATCGAGGCCGATCGTCGGCTCGTCGAGGAAGAGCACGCGCGGGCGGTGGAGGAGGGCGGCGATCAGCTCCATCTTCATCCGCTCGCCGAGGGAGAGCTCGCGGACCATCACGTTCAGCTTGTCCTTCACGCCGAGGAGCGTGACGAGCTCATCGAGGGTTTCCTGAAACTGCGCGGCCGGCAGGTCGTAGATGTGGCGCAGCAGGACGAAGGACTCGCTGGCCGGAAGGTCCCACCAGAGCTGGTTTTTCTGGCCGAGCACCAGCGCGAAGATGCGCCGGTAGGCGTTCTCGCGCCGGGTCGGGTCGAAGCCGGCCACCCGCGCCGTGCCGCTGGTCGGGTAGATGAGGCCGGAGAGCATCTTCAGCGTCGTCGTCTTGCCGGCCCCGTTCGGGCCGAGGAAACCGACGAACGCGCCCTCGGGAATGGAGAACGAAATCTGGTTGGCGGCGGCCGTCTCGACGAATTCCCGGTGAAAGAGTCCCTTCACGCCGCCCCAGAACCCCGGCTTCTTGCGGTAGGTGCGAAAGACGCGGGTGAGGTTTTCGACTTCGATCATCGGTTCGGGGAGTGGGTAGGATTGTCCGCGCGGCCGGGGGCGTCAATGCGCCGCCGGGCCGGGGGCGGCAGGTCAGCGCGCCGCGGCACTGGGGGGCACGAAGGCGGAGCCGAGGACGCGGTAATCGAGGATCGTGTGGCTGATCCGTCCGGTGTCCAAGGCCACGCGGTCTGTCAGCGGCTCGGCCGGGGAGCGGTCTTCGCCGAGGTGGAAGACGAAGCGGTGCGTGCCGTCGTCGGCCGCGGGGCTGAAGAGCCCGGGGATGACGACGTGAGCGGGCACGGTGCGGACGATTGGGGTATCGGCGCGGCAGGGGTCGGGAAAGTTGAGGTTGTGCACCGCGAAGCCGGGTCCGGGAATCGTCGCGACCAATTCCGGCAGGAGCGTGGCGGCGCGGGCGGCGGCGGTGCGGACGGAGGCGAGGATACGCGCGTCGGGTTGCCCGCCCTGCACGCGGATGGTGGCGAAGGCCTCGGCGGACAGATCGTGGGAGAGGGCGATGCCGGGGAGGCCGTGGATCGCGCCTTCCCAGGCGCCGCCGATCGTGCCGCTGGCGAGGATGAAGCCGAGGGAGGCGTTGCGCCCGATGTTGATGCCGGAGACGACGGCGTCGATCCGCTCGCTGCGTGGCAGCAGGTGGGCGAGGGCGATGTTCACGCAGTCGCTGGGCGTGCCATCGACGGTCCACGTCGGGCAGCCCAGCAGCGGCGGCAGCGCGGTAGAGGTCACGGTCCGGTGGCGCGACTTCGCGCAGCCGATCCAGCTCTGTTCGCTCTTTGGGGCGACGACGAAGACGGAGTGGCCGGCGTCCTTCAGGGCGCGGACCAGTTCGAGGAGAAACGTGGAGTCGATGCCATCGTCGTTGGTGACCAGAAGCTTCATGGGAGCGGGGCCCCGGTGCGGGGCGGAGGCGGGAGAGATGTCAGGCTCGCGCGCCCAGCGCAAGGGTGTCGGCGGGGGAGCGCGGCGGGCGCGCGACCCACCGCGCGTTGGGATGCGGCGCGGGAAGACTGGGCAGAAAAAAGCCGGAGCCCTGGCGGGGCTCCGGCGGGAAGGGGACCGATCGCGAGGATCGGCGTCGGAGGGCCGTGCTTAGGACGCGGCGGGAGCCTCGGGGGCGGGGGTGCCGCCCTGGGCCTGCTGCTCGCGTTCCTTCATGGCGGCCTTGCGCGAGAGGCGGACCTTGCCGGACTTCTCGTCGATGCCGACGCACTTCACCCAGATGGTTTCGCCCATCTTGACGACGTCCTCGGTGCGGCGGACGCGCATGTCGGCGAGCTCGGAGATGTGGCAGAGGCCTTCCTTGCCCGGGAGGCACTCGACGAAGCAGCCGAACTCCTTGATGCCGGTGACGCGGCCCTGGTAGATCTTGCCGTTCTCGATCTGGGAGCCGCCGCCGCAGAGCGAGTCGATTTCCTGCACGGCGCGGTTCATCGCGTCGGCGTTGTTCGAGTAGATGAACACCTTGCCCGAGTCGTCCTCGGCGATGTCGATCTGGGCGCCGGTCGTCTCGACGATGCGGCGGATCGTCTTGCCGCCCGGTCCGATGAGCAGACCGATCTTTTCCGGATCGATCTGGATCGTCTGGATCCGCGGGGCGTAGGTGGAGAGGTCCTTGCGCGGGGCGCTGAGGGCGCCGAGCATCGTCTTGAGGATTTCGATGCGGGCGTCGCGGGCCTGGAAGATCGCGGTCTTGGCGATCTCGAACGGCAGACCGTTGATCTTGAGGTCGAGCTGGAAGCCCGTGATGCCCTTGGTCGTGCCGGCGAGCTTGAAGTCCATGTCACCGAAGTGATCTTCCTCACCGAGGATGTCGGTGATGGTGGTCCACTTCGCGATCGAGCCATCGGCGGCGTTCTCGGTCATCAGACCGCAGGAAATGCCCGCGACGGGGGCGATGATCGGCACGCCGGCGTCCATGAGGGCGAGACAGCCGCCGCAGATCGAAGCCATCGAGGTTGAGCCATTGGAGGCCATGATCTCGGAGACGACGCGGATGGAGTAGGGGAAGACATCCTCGGGCGGGAGGATCGGCACGAGGGAGCGCTCGGCGAGCGCGCCGTGGCCGATTTCGCGGCGACCCGGGCCGGTGAAGCGGCCGGTTTCACCGACGGAGAACGGCGGGAAGTTGTAGTGAAGGATGAACGACTTCGACGTCGGGCCGCCGGTCAGTCCGTCCATGTCCTGCGCTTCCTTGGTCGGTCCGAGCGTGGTGATGGCGATGTTCTGGGTATCGCCGCGCTGGAACATGGCGGAGCCGTGGACGCGGGGGAGCACGCCGACCTGGGCGGTGAGCGGGCGGACCTGCTTGGCGTTGCGGCCGTCGGCGCGGACGCCGCGCTCGAGGACGGTCTTGCGGTAGGCCTTGTACTGCAGGTCCTCGAAGACGACGTTGAGGTCGACATCGGTGAACTTGCCCTCGCCGAGTTCGGCGAGGAGGACGGTCTTGGCTTCTTCCTTGAGCACCTTGACGGCGGCGCTGCGGGCGGCCTTTTCCTTGCCGAAGATGGCGGTGGCGAGACGCTCGGCGGGAACCACGCGCTCGATGATGGCGCGGGCCTCGGCGGTGGCGCCGACGAGGGCGAACGTGGCCTTCGGCTTGCCGCAGAGGCTGACGAGCTCGCGGATGGCGCGGATGATCGGCTGGATGGCTTGGTGACCGAACTCGAGGGCTTCGATGAAGCGCTCCTCGGTGATCTGGTCGGCCGAGCCCTCGATCATCAGCATGTCCTTCTCGGTGCCGACGTAGATCAGGTCGAGATTGCTGGCGAACATCTGCTCGATCGTCGGGTTGGCGACGAACTGACCGTCGATCTGGCCGACGCGGACGGCGGCGATCGGGCCGGCCCACGGGATGTCGGAGATCGCGAGGGCGGCGGAGGCGCCGTTGACCATCGGGATGTCGGCGTCGTTCAGCTGGTCGGCGGACAGCAGCTGGCCGATGATCTGCACCTCATTGAGGAAGCCCTCGGGGAAGAGCGGGCGGCACGGACGATCGCAGAGGCGCGACGTGAGGATTTCCTTTTCGGAAGGACGGCCCTCGCGCTTGAAGTAGCCGCCCGGGAAGCGGCCGGCGGCGGCGTACTTCTCGCGGTAGTCGACGGTGAGCGGGAAGAAGTCCTGGCCGGGGCGCATCGTCTGGGCGACGCAGGCGGTGACGAGCAGGTTGGTTTCACCGACGCACACATTGATGGCGCCGTTGGCGAGCTGGGCGATGGAGCCCGTGGAAAAAGTGATTCCGAGTTCGGGAACCACGACGTTGTATTTCTGATTCATGACTTACTTTCGATTGCGGACGGACTGACTGACGGACGGGTGTGCGGAAGCAGGCCCGTCGGCGGATTTGGGAACGGCCGGGCGACCGCCTGGAGCGGCCCGGTGGCGCAGGCGGAAGGCCTACGGCGGGTTCGGGCGCCGACCGGTCTCGTGGAGAGACGGGCGGCAGGCCCTGGGTTGAGGCCGCCAGTTGAACGGCGGCGCGGTGGGGGTGGGATTCCACCCTGCATCCCCGTGACAATCACGAGAGATTTCCGGTTGGCGCCCCCGGCCCCGGAGGGCGTGGCGGCAAGCGGAAATGTCCCGGACGTCGGCGAGTGTCGTGAAGACAACGGGCGACCCGCGGATCGGGTCGCCCGTGTGCAGAGAAGGGTTACTTGCGCAGATGCAGCTTCTGCAGGATCTCGGTGTACTTCGAGAGATCCTGGCGCTTGAGGTAATCAAGCAGCTTGCGGCGGCGGCTGGCCATCTGAAGCAGGCCGCGGCGGCTGTGGAAGTCCTTGCGATGCGTGCGCAGGTGCTCGGTCAAGTGATTGATCCGGGCGGTGAGCAGCGCGATCTGGACCTCGGACGAGCCGGTATCCTTGTCGTGAGTCTTATACTGAGCGATGATTTCGGGCTTAGCGGTAACGGTGGACATGGTTTTTGATGGAGTTACACGCCTGAAGGGGGGCGGCGGGCTGCAGCTCCCGTGTCACCCGCGGCGCCTGCGGGGAGAACCGCAGGCTAGGCCGGCAACACCGTTCCAATCCCGCGGGATGCGGGACCAGGCATGGTGGGCGCCCGTAACCTGACGGGCATCCACTAACGCAAGTGCCGAGAGTCTCGATTCACCCCGCTGGGCGCAAGCGCGAAGTTTCAGCTAGCCCGACCGCAGGAAAATTTCCCGAACCGCGCTGCAACCAGATAACTGTTGCACTTTTTTTGTGATCGTGGACCGGTGCAGGAAGAGCTCGTTTCGGACAATCGCGTGGCTCGTCACGACGATCAACCGGCCCTTGGGATCGATCTGAAAAGGATGCGAATAAGCTGCATTGGCTGGGCCGACGATCGTCGCCCAGTGCTCGCGGATGGTGTGCTCGGGGGTTTCGATGCCGATGCCGTGGCGGACCACGAGTTCATTCACCAGCGCTGCAACTTCCTGAGTGGCCCGGCGCCGGGTCCGCGGGTTCGACTCCAGCGGCAGGCGGCGCAGCGAGGCGATGAGGTCCTCCGCAGTGCGGCTGAAACGGGCGGGCTCGGCGTCCGGAGGCATGGTCAGGAATCCGCGGGAGGTGGACAGCCGCGCTCCACCTCGTACACCCGCGCATGCCGTGCGAACACCGCGAAGGCGTTGACGGTGGCCACGTACAGCCCTGGGTAGCCGTCGAGGAATCCTGCCTTGAGCACGTAGCCGCGGAAAAAACGCCAGACGGCGCGACCGATCGCGTTGGGCGCCGAGAAGCGGCGCCCGCGCTCCTGCTGCTGGCGGACGAAGAGGTCGGCGAAGGGGTTGATCTTGGCGATCTGGGTGGCGAGGTTGGGAAACGAGTAGTGGTGGAGGTCGCCGTTCAGCCGCGCGACCTGGCCGTCGCACTCCATCTTTTCATGCACCACGGCGTCGCCGCCCCAGCGGGAGCGGCGGCGGTCCACGAGGCGCAGCGAGAGGTCCGGGTACCAGTCCCCGTGGGTGATCCAGCGGTCGATGAACCAGACCTTGCGCGGGAAGCGCGCCCCGGCGTGGGTCCGATCCAGCCCGCCGAAGAAGAAGTCTTCGATATCGCGGCGCAGCGCTCCGGACACTTCCTCGTCGGCATCGAGGCACAGCACCCACGGGTGCCGTGCCAGCGCGAGGGCCTCGTTTTTCGTGTCGCGATAGCCGCGCCATTCCAACGTGTGCACGATCGCGCCGAACTGCCCGGCCACGGCGGCGCTGTCATCGGTGGTGCCGTTCAGCGCGACGATGATTTCATCCACCCAGCCATGCACGCTCGCGAGGCAGCGGGGCAGGATCCGGCCTTCGTTGCGGGCAACGATCACGACCGAGAGGGCGAGGGGAGGACGGTTCACGGGGGAGGAGGGTGAGGAAGCGCGGCCGGTGGGTCGGGCTGGGTCCGACGCCAGCGGATCCTCACGGGTGGTGACCTAAAGCGAGCCGGGCGCCGGGGGCAAGCGTCAGACCTTCCCGGTGGCGCTGCGGGCAATCTGATACAGATAACCGCAACTACGCCAGGCCCGGACGAGGTTCTGCCGGCCGGCGTCCGGGCGGAGCACCACGAAGCTCAGGGCGGCCAGACCGGCGAAGCCCGCCGCCTTCAGCACGTTGCCCATCCAGCGCGAGACGAGGTAGCCGGCCGATGAACGTCCGGTCTCCCGATCTTCCCGCAGGCGCCCCACCACCCGCGACCGGGCGGAATCGAAGGCGTGCTTGCGAACGTAGCGGAGGGTGGTCCGGCTCGCCGGCATCTGGTGCTGGGCCCGCGCCGCCGGGGCGAACCACACCTCGTATCCGGCCTGCAGGAGCCGGCGAATCGCGAGGTTCTCGTCGCCGCCGAAGATCACCGACCCCTTGCGTCCGACCGTGGTGTCGAATCCGCCCAGCTCCCCGAATGTCCGGCGCAGGAACGCGAGGCTTGCGCTCATCGGCACTTGCCCGGCGCGGAGCGGCCCGGCGTCGGTGCGAAACGCCTGCGGACCGTGGAAACCGGCGACCCACGGCGGGCAGCCCTCCGGAAACACGGGGATCACCTCGCCGCCCACCGCGCCCACGCGGCCCGGGGGATTTTCGGCGAAGGGACGCACGATCTCCCGCACCCACTCGGGGCCGATGAGGATGTCGTCGTCGCCGAACACGATGACCTCGCCCCGCGCCTCGGCGATGGCCCGGTTGCGCGCGAAGTTCGCGCCCTGCTGCGTTTCGAGCAGGTAGCGCGGCACGTGCCGTGCGCCCGAGAAAGCCTCGACCACGGCCCGCGTCTCGTCGGGCGAGTTGTTGTCGATGATCAGGATCTCCAGCTGCTCTGGCGGGTAGTCCTGCTGCACGAGGCCCTCCAGCGTCTGCCGCAGCAGCGCGGCCCGCCGGTAGGTCGGGATGGCGATCGTGACGGTGAGCGGCGTGTCAGGCATGGCGGGGAGTGGCGTCGGTGAGCGTGGCCCGGAGCGCGGCGAAGACGAGATCGGGCTCCAGCTGGCGGACGCAGTAGCTCCGGTATGAATCCGAGGGTACGCAGGCTCCGGGAGCGGCGGCGCCGAGGCACGCGCACGGCAGCGGCGTCTGCAGCACGGTGTGCCGCGGCCCGAGCGGGCGCCAGATCGCGGCGTTTTGCGAACCGAAGAGCGCCACCACGGGCGTGCCGACGGACGCGGCGACGTGCATCGGGCCGCTGTCGTGGCAGAGCATGGCGTCGAACTCCGCGAGCAGCGCGGCGAACTGGCCGACGTTGAGACGCTGGTTCAGCGCGATGAGGTGACTCTGGGCATGGCTGCGGATGGCGCGGACCAGCGCCTGTTCGCCGGGACCGGCGACGAGGAAAACCTGCGCGCCGAGTTCATCCTGCAGGCGATCGCAGACCGCCGCGAATCGCTCGGCGGGCCAGATCCGGAAAGGACTGCGGCTACCCGGGTGAACGAGCACGCGCGGTGCCCGGGCAGCCGGGCCGCCCCCCGCACGTGCGGACGTTGGGTGTGAGGGAGCCGCCGACTGAGACGGAGCAGCGGGCCCCAGCAGCGCGCGGACCGCCTCGCGGTCGGCCGGACGCGGCACAAGGCGGACGGTGCGGACGGCGGCGGGCACGTCGAGAGCGCTGAGCAGGGCGAGGTAAGTCTCGGTGATGTGCTGCGACGTGTAGAACGCGTTCGTGATCCGCGCCGACCCGGTGTAGGCCCACCGGTGGCGGAACGGATTTGTCTCGCGGTCGTAGGTCACGCGGACGGGTGCGCCGGAGAGCCGCGTGACGAGTGCCGTGCGGTCGTTGTTGTCGAAGTCGAGCACGTGCGTGAACCGCGCGGCGCGGAGAGTGCGCAGGAAGCGGGGCCAGCCCGCGAGCGACGACGGGAAGACGAGCGCGTGGGCCACGTCCGGATTCAGGCCCAGAACCTCGGCGTAGGCCGCCTCGGTGAGGACGCAGATCGAGGCGCCGGGCCAGTGGGCGCGGAGACTCGCGAACACGCTGCCGAGCAGCACGACGTCGCCGAGGTAGCGGCGGCGGATGACGAGGATGCGGGGCGTGGCGGTAGCCATGGCCGGGCGGGTGGGGCGGCGGGGCGACGGCTCAGGCGCCGCCACTCTGCCGATCGTAGAGGCTGCGGTAGAGTGCGCAGGATGCGTACAATTCCGCGTGGGAGCCCCGGGCCGCGATGCGGCCCTCGTCGAAGACGAGGATCAGCGAGGCGGCGCGGATGGTGGAGAAACGGTGGGCGATGATGAAGACGGTCTTACCGACCATCAGCTTCTGCAGCGCCTGCTGCACGGCGGCCTCGCTCTCGCTGTCGAGCGCGCTCGTGGCCTCGTCGAGAATCAGGATCGGCGCGTTACGGAGGAACGCCCGCGCCAGCGCGAGACGCTGCCGCTGGCCCCCGGAGAGCCGTCCCCCGCGCTCGCCGACGGTGGTCGCGTAGCCCTCGGGCTCGGCCGCGATGAAGTCATGGGCGAACGCATCCTTCGCGGCGGCGACCACCTCGGCCTCGGTCGCGTCGGGCCGACCGAGCAGCAGGTTGTTGCGGATCGTGTCGTTGAAGAGCACCGGATCCTGCGAGACCACAGCGATGTGACCGCGCAACTCGGCGAGGCGGAGGTCGCGCACGTCGATCCCGTCGATGCGAACGGCGCCCTGACTGGCTTCGAAGAAGCGCGGTACGAGGTTGGCGAATGTGCTCTTGCCCGCGCCGCTCGGGCCGACGAGCGCGCAGACCGTGCCCGGGGGGATGTCGACCGTGACATCCTGGAGCACAGACTGGCCCGAGACGTAGGCGAACGACACGCCCTCGAAGCGAACCCCGCCGCGCAGCCGCCCGCCCGGAATCTCCGCCGGCTGGGCGGGGTCGGCGATCGTCACCGGGGCGAGCAGGACCACCTCAAGGCGGTCGAGGGACGCGACCGCGCGGCTCAACTCGTTGTTCAGCGCCCCGAGCTTCTTGATCGGCTCGTAGGCGAGGAACAGCGCGGTCACGACTCCGAGGAAATCATCCTTCGAGACCCCCGCCGAGAACGCGTAGAGCAGCGTGCCGGCGATCCCGACGGCGGCGATCACCTCGATGACCGGGCTCAGCGCCTGCGCGTACTTGGCGATTTTCATCTGCGATGAGAACAGGCGCCGGGTCAGAGCCTCGAAGCGCGACGTCTCGTGGACCTCGAGACCGTAAGCGCGCACCTCGCGCGCCGCGGAGAGGTTCTCGGACAGCAGCGCGGTCACGGCCCCCAGCTGGGCCTGCAACTCCTGCGCGCGCCGGGTCACCTTGCGTCCGATGTAGCGGATCGGCAGGACCACGAGTGGTACGACGGCCAGACAGACCAGCATCAAGGCCACGCCCTCGGCCTGCGCGGCCTTGTGGGCGAGGAAACCGAGGGCGAAGAGCAGCGTGCCCGGTTGCTTGATGCCATCGTTGGCCAGCTGCGTCAGCACGAACTGCAGCTGCGTGGTGTCCGCGAGCCCGCGCGAGATCAGGTCGCCCGTCTGGCGATTCTGCACGAACGACAGCGGCAGGATCTGGAGCTTGCGGAAGTAATCGAGCCGCAGACCCTCGAGCACCCGCGTGCCGGCGAACTGGATGAGCACGCCGTTCAGGTAGCCGGCGACGGCGCGGACGAGGAAGATGAAAGGGATGTAGCCGGCGACCAGCAGCACCTCGCCCCACGCCATGCGATTGGCGGTGTCGGTGAAGATGCGCGGGAAGACGTAGTTGGTGAGGGTCGGAATCCCGAGGCCCGTGGCGGCGGCGTAGAGCAGCCCGAAGAGGATCGCCCCGGCCAAGTGGGCGCGCACCGGCCGGAGGAACCGCAGGTAGGGGCGGAGTCGGCGAAGGGCGCGCATGATCGGTCGGATGCCGGCAGGCGCTCAGTCCTTGCTCGCGCGCACGTCGAGCGCATCACGCAGGCCGTCACCGAGGAAATTGAGCGAGAAGAGCGTGAGCGAGAAGACCGTGCCGGGGAAAATCAGCAGCCAGGGGAACTCCTCCATCTTTTCGGCTCCGTCCTTGATCAGCACGCCCCATGAGCTCATCGGCGGCTGGACGCCGAGCCCGAGGAAGCTGAGGAAGGCCTCGAGCAGCATGACCCCGGGGATGGTGAGCGTCGTGTAGACGATGATGGGACCGAGGATGTTCGGGAGAATGTGACGGAAGATGATGCGGCGTCGGCCGAAGCCGAGGGAGCGCGCGGCCTCGATGAATTCCATCCGCTTCACCGACATCACCTGTCCGCGGACAATGCGGGCCATCGTCAGCCACTCCACGGCGCCGATCGCGACGAAGAGCAGGATGATGTTCCGCCCGAAGAACACCATCAGCAGGATCACGAAGATCGTGAACGGCAGCGAATACATGATGTCGACCGCGCGCATCATGAACGCGTCGCGCTTGCCGCCGGAGTAGCCGGCGACGGCGCCATAGACGACGCCGATGGTGAGGGCGACGAACGTGGCGGCGAGGCCGACGCCGAGCGACACGCGGCCACCGTAGAGCAGGCGCACGAGCAAGTCGCGGCCCAGCGTGTCGGTGCCCAGCCAGTGGGCGGCGCTTGGTGCGGAGGCGCCGAGGTCGAGGTTCTGCTCCTCGTAGCCGTAGGGGCTGAGGAACGGGCCGACGAAGCAGGCGAGGGCGACGAACGCGAGGGCGGCCCCGCCGAAGACGGCGAGGCGGTTCTTGCGCAGACGCAGCCAAGCATCACGCCAGAGCGAGTTGCCCTCTTCCGGAGCGGCGGCGGGGGAAGACACGGTGGACGAAACGGAGGCGGACATGGGGATGGCCGGGAGGTGGGGATCAGGCCTCGAGCCGGACCTTCGGGTTCATCCACGCCTGCACGACGTCGGCGGCGAGGTTGAGCGCCATGATGAGCACCGCGTAGAGGATCACGGTGCCGAGCACCAAGGTGTAGTCGCGGTTGAAGGCGCTGTTGACGAATTCGCGGCCGATGCCGGGGATCTGGAAGATGGTCTCAATCACGAACGAGCCGGTGAGGATGCCGGCGATCGCCGGTCCGAGGAACGATACCACCGGCAGCAGCCCGCCCTTCAGCGAGTGCCGCAGCACCACCCGCAGTTCGGACGCGCCCTTGGCGCGGGCGGTGCGGATGAAGTCCTGGCTGAGCACCTCCAACATGCCGCCGCGGGTGAGGCGCGAGATGGGGGCGGCGTAGGCGATGCCGAGGACCAGGCAGGGCAGCACCCGGTCGATGGGGGAGTACCAGCCCGAGGCGTTGAACCAGCCGAGATGGATGGCGAGGGCGAGGACCAGCAGCGGACCGACCACGAAGGTCGGGATGGAAATACCGACCATGCCGAACGAGGAGGCCACGTAGTCGACCCACGTGTTGCGACGGACGGCGGCGAGAATGCCCAGCGGCAGGCCGATCAGCAAGGCGACCAGGAGCGAAAGGAAGCCCAGTTCCAGCGAGACCGGGAGCTTGTCGGCGAGGATCTCGTTGACGGTGCGGTTCGGGTACTTGAAGGAAGGCCCGAAGTCACCCTGCGCGAGGCTTCCGAGGTAGTCGAAGTACTGCTTCCACAGCGGCTGATCGAGCCCGTAGTGCGCCTCCAGATTGCGCAGGATTTCCGGCGTGACGGCTTTTTCCGAAGTGAACGGACCGCCCGGCACGAAGCGGAGCATGAAGAACGTGGCGGTGATGATGATGATCAGCGCCAGCAGGGACTGCAGCAGGCGCGACGCGAAGAACCGAAGCATGCGAGTCCGAGACTTCAGCCCTTTCGCGGGGAAGGCAAGGCGGCAGGCGGCGCCCTCCGGTCGGGTCCGGCGCCAACCGGGTGCACGAGGACGGGGCCCGGGCTAGTCCCGAAGGTAGATGAACTTGTAGTTCGGCGTCTCGACGAGGTTCGGCGGAGCCTGGAGGCGCGGGTTGGCGGCGTAGGTGCGCGTGTAGAAATACAGCGGGATGATCGGCAGCTCATCCATGAGGATCGCGTCCATCCGGGCGTAGATCGCGCGGCGCGCGGCTTGATCCGCGGTCCCCAAGGCTTCTTCCAGCAGGCGGTCGTACTCGGCGTTGGCGAACCCGGTGTCGTTGTTGCCGTCGCCGGTGCGCCACAAATGGAAGAACGTATTCGGATCCACGTAGTCGGCGATCCATCCGGCGCGGGAGAGATCGTAGCTCAGGGTGTCTTGGGAATCGAGGTAGACCTTCCACTCCTGGTTCACGAGGGAGATGTCGACCCCGAGGTTCTGGCGCCACATCTGCTGGAGGGCCTCGGCGATCTTCTTGTGGTTCTGGCTCGTATTGTAGAGCAGCTCGATCGGGCGCAGGCCCTTGCCGTCCGGATAGCCGGCTTCGGCGAGCAGGCGGCGCGCCTCCGCGAGGTCGCCGGTGAGGCGCACGGGCGACGTGAAGCTCTCCATCGGCGGGCAGGCGTTGTAGGCGGGCTTCTGGTTCTGGCGGGTGACCTTCTCGACGATGACCTCGCGGTTGATGGCGAGGGCCAGCGCGCGGCGGATGCGTTTGTCGTTCAGCGGCGGCCGGGTCAGGTTGATGCGGAAGAAGTAAATCCCGAGCAACGGATCGATGCGCAGGCTCTCGGGCTGCTCCCGGCGGTAGACATCGGTCTTGTCGAGCGGCAGCTCGTTGGTCTTGTGCAGCTGGCCGGTCCGGAACATCCGCTCCTCGGTCTCGATGTTTTCCGTCGGATAAAAGACGATGCGATCGGTCCGCAGCGCGGCGCGGTCCCAGTAGGTTGGCGACTGGTCGACGATCACGCGCTGCTGCATGGCCCACTCGGTGAGGATGTAGGGCCCGTTGCCGACGAGGTTGCCCGGCTTGGTCCACGCGCTGCCCTTGCGCTCGAGCCCGCCGAACTTCTCGACGGTCGGCAGGTGAACCGGGAACCACGCGTAGTGCTTCAGCGACTCGATGAGGAACGACGTGGGGCGCTTGAGCGTGATCTGCAGCGTCCGCGCATCGAGCGCCTTGAAGCCCGTCTTGGAGAAGTCCTGCAGCTTGCCTTCGTGGAATTCGCGCGCGCCGACCACTGGGTAGAGCTTGCTGGCGTACTCGGAGGCGAGCTTCGGGTTGAGAATGCGACGGTAGGAACCGACGAAGTCGGCGGCCGTGACGGGGTCGCCGTTGGACCAGCGGCCGTTGGGCTGGAGGTTGAAGGTGTAGATCAGCCCGTCCTCGGAGATGCTCCAGCTGGCCGCGGCCGCGGGGATCGTGCCTTGACCGTTCGGGCCGTAGGCGACGAGGCCCTCGAAGAGCGCGTTGACGATCTTGTTCTCGGGCACCCCGGTCACGATCTGGGGGTCGAGGTCCTGCGGCTCGGTGCCGTTGCCGAGGTGGAGCACTCGGGAGCCGGCGCCTGCGCCGGTGGAGCCGGCCGTGGGGGTGGCGGTGTCGCGGGGTTTGCAGCCGCCCACGAGGAGCGCGGTCGCAAGGGCGAGGAAAAGAAAGCGTCGGGTCATGCGGGAAGTGAGCGCAGGAAAGCGCGAAGGTCCAGCGGACTCAGCGGGTTGGCTCCAGCCAGACGTGTTTGTAGGGATGCCGGCCCATCGGATTGGAGTACCAGCCCCGCACTGCCGGATGGAGGAGGTAGACGTGGGTGTACCGGTAAAGCGGGATCAGAGGGGCTTCGTTGAGCAGGAGGGCCTCCGCCTCCCGCAGCCACGTGGCACGTTCGTCCTGACGCGTGGTCCGTTCGGCGCGGTCGAGCCGCGCTTCGTAGGCCGGGCTCTGCCAGCCGGTGTAGTTGTTGCCGCTCGCCGCCCGCCAGACCGCGAGGAAGGTCATCGGATCCGCGTAGTCGCCGACCCAGCTCGAGCGGAGCAGCTGGAACTGCCCGGTGCGCCGGGCATCCAGGACCGTCTTTCCTTCCATCGAGACGAGGCGGACCGAGAGGCCGAGCTCGCGGCGCCACATTTCCTGCAGGGCCTCGGCGATTGCGCGGTGATTCTCCGAGCTGTTGAAGAGGAGCTCAAGTTCGGGTGCGCCCTTCCCGCCCGGATAGCCGGCCGCCGCCAATGCGGCCCGCGCCGCCTCCGGATCGTACTCGAGTCCGCGCGGCGGTTCGTAGTCCGCCAGCCCGCCGGGGGTGAACGCGGCCGAGGCGACCTGCGTGCCGCGCAGGATCCGCGTCACGATCGCCTCGCGGTCCACCGCCTGGGCGAGCGCCCGCCGGACCTCGGGCGAGGCGAGGGACGGATGCGCCACGTTGAGGCGATAGAAGTAGGTCCCGAGCGCCGGATCCATCCGCAGCTCTCCCGCCGGCGAGGCCCGGTAGGAATCGATCTTCGCCGCCGGCACCGCCTCCGTGACGTGGAGCTGGCCCCCGCGGAACGCCCGCTCCTCCGCGTTGATGTCCTCCATCGGGTACAGCCGCAGTTCGCGGAGTCGGACGTTGGCGGCGTCCCAGTACGTCTCGCTCCGCTCGCCGACGATGCGCTGTCCGATCGTCCATTCGCGGAGCCGGAACGGCCCGTTGCCCACGAAGGTCTCGGGCCGGGTCCAGCGCGTGCCGCGCGCGTAGGGGTCCCCCGCCTTCTCCAGCGTCGGAAAGTGCACCGGCCACCACACCCAGTGCTGCAGCAGCGAGAGGAAGTACGGCGTCGGTCGCTCCAGCGTGATCTCCACCGTGCGGGCGTTCGGCGCGGCGAAGCCCACGTCGGCGAAGCGCGTCGCTCGGCCCTGGTGGAAGTCGGCCGCCCCGCGCACCACGTACATCAGGTTCGCATTGTCGCAGCCGAAGGACGGCGTGAGGGCGCGGCGCCACGACGCCAAGAAATCGGCGGCGGTGAGGGGATCGCCGTTCGACCACCGCGCATTCGCCCGCAGGTGAAACGTGTACGTGAGGCCGTCCGCGGACACCGCCCAGCGCTCCGCGACGCCCGGCACGGGATGGAGGTCGCGCGGGTCCTCGGCGACCAAGCCCTCGAAGAAGGCGGAGATCACGCCGTAATCGCTGACCATCATGGCGACGTGCGGATCGAGATCGGCGATGTCGGGACTGAAGCCGCGGTGCAGCACCTGCTCCCGCGCTCCGCGCTCGACCGCGGACTCGCGCGGCCGGCAGCCGCCGCCCAGCGTCGCGAGTCCGACCAAGAGGGCTGCACCCAGCAAAGCGGCGAACGCGGAACGGCGCATCGGTGGCCCTCGACCGAACTAGATCCGCTGGAGCAGTGCGACGGCGTGCGCGGCGATGGCGAGGCCGCGGCCCAGATCACCCACGCCCTCGTTGGTCGTGGCCTTGATCCCGATGGCATCGACGGCAAGGCCCGTGCTGGCGGCGAGGCGCGCCTTCATCTCCGGGACTCTGGCCAGTAGGCGGGGCCGCTCCGCGATCACGGTGGCGTCGAGGTTCACCGGCGCCCAGCCGCGGCGGGCGAGCTCGGCGATCACGCGCTGCAGGAGCAGTTGGGAATCAATGCCGCGCAGCGATTCATCTGTATTCGGAAAAAAATGACCGATGTCCGGCAGTCCGGCGGCGCCGAGCAGGGCATCGCAGATCGCGTGGGTCAGGCAGTCGGCGTCGCTGTGTCCCTCGAGACCGTAGTCGGTCTCGAAACGGACTCCCCCGAGGACCAGTGGCCGGCCCGGGACCAAGCGATGGATGTCGTAACCGTGGCCGATGCGCATGGAGACAAGAGAAGGCGGGAACGGTGGGCGGCGCGGTGTCGGCCTAGGCCTCGCCCGCGTGGCGCTGGCGGAGCAGGAATTCGCACCACGCGAGATCGGCGGGCGTGGTGAGCTTGGGATTCGGGTGCGGGTTCTCGAGCAGGGCGATCGGATGGCGCAGCCCCTCGACCGCCTGGGCATCGTCGGTGATGCGTTCGCCCCGCGCGGCCACCCGGGCGTAGGCGCGGACGATCAGCGGGCGGGCGAAGACCTGCGGCGTCTCCATGGCCCAGAGACGGGAACGATCGAGCGTGCGGAGCCGCGCGGAGTCGTGATGCTCCTTAATCGTGTCCGTGACGCGGTGGGCGAGAGCGACGGCCTCCTCGCGCAGGACGATCCGGCGGAGTGCGGCGATCTGCTCCGGCCGGATCAGCGGACGCGCGCAGTCATGGATGAACACGTGCGCCACATCGTCGGGCAAGACGGCGAGGGCGCGGGCGACGGAGTCCTGGCGCTCGATGCCCCCGCGGACGAACTGGGCCGGTGTGGGAGCGTAGGCGGAGAGCCGGAGAGACTGGGCGGTGTCGCGGTGGACGATGACGTAGAAGTCGACCGCGTGGCTGGCGAGGAACGCGGCGACCACGTGGGCGAAGGCGGGCTTCCCGTTGAGTGGTGCGAGGACCTTGTCCTCGACGGCGCCCTGCATGCGCCGGCCGCTGCCGGCGGCGAGAAGAATGGCGGCGGTGCGGCTCATGGCGCGGTGCCGCGGCCGGCGATCTCCGCGAGGATGCTGCGGGCGGCGGCGGCGGGATCGGCGGCTTGGGAAATCGGGCGCCCGACTACGAGGAAGTTGGCGCCGGCGGCGGCGGCTTGGGCCGGCGTGAGCACGCGCGTTTGGTCGTCGGCCTTCGCGCCGCTGGGCCGGATTCCCGGGGTGATCAGCTGCGTGGGTGCGGGCAGCACGGCGCGGAGCGGGGCGATCTCGAGGGGGGAGCAGACCAGCCCGGCGAGGCCGGCGCCGGTGGCCAGCTGGGCGAGCCGGAGCACCTGATCCTCCGGGGCGCCCGGGACGCCGACGGCGTTGAGATCGGCGGTGCCCATCGACGTGAGCACGGTGACGCCGAGGAGCAGCAGATCGGGCCGCGTGGCCTGCTGGGCGGCGACGGCCCGGCGCATCATCTCCGCGCCCCCGCAGGTGTGCAGCGTCAGCATGTGGATCGGCAGGCGGGCGGCGGACTCGACGGCGTGGCCGACGGTGTTCGGGATGTCGTGCAGTTTCAGGTCGAGGAACACCTTGAACCCCTGGTCGGCGATCTCGCGCACGCAATCCGGCCCACAGGCGGTGAACATCTGGAGGCCGATCTTGACCCAACGAATCTCTCCGGAAAGGGCGCGCAGGAGCGGCTGGACAACGCGGGGGGATGGTTCGTCGAGAACGAGGATGAGATCGCAGGCCATGGCGCGGGAGGAAAGGAGCGGGGGAGGACCTCAAGAATAGGCCTCCGGGGTGGTGACTGGCAAACCGGGAAAACGGAAGGTTTCGGCTTCAGCTTGGGCGGTGACTGCGTGCAGGCTGGGGAGGCCAACCCGTGACTTCCCTTCCTGTCCTGTCCTCGCCGGCCAAGCTGAACCTCAGCCTTGCCGTGGTCGGTCGCCGGGCCGACGGCTATCACGACCTCGTGTCGCTGGTCAGCCCGCTCGCTCTCGCGGACACCCTCACGGCGGAGCCGGGGCCGGAAGGCACGGCGAGCCTGAGCTGCGACGACCCCACGCTTCCGGTGGATGCGAGCAACCTCGTGCTCCGCGCGGAGCGGGTGTTCCGGACCCGGACCGGTTGGAAGGGTGGCGTGCGCTTTCACCTCGCGAAGCGCATCCCGCGGGGAGCTGGCTTGGGCGGAGGCAGCAGCAATGCGACGATGGCGTTGCGCGCGTTGGATCAGCTCGCGGGCACGCGGCTCGGAGACGCGGTGCTGGCGGAGCTGGCGGCGGAGTTGGGATCGGATTGTCCGCTGTTCCTGTTTTCCGGTCCGGTGGTGCTGCGGGGACGTGGCGAGCGCGTGCAGCCCGTGGCACCGGAGGTGGCGGCGCGCTTGGCGGGGCGGCCGGTGTGGCTGTTCAAGCCCGTTTGGGGCATCGAGACCCCGTGGGCGTTCCGTCGCCTGGCCGCGTCGGGGCTCGGAGCATACGACGACCCGGCGGGGGTGGAGTCGCGTTTGGCCGCGTGGCTTGCGGACCGAGCGGCGCCGCTGGAGTCGCTCCCGGGCAACACCCTCGAGCGGGTGGCGTTTGGCAAGTACCTCGCCCTGCCTGCGCTGGTGGCGCAGGTGCGTGACGAGCTCGGCTTGCACGTCCGCATGAGCGGCAGCGGCAGCTGCTGCTTTGCGTTCGGGCCGGCCGAGGCGACGGAGCGGCGGCTGGGCGAGCTGACCGAGACGCTGCGCCGACGCGTGATCGCGGCGTGGGGCGACGAAGCCTTCTTTGCGGCGAGTCGGCTGGCGTGAGGCTGGCGGGGCGGCCCGTGACGTGACGCTTTTGCGTCGGCGTGGAAATCCGCGTTGACCCTCCTCGGCGCACGGGGCTAATGCTCCCCCGGCGTCGGCGCACCCCCTCCGATCCGATGCCGGTTTCCTCCATGTCCGAGCAGGCCCACCCAAAGCCCGAACTTGTGGTGCAAGGCATCGCCGCCTCGCAGGGGATCGCCTATGGACAGGTGTTTGTCTACCTGCAGTCGGATCTGGAGGTGCCGGCGTACGAAGTGGAGCCGGAGAAGCGGGCTGACGAAGTGGCGCGCTTCGATCATGCGGTGCTGGTGACGCGGGGGCAGATCCAGCGAATCCGCGATGAAGTGGAGCGGAACCTGGGGGCGGACGAGGCCCGGATCTTCGATGCGCACCTTTTGGTGTTGGAGGATCAGGCGCTGATCGCGGAGACGATCCGCTCCTTCGAGAAATCGGGACGGAACATCGAAAGCTGCTTCAACGAAGTGGCGCGCCGCTACGTCGTCGCGTTCACGGAGATCGACGACGAGTACCTGCGGGAGCGGGCGGGGGACATCCGCGACGTGGCGCAACGCGTGCTGGCGAACCTGCTCGGCCAGTCCTCGGAGAACCTCTCGCGGCTCGTCGACAAGCGGGTCGTCGTGGCGAACGACATTTCTCCGTCGGATGCGGCCAGCATCGACCGGAGCCACGCGTTGGGGGTGATCACGGACACGGGGAGCAAGACGAGCCATGCGGTCATCGTGGCGCGCTCGATGAAGGTCCCCGCGGTGGTCGGTGCCCGCGGCCTCAGCGCGAAGGTGCACCATGGCGACTGGATCCTCGTCGACGGCTATGACGGCCTGGTGATCGTGCATCCCTCGGAGCAGACCCTGTTCCGGTACGGCAAGATCCAGGTCCAGAAGAAGTCCATTGAGCAGCGCCTGATGTTGGCCAACCAGCGCCCGTCCGTTACGCTCGACGGCGTGGAGGTGGTGTTGCGGGCGAACATCGAGAACGCCGAGGAGACCCCCCTCGTGAAGGAGTACCTGGCCTCGGGCGTGGGCCTGTATCGCACCGAATTCCTCTACCTCAACGGATCGCAGATCCCCGGAGAGGAGGAGCAGTTTCAGGCCTACCGCCGTGTCGCGGAGCAGCTGGCGCCGGCGACGGTCGTGATCCGCTCGCTGGACCTCGGTGGCGACAAGGCGATGGAAGGCAATCCCACGCTGTTTCCCCGGGAGGACAACCCCTTCCTCGGCTTCCGCGCGATTCGTTTCTGCCTGGAGAACCCGAACCTCTTCAAGGAGCAACTCCGCGCGATCCTGCGGGCCAGCGTGTACGGGAACGTGAAGCTCATGTACCCGATGATCAGCGGGTGCGAGGAACTGGCGCGGGCCAACGCGGTGCTGGAGGAATGCCGCGAGGAACTCCGGGCGGCGGGCGTGCCCTTCGACGAGAAACTCGCGGTCGGATCGATGATCGAGATCCCCAGCGCCGCCTACACGGCGGACCTGCTGGCGGTGCGAAATGACTTCTTCAGCATCGGCACCAACGACCTCATCCAGTACCTGCTCGCGATCGACCGGGTCAACGACCGCATCGCGCACCTCTACGAGCCGACGCACCCGGCGGTCATCCGCACGATCCGCCACATCGTCCGCGAGGCCCACGCCGCCGGCATCAAGGTCAGCGTCTGCGGTGAGATGGCGGGCGACCCGGTGCTGGCGCCCCTGCTGCTGGGCCTCGGCGTCGATGAACTGAGCATGACCCCACCCCTCATCCCGGCGGTGCGTTACGTGATCCGCGCCATGACGCTCGCCGATGCGCGGGCGCTCGCGGAGGAGGCCTTGACCCTTTCCGGCGGCCGCGAGGTGCTCGCGCTCTGCGAGCAGTTCCACTGCGCCCGGGTGCGCTTCGATTAGTCGACCGGGGTCGATGACGGGGCCGGCGGCGGCATGGTCGCTGCCCCGGGACGAATCCCGCAGGCGAGGACCGTTTCGAAGTGCGGCTCCTGCTCCTCGCGGGCGACGATGGAGACCTCGACCTGCTCGAAACCGGCCTGCCGCACGAAGCGGTGGAGCGTGCTCTCGCCGAAGCCGAGCCAGACGTCGGCGTAGAGTTCGCGGGCGCGCTCAAACGTGTGCTCCTTGAGATCGAGCACGAGCAATTGTCCGCCGCGACGCAGGATGCGGAACGCTTCGTTCACCGCGTTCTGCGGGTGATGCGCATGGTGAAGCGCCTGGCTGAGGATGGCCAAGTCGACCGACTCATCCGGCAGCGGCACCTTCTCGATATCGCCCAGCCGGTAGGTGAGGTTGTGGAGACCGTTGCGCTCCGCCAGCTCGGTGCCGACCTCGACCATGCGCGGCGAGTTGTCGATGCACCAGACCTGCCGGGCGCGGCGCGCGAGCAACTGCGAGATCAGTCCCTCGCCGGCGCCGAGATCGGCGACGACGATCGGCGGCGCCAGGCGCAGGGTGAGGTGCCCGATCGCCTGCCACGACCGGCCGGGGCAGTAGTTCCGCCCGAGCTTGCCAGCGATCAGGTTGAAGTACTGCTCCTGGTGCGCCCGCCGCTTGGCGAGGATGCGCTCCAGGTTTTCGAGGTCCGCACCGAGCTCGCCTGCCACCGCGTCCCACGCGGCGCGCAACAGCTGGGTCTGGGCCTCCCCGAGCTGCGGATGGAGCGAGTAGAACGCCTTCTTGCCATCCCGCCGGTCGGAGACCAGCCCTGCCTGACGCAGCAGGGCGAGCTGCGACGAAATGCGGGACTGGGCCATCCCGAGGATGTCCTGCAGCTCCGCCACCGAGAGCTCCTCCCGGTGCAGCAGGGCAAGGAGTCGCAGCCGCGTCGGATCGGCGAGGAGCTTGAGCAGGTCCCAGCAGGCGTTCACGCGGCGCGATCGGAACTCATCTTACTTGATGAGCCGCAGGGTGAACGGGTACCGGTAGGTTTCCCCGTTGTTGGCCTTGATCGCGGCGATGATCGTGAACACGAGCGAGGCGATGCCGACGGCGATCAGTAGCGCGATGCCGATCGCGACGAAGATCAGGACGAACGAAATGATCACGGCGATCAGCGTGGTGATCTGGAAGTTCAGGGCTTCCTTGCCCTGATCGTCGACGATCGGGTACTCATTCTTCTTGATCTGCCAGACGATCAAGGGGCCGAGCACGGAGCCGAACGGGATGATGAAGGCGCTGAGTGCGGAGAGGTGGCACAGCATCGCCCACATCTTGGCATCTTTTGACAGCGCCGCGTTTGCGGGGGGAGGGGGAGTTGAGGTGGAGTCCATGGCGCGACCATGGCGGGCGATCCCTCTGGCGTCAAACCCGGTCCCGAGCTCCGAAAACGAAGCGGCCCGACCGCCGTCAGGCGACCGGGCCGGAAAAGGCGGCGGGCGTCGCCGCGGAGCTTAGGCCGACTTTTGATCGACGTAGCGCGAGATCGACGAGACCGAATAGCTGTCCTCGGAGGCGCCGATCTTGACCTTCACCTGGTCGCCGACGCGGCGTCCGAGCAGGGCAAGCCCGAGCGGCGTCTTGTAGGCGATCACGTGGTTGTCTGGATCGCTATCCCACGCGCCCAGAATGGTATAACGCGAGGCTGCTCCACTCGTCAGGCTGTGGATCTCCACCACGCTGCCGACGCTGATCTGGTCGGTGGTGGCCTCGCGGAAGTCGGTGATCCGGGCGCGGCCGAGGTCGCGCTCGAGCAGGCTCTTCTGGGCCATGAGGACCTGCTGGTCCTGCTTGGCCATCTTGTATTCGGAATTCTCCTTCAAGTCGCCGTGCTCGCGGGCGACGGCGATGGCCTTGGAATTCTCGGGGATCTTGCGGGAGACGATGGTCTCGTACTCCTCGCGCTTGCGCTCGTAGCTGCCGCGCGAGACGAGGAGCTGTTCCTCCTTGGACTCGGCGTCGCTGGCGACGAGGGACTGGATGCTCGGGAACAGCTTGATGAAGCGGGCGAGGAGGGACTTCTTCGTCAGTTCCTCGAAGCCCTGATTGAGCATGAGGGTATTGGCGAGGTCGCGGGCGGTCTCCGGATCGGCGCGCGAGAGCAGTTCGCCGATCAACTCGGTGTCCTCGCTGAGGATGTCGGCGAGCGGGATGCGGCGGGCGGAGGCGGACTGAAGCGCCTCGTAGTCGATCGCGAAGAAAATCGCGTTGAGGAGCCGCGGGGTGATCATGTCATCCAGCAGCTTGGCGAACTTGGGCGTGCCGCGATTCTTGACGATCCACAGGAGCACCGGAGCGCGGAGGTTCTGCTCCGTCTGCCAGCGCTTGAAGACGGTGGCCAGTTCGGCGGTGTGGCCCTTCTCGACGAGAAACTTGATGCACTCCGTGGTGAACTTACCCTGGGAGGTCTTGAGGAGGTTGAACGCGATGTCGCGGGCCTCGATCGGGTGCGTCCCGAGGATGAGCTCCAGGAAGCGGGACTGGAAGTGGACCGGGATGCGGTCGGAGATGGTCGGCAGGTCGCGCGGATTGGCGATCAGGGAAGCCTGGGCGGGCTCGAGGGTTACGACCTCGATTCCAAGCAGCAGGGCGAAGTCATCGCGGACGGCGGCGCCGTGCAGGCGCTCGGCGGCGTCGAGTTGGTTGGAGTCGCGGACGGCCTCGGTCAGCCCGGTGAGGATGACGGAGAGATCGATCTTGGTTGCGCCCTTTTCGACGGATCCGAGCAACTGTTCGGCGAGGAGGATGCGGCGGCGGGCCGACCGGGTACCGGAGAAACTCTCGAGGATCTCCTCTTCGGCGGAGACGGCGATCTCGCGCAGCACGTAGCACTCCGTCTTCTTGACGGGGACGGCGATGCGGGCGTCCTTGGCGATGTCCTTCTTGGCATTCGCCCACCACTTCTTGAAGCGCTCTTCGCCGATCGTCTGGGCGAGGGTGATCTCGAGGTCGATCGCCGTGGTGGCATTGTTCGGATAGGCCTGCAGCGCCTCGACGACCAACTGGGCGGGATTCTGATCGATGAGGTTGGCGATCGTCGCCTTGTCGGTCTCCTTGCGGACCAGCAAGTGCTTGGCCGGCAGCACGTCCATCGTGGTCAGACAGAACGCCGGATCCATCGGGTGGCCCGGCTTCGCGGCGAAGTCGATGATCAGGCGCTGGGCCGCTTCGTCATAGCGGCTGATCTGCCCGAACCCCCAGCTCCGGTGAATGACGTACGCGCCGGCCTCCATCGATTCGAGCTTGGCTCGATGGGTCTTGAGAGACGGGTTCTTGGCGATCAGCGCTGATACTGCATCCGAAGTCATAATCGAGGGAGAAGGGAGATCAAAGCGGACGAAGGGGGGGGATGTCAACCAGCCCCTGTGCGGGGGCTGTCTTTCCCGGATCGGCCTTCCTCCTTGGCAAGGATCGGGCGTCTGATATCCTTTCCCGTTCCCATGCGGACTTCGCCTTCCCCGGCAGCAGCGTCTTCTTCCTTTTCCCCCGCGTGGGCGGCCGCTGTGCGGCTGCTCATCCGCTGGCTGGATCGCGCGGAGCGGGCGGATGCCCTGCTGGAGGGGCTGCCGCGCACCCTGACGTCGGCGGAGCGGGCGCGGGTCCAGCACCTGTTTCTCGGCGTCCTGCGCCACCTCAGCCGCTTGGAGCGGGAAGTGGGGCGCCGGGTGGAGCGCGCGCCGCGGTTGCGGGTGAGGGCGGTGCTGTTGACGGCGGGCTTTGAGCTGATTGAGGGGGGCGAGGAGGGCCACGTGGCCCGGGTGGTGCACCATGCCGTGGAGCAGGCGAAGCGCCTGACCAGTGCGTCGGAGGCGCGCCTCGTGAATGCCGTGGTCCGCCGGATGGCGGAGGGCCTCGCGAAGCCGTTGCCGACCGAGCTCACGGCGGTGGCGCTGGCTCGCCGGTTTTCTCATCCCGAGTGGCTGGTGACGCGCTGGCTCGGGGCGTTTGGCGCCGAAGCGACGCTGCGCCTGCTCGAACTGCACCAGACTCCCGCCCGCATCCAAGTCCGCTGGCGCGGGGAGGGCGCGGCGGTTCCTGACTGGTTGCGGCCGACGAGTGCGCCTTCATTTTTCGAGGTCCCGGCGGGCCGCTGGTCCGAGGTGCTTGCCCTGCGGCAAGCCGGGCAACTTTACATCCAGGATCCCGCGACCCGGCACGCGGTCGATCTGCTGCAGCCGCTGGCCGGTGAGACGCTGCTCGACGCCTGCGCCGCCCCGGGTGGCAAGAGCGTGTCGATCGCGGACCGCCTGCAGCGGACGGGCCGACTCGTCTCCCTCGACCTGCCCGGGCCAAGGCTGGATCGGCTCCGTGAGAACCTCGCCGAGGTGCGGGGCGTGCAGGTGGATATCGTCGGGATCGACCTTGAGACCGCCCGGGCCGAGACGTTCCGTGAGCAGGGATTGCCCGACCAATTTGCCGGCGTACTGCTCGACGTGCCCTGCTCGAATACCGGCGTGATGCGCCATCGCGTCGATGTCCGCTGGCGTCTGCAGGCCGGCGACATCGCACGCCATGCCAGCCAGCAACTCGTCTTGCTGCAGGCGGCGGCCGGCCGGGTCGCCCCCGGGGGCCGGCTCGTGTACTCGACCTGCAGTCTCGAGCGCGAGGAAAACGAAGGCGTCGTCGAGGCCTTCCTCGCTTCGCCTGCGGGTCGTGGGTGGACCCTCGAGGATCAAGTCGTGGCCCGACCTTGGGTGACCGGCGAGGATGGTGCGGGCGCGTTCCGCCTCCGGGCTCCGCGCGCTGCCTAGGGCTAGGGCACCAGCGTGAAGAACTCGATCCGTTCGGTTCGCTCCTGCAGCCCGTGCAGGAAGGTCAGCTGCAACGCCGACGCGCGGGCGATGACCGCGTCGTAGCGGCGCAGGGTCCAGTTGGCGACTGGCTCACCCTCGATTCGGATGACCAGATCGCCCTCCTGAATCCCGGCGCGCGCGGCGGGTGAGCCGGCGATCACGTGCGAGACTCGCCAGTAGGCGGGGGTGCGGCGGAAACTCAGGCCCCCGCTTCGCATCGCCGGCGTGGCCAGGCTCGTACCCGGGTCGCGGAACAGCGTCAGCTCCCCGCGCGATTGATCGAAGGTCGCGACGAAGTGCCGCAGCACTCCGCCGCCGAGCGAGCTGAGCGAGTCGTTCACGTCGATGATCGGCTGCGAAAGGACGTGCGTGCCGAGGCGGGCGTGGTCCTCGATGCGACCAAGCCGCTGTTGGCGATCGCCGGTCAGGGTGGCCACCTTTGCGCCCGCGACGGGAGGTTGCACGAAGCGGAGTGCCAGCCCGGCGGGATTGAGCTGCAGTCCGCCGTCGCTGCCGGTGTCGACCAAGGCGTTCACGGCTTGCCCCGCGACCTCCATGGGGACGAGCGGGACGCGGTTCGCTGGGTCGAAGCGCAGCCGCGCGCCCGGCATGAGCCCGCCGCTGCTGCCGGCGGGAGTCAGGTGGAGTGTGGACTGCGGATAATCGAGCGTGAGGACGGTCTCCCGGAAGAGCGGGAATCCCAGCACGCCGTCGATCCGCTCTCCGAAGTGATCCGACAGGGCGTCGAAATCGTAGACGACGGCGGGGACGGATTCGAAGCGGACGTCGCCGAGGTCGAGGCGCCGGAGCGTGACGGCCGGCAGCGTGATGACTTCGCCGCCGGCGGAGCGCACGGACACGCCGGCGGCCTCGGGCGTGGCGCCGCGGCGTCCGGCGTGGGCGGCGAATTCCGGCGACACGAGCGTCACGGACGAGCCCGTGTCGACGAGGAAGCGCCATGGCCCTGATTTGTTGCGGGGGATTTCGATGACTGGCGTGTTGGCGGTGAGGACGACCGGCAGGCTGACCAGCGGGGCGGAGAACGTGGTGCGTCCCGGTTCCGGATTCCGGGGCAGGAGTGCGCAGCCGGAGAGCACGATCAGGGCGGCGGCCAGCAGCCCGCCGAGGAGCAGGGACCGGGCGAAGGAGGGAGAGCGAGGGGAGCGTGGAACCGCCGTCATCCGATGCGGGGCTGGGGCAGGCGTAGGGCGAGCCAAGCCGCCACGACCGCGAGTGCCGCGCCGGCGCTGAAGACGGTTTCCGCGCCCAGCGTCCAGAAGATCGCGCCGGCGCAGAGCGGCGTGATCGCGCGAGCGAGTGAGCCGAGGGACCGGAAGATGCCTAGGACGCGGCCCTGTTCCTGCTCATTCGCGTAAAGGGAGATCAGCCCGCTGGACGCTGGGTTGATGAGGCCCCCGCCGAGCGCGAGCAGTCCGACGCCGACGTACAGAAGGGCCGGGGTGGGTGAGAACCCGATCGTCAAGAGACCGGCCGCCGAGGTGGCCAATCCGAGGAGTAACACCCGGGTTTCGCGCAGGCGGAGCAGGAGCCTCCGCACCAGCACGCCCTGGGTGAGGATCGAGCAGACGCCGAGGAAGCCCATCAACAGGCCGTTGTCATGAGGCGAGAACCGGAAGCGCTCCGCCGCGAGGAAGACGAGGGACGTCTCCATCGAGACGAACGCGACCGAGTAGAGGAAGGAGACGATATTGATGCGGCGCACCTCGGGCCGTCGCTGCTCGAGCAGGGCGCGTACAGGATTGCGCAGCCGCGGTTCGCGGGCCTCGCTGCGCGCGGCGTCCGAAAGCGGTTCGCGGAAGCGGGCGGCGATCCAGATCAGGTTCACCACGCTCATGGCGAAGGCCAGCAGGGCGGGCGCCGAGAACGGGTTCAGGCCCCACGGCACCAGCGACGGGAACCACTCGGTCAGGTCGATCTGCACGGCCACCGCGCCGAGCAGCGGTCCGGTCACGAGTCCGAGACCGAAGGCCGCCCCGACCAGCCCCATCGCGCGCGAGCGCTCCGCCCGCGTGGTCACGTCAGCCACCGCCGCCGTTGCCACCGAGAGGTTTCCGCCGAAAGCGCCGGCGATCAGGCGCGCGACCAGGAACAGCCAGAACGACCCGGAAAAGATCCAGAGCAGGTAACTCGCCGCCGTTCCCGCCACGGTGAGCAGGAGGATCGGCCGCCGCCCGCGCTTGTCCGAGAGCCCTCCCCAAAAAGGCGCGAACACGAATTGGAGGATCGAGAAGAGCGAACTAATCACTCCGCCGAACAGGACCTCGGGCAGGTGACGCTCGTTGCCCAGCGCCGCTGCGGCGCTGGTCAGGCCCTGCAGCAGGAATCCCAGGATTCCGGAGTGCCCCTCCACCGCGAGGTAGTGTCTCAGCAAGTCCGGTCCCAGCGGAAAGATGATCGAGAACCCGATCAGGTCGATGTACAGCGTCAGGAAAATGACGCCGAGCGACAGCCTGCGCGGGGACGAGGGAGCGGACGTGGACACGAGAGAGGGAGCAAAACCCGTCGCGCCCGGGCCGCCAAGCGGCAAACGCCGGGCGGCGTGAGAAGGTCGGGCAAACGCCCTGCGGCGCAGGGAATTCCGCCGACCGTGCGTCGGGTGGGGCGCGGCGCGGCGCGGACTCGCGTGTCGCTCGGGGATCGGGTGCGACCGCCTCGCGGCTCAGCGCTGGTAGGGGAGCGGGTAAGGCGAGAGCAGCGTGGCGACCCGTTCCTGCGCCTTGACCAAGGTGGCGGCTTCGTCCGGCGTACCGATGGCCTTCAGCACCAAGTCGATCGCGCCCGCGATGCTGTCCATGTCGCCTTCCTTCATCCCGCGCGAGGTCACCGCCGGCGTGCCGATGCGGATGCCCGAGGCCTGGAAGGGCGAGCGGGTCTCGAACGGCACGGTGTTCTTGTTCAGCGTGATGTGGGCGAGGTCCAGAGTTTCCTGGGCCTTCTTCGCGGTGAGCTCCGGGAGATTGGCGCGGAGATCGACGAGGAAAAGGTGATTGTCGGTGCCGCCGGAGACGACCTTGTAGCCGCGCGAGATCATGGCGGCAGCGAAGGCGCGGGAGTTGCGCACGACCTGCTCCGCGTACTGGCGGAAGTCGGGCTTGAGGCATTCGTTGAAGCACACCGCCTTGGCGGCGATGACGTGCATCAAGGGGCCGCCCTGGCTGCCGGGAAACATGGCCGAATCGATCGCCTTTGCGTGCGCCGCGCGGCAGAGGATCAGCCCGCCGCGCGGGCCGCGCAGCGTCTTGTGCGTGGTGGTCGTGACGAAATCCGCGTGCGGAACCGGGGACGGATGCACGCCGGTCGCGACCAAGCCGGCGATGTGCGCGATGTCCGCGAAGAGGTACGCGCCCACGCTGCGGGCGATCTCGCCCATGCGGGCGAAGTCGATGATGCGCGAGTACGCGCTCGCGCCGACGGTGATCATCTTCGGTTTCTCGCGGAGGGCCACGGCGGCGAGTTCATCGTAGTCGATCAGCCCGTTGTCTTCGCGCACGCCGTACTGGCAGAACTGGTAGAGCTTGCCGGAGAAATTCGCCGGGTTGCCGTGCGTGAGGTGGCCGCCGTGGGCGAGGTTCATGCCGAGCACTTTGTCGCCCGGCGAGAGAACCGAGGTGTAAACAGCGAAATTGGCCTGGGATCCGGAATGCGGCTGCACGTTCGCGTGCTCCGCGCCGAAGAGCCGCTTCGCGCGCTCGATGGCAAGCGTCTCCACGACGTCCACGTGCTCGCAGCCGCCGTACCAGCGCTTCCCCGGATAGCCTTCGGCGTACTTGTTGGTCAGGACGCTGCCCTGAGCCTCCATCACCGCCGGGTAGGTGAAGTTCTCCGAGGCGATCAGCTCGATGTGGCTTTGCTGACGATCAAACTCCGCGGCGATGGCGGCGGAGATCTCCGGGTCGAGTTGGGCGAGCGGTGACGTGTTGAGCATGAGGGAGCGGCCTCGGCGGGCAACGGTCCGCCCCCGCATTGGCCGGCTTCCGAGGAAGCAGCGAAATCCCCGGATCGGAAGCAAAAACCGCCGCCTACGCCTCTCCGCGCTGCAGGCGCTGGAGGAAGGCGATCAGCGAGGGGATGGCCTCGACCATTTCATCGCGGCACGACTCGTACACGCGGAGGTTACCGCCGAAGGGATCCGCGATCTCGGGATCGCCCGCCGGGATGAATTCCCGCCAAAGGTAAAGGTGGCGGGGCGGAGGATCGAACCTCAGCTGGATCATGCTGCGGTGCCCCTCGGTCATGCAGAAGATCGCCAAGGCGTCGTCCACGAGCGCCGGCGAGAGCGGGCGGCTGACGTGGCGGTCGATGTTCAGGCCCACGCGCTTCAGCGCGGCCACGGAGTTAGCGGAAACGGGCTCTCCGCCTCGCGCTGCCACGCCGGCGGAGACCACTTGGAGCGAGCGCAGGGGTTCCGGCTGGGCCGCGAGCGCATGCGCCAACAGGCCAGCCGCCATCGGGCTGCGGCAGGTGTTGGCCGTGCAGACGGTAAGGAGGGTGCGCTTCTCGCTCATACCTTGGGTCCGTCAACTCAATCCGCTTCCGGACGAAAGGCAACCTCCGCGGGGGGCGTCGCTTACCCGCTTTGTCCTAGATCCGGCGGATCGCCCGCAACGCGCGATGCAGGTGCAGGGCCCGCTCGAGCACCCGGTCGACGAGGACGGCGTCCTCCGGAGCGGGGAGCGCGGTCTTCGCGTCGTCCGTCTCCTGTTCCGGCGGGGCCTCCGGAATCGGCAGGCCCTTGGCGTGATCACGGACCATGGCCGATTCGTCGTAGCGGGCCTTCTCCGGAGCGGTGGCGAGGAGTTCCTGCGGAGCCTTTCCGTCGTCCAGAGCCGCGACGGCCCGACGGTCGGATTCCACCGGGGTGGCCACCGCGACATCCACGGCCTCCGGTGGCAGGTTGGCCCCGAGGATCAGGACGCGGCCGAGCGCGGCTCGGACTGCTGCGCGCAAGCTGGCCGCCGTCTCCGGATCAACCAACACCAGGCGCACGGTCCGGACCGAACCCGCCGCCAGCAGGGCGTTCAGCCGCGCGCTGCCCTCGGCGGTCGTCTCGCCCAGTCCGCGCAGGTCGAGGATCAACTCCACCGGCGCTGAAGCCACGTCCAGCTGGCTCAGATCGCGACTGCGGACATACGCCGGACCGTCGGGAAGCAGGTGCGACCGCGGAGTAGACTGCGGGGGGCGCGTGGCTGATCGCGGCGACGCGGTCGCGACCGCCTCCGACGTCGGCGCGTGGGCGGGAGCGGCAACGGAAGCCGGGCCTGCGGGCGCGGGAAGGGTTGACGGCGGAGACGGCTCGTCTGCCCGGGCTGCTGCTGCGGCGCCGGCCGGCGACGGCTCCGCTCGGGACGGCGGCGCCAGCGGCGTGCCGATCAGGCTGAGGGCGAGAAAGAGAACGGAGGAAGGGCGGAGCACGGAGAGGGCCCGGAGGATTAGACCGACTCGCGGCGCAGCTGCCTCGCCCCGATATCGCGGCGAAAGTACTTCGACGCGCACGTGATGCGCTCGCAGGTCGCGTAGGCCGAGTGGGCCGCGGCCGGCAAGGTGGGGCCGAGTGCGGTGACGCCGAGGACGCGGCCGCCGTGGGTGACGAGTTCCCCCGCGGCGGAGCGCGCGGTGCCGGCGTGGTACACCGTCACCTCCGGTGGCAGCGGGTCGGGGATCTGGATCACGTCGCCCTTTGGATAGCGGTCCGGGTAGCCGCGGGCGGCGATCACGACGCAGAGCGCGTGTTCCGGGCGGACATCGAGGGAGACCTGGGCGAGTTCGCCGTGGGCGGCGGCCCAGAGCAGGCTGACCACATCGGTGCGCAGCCGTGGGAGCACCACCTGCGTCTCCGGGTCGCCGAAGCGCGTGTTGTACTCGAGCACCTTGGGGCCGTCGGCGGTGAGCATGATCCCGATGAACAGCGTGCCCCGGAAGTCGATGCCCTCGGCGGCGATCGCGTCGACGGACGGGCGCACAATTTCCCGGTCGATGCGTGCGAGCAGGTCCGGCGTCACCACCTCAGCCGGCGAATATGTTCCCATCCCGCCGGTGTTGGGGCCGGTGTCGTTGTCGCCAACGCGCTTGTGGTCCTGTGACGTTGGCAGGATGACGTAGTCGCGGCCTGACACCACGACGAGCAAGGAGGTTTCCTCGCCGACCAGGCAGTCCTCGATCAGGATGCGGGCGGGTGGGGCGGAAGGCTCCGGACGGGAGTGGAGGGCGAGCAGAGCCTGGACGGCGGCGGCGGCCTCGTCGTGCGAGGAGGCGACGACGACTCCCTTTCCGGCGGCGAGGCCATCGGCCTTCACGACGATGGGGGCGGGCCGGGCGCGGAGGTAGGCGATCGCGGCGTCGGCGTCCTCGAAGAATGCGGCGTCGGCGGTGGGGATCCGGTACTTCTGGAGGATTTCCTTCGTGTAGATTTTCGACGCCTCGAGCCGCGCGCCGTCGGCCCGTGGCCCGTAGGCCGGAACGCCGGCGGCCTCCAGCGCATTGACCAGCCCGAGGGAGAGCGGCACCTCGGGACCCACGACGACGAAGTCGATCGCCTCGCGCCGCACGAGCTCGACGAGCCCCCGGATGTTGTCGACGGCGACCGGCAGGCAGGGGACCTCGTCGGCGATCCCGGCATTGCCTGGGGCGGCGAGGACGCGGGGCTGGCTGGGCGAGCGCCGCAGCGCGTGCACGAGGGCGTGTTCGCGACCGCCGGAGCCGACGACGAGGATGGAGCGCGGAAGGGGGTCCATGGGAAACCGGGAGCAAACCCCGGTCGCCCCGGGTTAGGCAAGCCGCGTCAGAGCACTTGCAGCTTCTGGCGGTAGAAGCCCACGACCTCGGCCGGATCGTCGGAGAACAAGATGTAGTCCATCATCCACGCCGGAGCGCGCTGCGTGCGGACCATCTCGAGCAACTGCTCCCGCAGATCGGCGAAGTATTTCGGATCGTAGAACACGTACGGCACCCGGGGTCGGATCCCCAGCTTCAGGTTGCACAGCTCGATGCCGATTTCCTCGAGGGTGCCGACCCCCCCGACGTTGAAGATGCAGAAATCGGCCACCTCGAACCATTTTTGGCGGAAGTGGCGGCTATTTTCCTGGAACGTGTTGAAGAAATCCACCCCGAACTCGGGCGGCTGGGCCTCGAGTTCGAGGAAGCACGCGCCGGTCAGTGCGCCCTGACTGCGGGCTTGGTCGGTGGCGAGGCGCATGACGCCGCCGCCTCCGCCGGTGAGCACGCCGACGTTGGGACCGATGAAGCCGGTGAGCGTGTCGATCAATTGCGAGATCCGACGGGTCTGCTCGATATCGAGCCCCACCGCGCTGCCGTAGAATGCCAGGATGGTGGCCTCCTGGAAGCGTCGGACCAGTTCCTCGCGGATGAAGAAGCCCTGGTCCTTCTTGTACGTGTGCAGGAAAACGTCGCCCATTGCCTCGTTGTACCAGTAGACATCGATGCCGAAGGCGTTGAGCGCATCCAGCCGCGCATGAGCGTTGCTGGAGAGGAAGAACCCTTGCGTGCGCGACGGCCGGCGGAAGACGATGCGGCGGAGCTTGAGCTCCGGGACGCGGGTGAGGAGCTCGATGTACTCGAACAGATTCGGGAAGTAATCCACGAGCAGCGTGTCGGCGTCGGCCGGGGCGTTGTCGAGGGCCTGGATGAGGGTCTTGCAGCCCGGGCTGTCCGTTTTGGCCTCCGCCAGCTTGGGCTTGAGCGTGCCGCTGGCACCGAGGCTGAGCAGCCGGCTGAGGTTCTCCATCGTGGAGCTTTGACCGCGCGCGGTCAGGCGCGCGCGGGGCCGCGGCTCGGTGGCCGGCGGCGGGGGAACCGCGTCGAGCGCCTGGAACGCCTCGCCCACCGTGGTCAGCAGCCGGGTCCGCCGCTTCGCCAGCTGCTTGCTCTCGGGGTCGCTGGCCGGCGGCGCGCGGAAAACCTCGACGGAGACTAGCGGGTTGACCACGGGCTGGTCGCCCTGGTTGTAGATCTCCAGCATGACGTTCGTGCCGAAGGTCTTTAAGGGATCGAGCAGCACCGCGCTGGTGTGGATGCCGAATGAGCCCTCTCCCTGATTCAGCACTACGTAGTGCTCCTTCAGATACATCGAGCAGCTGGTGATGAGTCCAGAGCGCGGCGGAATGGTCAGGGGGGAGGCCTCGCGCCGGAGCTGGACCTTGTCGAGGAAGGGCCGGCCAGCCTCGCCGCAGACGAGGCGTTCGAAGCTGCTGCGGGGGAGGCGGGGATTGAGGGTGTAGACGACCTTGTGTGGGGTGAGGTAGACGCGGCCGAGGCGGTCGATGCTGATGGTGTTGGGGAGCTTGAGCTGGTTGGAGCGGACGGCCTCCCAGATTTCCGCGGTGGTCAGCTTGGCGGCGGTGGGGGCGTAATAGAGGCGGCCGACCGTGACGCCGGGGCGGAGCAGTTTCCGCCAGTAGGCAGCGTTCGGAAAGCTGGCGTCGAACAGGAAGGCCTCGGCTTCCAGCGTGAGCCGGTTGCCCTCGATCGTCGGGCAACCCTGCGTGAGCATTTCGATGCCGATGCGGGCCAGCGTGCTGCGCTCGGTGAAGCGGAGGTCGGCGACGCGCCGCTTGAGGAAGTCGAACTCCGCCGGATGGCGGGGCCAGAAGGCGAGGGTGAGAAGCACCGTAGCCTCGTCCTTGTGCCGCACGGTGAGAATCTGCCCATCCTGGCTCGTCCAAAATTGATCGTCTTGCATGGTACGGACGTCGGAGTGTCTCCCGTCCGCGCGGGGACACAAGCGAGGATAATGGTTTGCCTTCCCCGCCAACTCCGGGCACGAGTCAGGGCTTTTCCGGGAACCACTTCCGCATTTGGCGGATCCCTGAGTTTACTCCCATCGACGCATGACCTCCCTCCGAGTCCTCTCCTCGTCGGCCTTGCTGGCCGTCTCTTTCTCTGTCGCCGCCGCTCAGCAAGAGCCGGCTCCGACGCTCGCCAACACCCCGGCGGCCCTGGCGGCGACGCCGGCTCCGGCCGCTCCGGCCGCGCCGCGTTTCACCGAAGACCAGCTTCTCGAGACGTTCGGCTGGTTCGTCGGCAAGCGCATCGGGATCACCGAGCTGAAGTTCACGCCCGAGCAGACCGCCGCGATGATCAAGGGGCTGCAGGCCGCTGCCGCCGGCCAGGACGCTCCGTACAAGCTCGAGGAAATCGGGCCCGAGATGGACAAGTTCATGCAGGCAAAGCAGGAGGCCTACATGGCCGAGCTGAAGCGCCAGGGCCTCGAGACCTCCGCCAAGTTCCTCACCGAGATCAAGGCGAAGGCGGGCGTCGTCGTGCTGCCCAGCGGCTTGGTTTACGAAATCGTGCAGCCGGGCACCGGCGCGTTCCCGAAGGCCACCGACATCGTCAAGGTGCACTACACCGGCACGCTCATCGATGGCTCCGTCTTCGATAGCTCCGTGCAGCGCGGCGAACCGGCCGAGTTTGGTCTCGATCAGGTGATCCCTGGTTGGACCGAGGGCCTGCAGAAGGTGAATGTCGGCGGCAAGATCAAGCTCTACGTCCCGCCGCAACTGGCGTACGGCGACGAGGGCCGCCCGGGCATCCCGCCCGCCGCGACGCTGGTCTTCGACGTCGAGCTGCTGGAAATCAAGGCCCCGGCCGCTCCGGAGGTTCCGGCCGCCCCCGCTGCTCCGGTTGCTCCTGCTGCGACCAAGTAAGGTTGTTTTCGTTTCGGCCGCCTGCGGGCAGCCTAACTGCTCTCTCTGCGCCCCGGTCACTCCGGGGCGCTTTTTTTGATCCCTGCGGGGCGGTCCCCCGAGGTTTACGGCGAGGTGCTCAGCACCGCGCGAAGGTCCTGCGCGAAGGCCTGCAGGTCCTCCTCGCGCGTGTCCCATGAGCACATCAGGCGGTAGCCATCCTCGCCGATGAATACGTGAAAGTGCCATCCGCGCGCCTCAAGCGCGTCGGCCACGGCCTTGGTCAGGCGCACGAAGACGGCGTTCACCTCCGGTTCGAGGCAGAGCGACACGCCAGGAATGGCGCGGAGGAGGGTAGCGAGGCGGCCCGCCATCCGGTTCGCATGCGCCGCATGGCGGAGCCACGCGCCGTCCTCGAGGACGCCGACCCACTGCGCGGAGGCAAAGCGCATCTTCGACGCGAGCTGCCCCGCCTGCTTGCCACGCCACGCGAAGTCGCGCGCCAAACCGGGATCGAAGAACACCACCGCCTCCGTGCTGTTCAGGCCATTCTTCGTCCCGCCGAAGCAGAGCACGTCCACGCCTGCGCGCCAGGTCAGGTCCGCCGGCGTCGCGCCGGTGCCCGCGAGCGACGCCACGGCATTGGCGAACCGTGCACCATCCATGTGCACCGCGAGGCCGTGCCGCCGCGCGAGCGCCGACAGGGCGGTGATTTCCTCGGGCCGGTAGACCGTGCCCCACTCCGTCGACTGGGTGAGTGATAGCACGCGTGCCTTGGGGAAGTGGAGGTCGGAGCGGCGGGTCAGCACGCGCTCCACCGCGACGGGCTCGAGCTTCGCCTTCTCGCCGGGGCAGGGGAGCAGGGTTGCGCCGCCGGTGAAGAAGCCAGGCGCTCCGCACTCATCGACCATGATGTGCGCGATCTCGTGTCCGATCACGCCGTGGTAGCTTTGGCACGCGCTCGCGAGGGCGAGGGCGTTAGCCGCCGTGCCATTGAAGACGAAAAAGATCTCCGCGTCCGGCCGCTCGAAGACCCCGCGGATCAGGTCGCCGGCCCGCTGGGTCCACGCATCCGCCCCGTAGCTCGGCTCGCGCCCGAGGTTCGCCCGCTGCAGGGCCGCCCACGCCTCCGGACAAATGCCGGCCGTGTTGTCGCTCGCGAAGTGGTGATCGGACCGCGGATGCTCGGGCATGGCAGGAGTCTCGCGAGGCCGAGCCGGACGGGAAAGCGCATTCTGCAGGCGCCGGCGCGAGTGCAGGTGCGGCCGGCGGGGCGGGTCAGGTCTGCGGGTGTTCGGTTTGCCGTGACTGGGCCTTTGCCTCGGCCTCTGGAGTGTCCGCGGCGCGCCGTTGGCCGAGGTAGACCCAGCGGCGCAGCAGGTTCTCGACCGGGCCCGCCGGATGACGCCCGCGCCATGCGCCGACGAACGCGAGGGAGGCGATTGCGACCGCGGCGCCGATTGGGATGTAGGTTGCGGCACCGAGCTTGCCGACCAAGCCGAGGCCGTAGCCGGAGAAGACCAGCGACATGAGCAGACCCTGCAACAGGTAGGCGGTGAGCGAGACGCCGCCCGCCCGCACGAGGAACGCGCGGAGCGGCGAGTCGGAGCGCTGCGCCCACGCGGCGATCAGGCCGAGGTAGCCCATGGTCGCGAACGGACTGCCAACGATGGCCAAGGCGAACCCGGCCATGTAGGCTGGATCGAGTTCGTGACGACTTTGGACCATGAGCCATCCGCCCGCCGCCGCGAGCAGCAGGCCGATGGGCAGGTCGATGCGTCGGGCGCGCGACCAGCGCGGGGCGGCGGGATCGAGGAGGACGCCGCGGCGGGCAAGGTGCATCCCGTACAGCATGAACGCGAGGGCACCGAGGCCCTGGAGTGACACTACCCACACGAAGTCGCTGCTCCACGCGTCGAGGCGCGTCGCCGCCACGGTGAGGGGATTGCTGGCCGCGAAGCCCGCGACGCGGCTCGCCGTGTCCGCCGCAGACTCGGCGAGGACTTCGTCGCGCACCGTCGCCGCCTCCGGCAGCAAGAGCAGCATGGTGCTCAGCGCAATGAGCAGCGCGGCTACGATCTGCAGCGAGTAGAGACCGATCGCCCAGCGCCGCAACGCCTGCGGACCTAGGTTACGGAACAGCAGGAGCAGCGAACCGACGATGGCATACACGACGAGGATATCGCCGTAGAAGAGGGCCAAGATGTTGAGCAGGCCGAGCGCGAGCAGTCCGGTCATGCGACGCGCGTAGCGGCCCGCGAAGCCCGCACCGTCGGCCGCGGCAGCGCTCCGCTGCTGCTCGAAGCCGAACCCGAACATGAGGGCGAAGAGCGAGTACGACTTCATGAGGAAGACCGACGCGATGGCCCACCACAGGACTTGGTCGGCCGGCGTGTTCCAGCCGGCGGTCATCACGCCGCCGGCGGTGGCGTGGGCGAAGAAGTCGACGTTCACGACCGCGATGCCGAACAGCGCGAAGGCGCGGACGAGGTCGGGTAGGGGCTGGCGGGCGGGCGTCATCGTCGGAAACTAGGTCCGCGCTTTGGGGGAGTCACGCGCATCTGCGCCGGACTGGAACGTCGGTCCACCCCGCACGGGCGAACCCGGTGGCTGTCGTCGGTCCGCTGGGTTGCAGGGTCTGCGGCCTCGGGCAGCGCGGTTTTCCGCGGCGGGACCGGAGACCTACGCCTGCTGAAGGAAGCTGACCTGCCGCCGCAGCGTTGCGGCCAGCATTTCGAGCCGGACCGGCTTGGCCAAGTAGTCGTCCATACCGGCGTCGAGGCACGCCTCGCGATCGCCTTCGATGGCGTTGGCGGTCATCGCGACGATCCTTGGCTGGCGACCGGCGAGGGAGCGACGGATCCGTCGCGTCGCTTCGAGGCCGTCGATTTCAGGCATTTGCACGTCCATCAGCACGATGTCGAAGTCACCGCCGAGCACCGCCTCGATCGCTTCGTCACCGTCGGCCGCGGTGGCTGGATCGAGTCCAAGCTTCTGCAGCATCTGCGATGCGACCGTACGGTTGATCGCGTTGTCGTCGACCAGCAGCACGCGCAACGGGGGCAGCGACGCGAGGCTCTCCACCCGACGGACCGCCGGAGCTGGGCGCGACCCGGCGGCGGGGAGTTCGTTCAGGATCGCCCTCAGGGAGGCTTCGCGCACCGGCGCGGTCAGCGTCGCCTGCGCGCCGTCGAGATCGGGTGGCAGACCCAGGGCATGCAGCGCCACGATCGTGCCGCGGTATGTCTGCCGCACCGCGCGCCAGCTGGCTTCGTCGTGCGTCGCCAGCGCCCCTTCGACGAAGAGAAAGTCGGTCAGCGCCGCGTCCAGCTCGGCGCGCGCCGCAGCGAGGTCGCCGGTCCGCCGGGCCGCGACGCCCAGACGCTGCAGCGTGCGCAGCAGCGCTTCGGCGGAGGCGAGATGGCGGTCCACCACGAGGGCGGTGCAACCGACCCGTCTGATCCTGGGGTCGGACCGATCTACGCTCACCCCCGGGGCTTCGACGTCGAACGTGAACGTGGAGCCGACACCCTCTTCCGAATCAACGCGGACGGATCCCCCGCACATCCGCACCAGTTGGCCGGTGATCGCAAGGCCGAGCCCCGTGCCGCCGTAACGGCGCGCGTTGGACGTATCGACCTGGGAGAACGGCTGGAACAGGCGGTCTCGCCAACTGCGCGGAATCCCGATGCCAGTGTCGCGCACCCGGAACTCGAGGCATCCCTCTCTCGGAGCCTCAACCTCGACCACGACCTGGCCCCGTTCGGTGAATTTCACGGCGTTCCCCAGCAGGTTGATGAGGATTTGCCGGACCCGCAGCGGATCGACGAGGACGTGTTCGGGTACGGCAAGGCCGATGACGCCGGCGAGGCGCAGGCCCTTCTCGGCGGCCCGAATGGCCACCACGTCCAGCGCGTCCTCGACGAGCCCGCGCGGGTCGACGGTGCGGCGATGCAGCTCGACGTGGCCCGACTCGATCTTCGCAAGGTCGAGGGTGTCGTTGATGATCTCCAGCAGAGCATCGCTGCTCCGGTGCATGATCTCGACGAGCTTGCGCTGCTCGGCGGAGAGTTCGGTCTCGAGCAGGAGTCCACCGACCCCGATGACGGCATTCAACGGCGTGCGGATCTCGTGACTCATCGTCGCCAGGAAGGCGCTCTTGGCTTGGTTGGCGCGCTCGGCTTCCCGGGCGCGGCGCACCGCTTCCAAGCTGCGGCACCGCTCAAGATACCAGCCGAGGCGCTCGCCGATCTGGGTGACACCGTCGACTAGGCGAAGCGACTGCGCACTCGCGCTTGAAGCGAGGAGTCGCAGAGCGCCGAGCGTGCGGCTGGAACTGCGCACTGGAACCGCCAGCGCCGCAGTCAAGCCAGCCTCGGCGGCGAGCGCGGCTTGCCGGGAGGTCGGCGGCGGCCCGTCGGTGAGTGTCACGTCCGGCAGGCCGGTCGCAACGACGCGACCGATGTTGGGATCGTCTCCGGCGGTCTGGCGGACGGCGGACAGTTCCAGGTAGCGCACGATCGCGGGATGTTCGTACGGATGGTAGAAGTGCGTGCGCACGGTGTCACCGGCCGCATCAACCAGCCACACCTCGGCGAGTTCGTAGCCGAGGCCGCGGCAGATCTCGCCGAGCACCGCCTGTACGGCCGCAGTCTCCCCTTCGGCGCCGGCCAGCGCTTGTGAAACCTCGATCTGCAGACGCTGCAACGTGGCGAGCTCGTGAAGCTCGGCGCGCTCCCGTTCAAGCTGCTTCGTCAGAATTTGGGCGTCGTCCAACGCCATGTCGCGCGTCCGCAGCAGCAGCGCGAACTCCGCGATCGGGTCGTGGACGGCGAAGTCGGCGAGCGTGAGACCCAAGTTCGAGATCGTCCCAAGATTGGTCACCCACGGCGACCCGATGAAGACGAGCTTCGCCGGGTTGGCACCGGCTGCCGCCAACGCGATCACCTGACCCCGGAGTTGGAGTCCGTTGTGGGCGAACTCCAGCACGAAAAGCTGATCACACCGCGCCATAATGTCGGCCGCCGTCACGACGCCCTTGGGTCGGAGCAAGCGGGCGATGGAGGCCAGTCCTGCGCCCTCGACGGCCCCTGGAGAAATCAGTGGAATGCTGCGACCGACGCTGAGCAGCCTCAGGTTCTGATCCAAGACCAAGTGGAACGGGAAAGCAGACTCCAGCAGTCCTTGCTCTGGCGATGCCGGCATGCGACCTTAGCCCGCGGGTCCGGGGCGGGAGGCCGCCGGTGCCGGTTCCGGGGTGCAGCGCACGTGGAACGCATCGTGGTCTTGCCCATCGGCGCGCGTGGACTCGATCGTTGCCTGGACCTGGCAACTGAACACTGGCCCCAGCCCCTCCAGCAGGCCCTGCACGAAAGGAGCCAGTCCAGGCCGTGAGCTGTAGTAGCGCACCAGCATTTCGTCCGGACCCCTGTCCGAAACGACGAAACTCGGCGCATTCATGCCGACGAAGGTCATGCCGAGCCGTGCGTGCAGGTTGTCGAGATTGGCGAGGAAACTCCGCAAGTCCTTCCCGGAAATCTGGAACAGCTCGCGATAACCCTCCCGCATCGCGAAGCCGATCCACGAGCGGCCAAACTCGCGCAGCAGATCGCTTGCCGGCACGCCCAGCTCAGCGGAGGCGGCACCGACCAACGCGTAGGTCACCTCATCCGGGTATTGCGTCAGCCTGAGGAACGAAGGGGTGTCGACTTTGGCCTGACTCCGGATGCGGAGCCAGACTTCCTCGCCGTGGTTCTTGGTGACCAGTTCTTGCACCGCGCGATTCACAAGTCCGTACATAGGCTCCCCTCTGAGTCGCCAATGGGTTCGAACAAGTCGAGAGGAAAGCGAGTTGTTACCGTGGATACAGACCTCGTGGTCCGGATAGGGACTATTGCCCAGTAGCGGCTAGTCCATGACGTGCCGCGGGTCGCTCGGGTGGGCTCGCGCCTGAGCGCCGATTCGCGCCGGGCGCTCCTCGTCGTTCACTTCAGGCCGAGGACGGAGGGGAGCCAGAGGGAAAGTGCCGGGACGTAGGTGACGAGCAGGAGCACGATCACCATCGCCGCGAAGAACGGCAGGAGCGGCCGCAGGACGTTGCGGAGGGTCGTCCGCGCGACGCTGCAGCCGACGAAGAGCACGCTGCCGACCGGCGGCGTGCAGAGTCCGATGCAGAGGTTGAAAATCATCATCAGCCCGAAGTGGATCGGGTCCATGCCGAACTTCTGCACCACGGGCAGCAGGATCGGCGTGAAGATGAGCACCGCCGGCGTCATGTCCATGAAGGTGCCGACGAGCAGGAGCAGCACATTGATCAGCAGGAGCAGCAGCAGCTTGTCCTCGGTGAGGCCGAGCAAGAGCGAGGTCACGGCCTGCGGCAGATTGGCCGAGGACATCACCCAGGAAAGGCCCATGGAGGCACCGATGAGCAGCAGGACGACGGCGGTGGTCGCAGCCGAGTCGGTCACGAGTCGAGGCAAGTCGCGCCACTTCACCTCCCGGTAGACGAGCACAGCGAGGATGAACGTGTAGAGCACGGCGACCGCACTGGCTTCGGTGGGGGTGAACCAGCCGAGGATGATGCCGCCCATGACGACGAAGACGAGGGCGAGGCAGGGAAGGGCGGCGCGGAGGATGCGCCACGCCTGCGCCGCGCCGATGCGCTCGCCCACGGGGTAGCCCCGGCGTTGCGCGATCATGCCACCCACGACCATCAGCACGAGTCCGAGGAGGATGCCCGGCACGTAGCCGGCGACGAAGAGCGCGGCGATGGAGACGCCCCCGCTGGCGAGCGAGTATACGACCATCACGTTGCTGGGCGGGATGAGGAGGCCGGTGACCGCGGAGGAGATGTTGACTGCGGCGCCGAAGTCGCGGTCGTACCCCTCGCGCTTCATCAGCGGCGCCATGAAGCCGCCGTTGGCGGCGGCCGAGGCGGCGGCTGAACCTGAGACGGCGCCGAAGAGCATGTTCGCGAGCACGTTCACGTAGGCGAGCCCGCCCGGCAGGCGTCCGACGACCACCTTTGCGAGGTCCACCAGGCGCGCCGCGATGCCGCCGCGGTTCATCAGGTTACCCGAGAGGATGAAGAACGGGATCGCGAGGAGCGCGAAACTATCGAGTCCCGTCGCCAGCCGCTGCGCGAGCACGGTGGACGCCGAGCCTGGATCGAGACTGACCGCGAGGGCGGCGAACGCCGCGAGGCCGAGCGTGAACGCGATCGGGACCCCCGCGGCGAGCAGGACGGCGAAGACGAGCAGCAGGACGACGGCTTCGTTCATGTCAGTTCAGTCCTTCCGATGGGTGCGCCTCCTCGTCACTCCCGCGCCGGAGGGCTGCGAGCGAGGCGAGGGAAAACACGACGATGCACGCCCCGGCGAGCGGGACGGCGGCATAGACGTAGCCGAGCTTCAGTCCGAGTGCCGCGGAGGTCTGCCCGAGGGTGAAGGTCACCCACATGAGCCGCACGCCACCGCCCACCATCACGGCGGCGGCGAAGATGAGGACGGCGATCTCGACCGCGGCGTGCATGCCGCGGCGGGCTGCACCCCGGAGGCCGGCCGTGAAGTAATCGACCGCGAGGTGCGACTTGGTCCCGACGCCGTAGGCACCGCCGAGCAGACCGAGCCAGATCATGAGGTAGCGGGCGAGTTCCTCAGTGTGCGAACTCGGTGTCCGGAGCACGAACCGCGAGAAGACCTGCCACAGCACGTTCAGCACCATTGCAGTCATCAGGACCGCGATCGCGGCGGCGAGCAGGCGTTCGAGGGCGCGGCGGGTGGCGTTCATGGCGCAACCTCCCGAATGCGCCGCGCCAGTTCACCGACGGCCGGCATTTCCCGCGCGATCTCGTCGTGCAGCGGCGCGACGCGGGCCTGGAAGGCGGCTTGGTCCGGCACGATGATCTCCACGCCGGCGGCGCGCATCGCATCGAGCGCGCGGGTGGAGGCCTCGTGCCAGAGCCGGCGCTGGAGCGTCTGCGATTCGTCGGCCGCCTCCTGGACCCAGCGCTGCTCCTCCGGCGACAGCTGGCGCCAGAGGTGGGTGCTGATGAGCAGCACGTCGGGCACCGCCGAGTGCTCGCTGAGCACGTAGTAGCGGCTGAGTTCGTAATGGCGGGAAAGGTGGAAGCTGGGTGGATTGTTCTCGGCGCCGTCGACGACGCCCTGCTGCAGCGCGGTGTAGAGTTCGCCGAAGGAGATGGGCGTCGCGGACGCGCCGAGGGCCCGGACCATGCGGATGGCCATGGGGCTCTCCTGCGTGCGGATCTTCAGTCCGGCCAGATCCTCTGGTCGCGCCACCCGCCGGGTCGTCGTGTAGAAGTTGCGCGTGCCGGCATCGTAGTAGCAGAGCCCGCGCAGGAACTTGTCCTCCGCCGCCCGCAGGACCTCGCGGCCGACGTCGCCCTCCAGGGCCGCCCAGCGGTGCGCTTCGTTGCGGAAGAGGAACGGCAGACCGAAGACCCGGTAGGCCTCGGCAAAACCCTCGAGCGCGGAGGAGGAGGCCTTGGTCATCCCGAGCCCGCCGAGCTGGAGCAGTTCGATGCACTCGCGCTCGGTACCCAGCTGGCCGCTCGGATAGAGGTCTACGCGGATCTGTCCACCCGACTTTTCGGCCAGGCGTTCCGCGAAGTGCACCATGCCGAGGTGGACCGGGTGCGACGGGTCGAGCGAGTGAGCCAGCTTGATGACCTTGGCTCCGCCGACCCGGCCACAGCCGGCGAGCGGGAGCAGGACGAGTGCGACGGCAGCGAGGACGGGGAGGGTGAGGCGACGCGGCATCACGGCTGGGGTAGTTTCTGACCTTCGCGGTTTGGGCGTGGTCAGACGAGTCTTTCTTTGCCGCTGGGGCTCCGCCGCGCCGGTAGCGCGGTGCGGTCGGTGCGTACGAGTCAATTTTTCGGCGTTGGCAGGCGCCGCCCACCGCGCCATCGATGAGCGACCTCCCTGATGCCCGTCTTCGTTCCCAATCTCTATCTTGTCGGCTTCATGGGCACCGGCAAAACGACCATCGGCCGGGCCATCGGCCAGCGGCTGCGCATGACGGTGATCGACAGCGACCATGAGATTGAGCGGATCGCCGGGCAACCGGTGGCGACCCTCTTCGCCGAGCAGGGCGAGGCCGCCTTCCGGCGGATGGAGCGCACCTTCATCGAGTCCGGCCACCCAGAGTCCGGCCAGATCGTGGCCTGCGGCGGTGGCCTGATCGTGCCCGAGGGCATGCTCGACCTCCTTCGCCGCAAGGGCGTGGTCATCTGCCTGCACGCCTCGCTCGAGACGATCCTCCGCCGCACGCAGGGACAGAAGCATCGCCCACTGCTCAACGTCGAGGACGTCGAAACACGCCTGCGCACGCTCTACGCCGCGCGTGAACCGCTCTACCGCAGCGCCGGTTCGATGATCCTCACCGACGCCCGCCCGCTGGGCGACATCGTCAATCACGTCCTGCGCTCCTACCAGCGCGACGCCGCCGAGTGGCTCCGCCAGCATCGGCCGGCGGACGCGCCGCGACGCGCCTGACCCGATGGCATCGCCGCTCCACGAGCAGGTGCGCGCGGGGCTGCGCGGGCTGGGGTTCGACGAGGTGCGGTTCGCCGCGCTGCCGGACGCCGACGTTGGCGCGGGCCTCGGCGCTTGGCTCGACGCCGGACATCACGCGGACATGGCATGGATGGAGCGCACCCGTGAGAAACGCGCCGATCCGACGCAGGTGCTGCCGGGCGCGCGCTCGATCATCCTGCTCGGCGTGAACTACTGGATGCCCGATGCTCCGCTGGCCGCGCGGGTCGGCGCGACGGGTGCCGGTCAGCCGGAAGGTCATGGCGCGTCCGAAGCAGCGGCGGGGGCGCACCTCGCCGCGAGCGTGCCTGCGGCACTGGCGAGCGCGACCCCGCGCTGGGCGCGTTACGCGCTGCACGCCGACTACCACGACACCATCCGCACGGGCTTGGAGGAGGCGGGACGTCTGCTGGAGCGGCTCGCCGGGATCGGATCGGAGGACTACCGCTACTACGTCGACACGGGTCCGGTGCTGGAGCGTGGATGGGCGGCGCGGAGCGGACTCGGTTTCGCGGGGAAGAACGCGATGCTGATTTCGCGCACGCACGGCAACTGGCTCTTCCTCGCTTCGATCCTCACGCGCCTCGCGCTGCCGGCCGATCCGCCGATCCGGCGCCGCCCGCCGCCGCCGAGCCCCGCCGAGCCCGGAGCGCACGCGGGACTCCTCTGCGGCAAGTGTACGCGCTGTCTCGACGCGTGCCCGACGCAGGCATTCCCGTCGCCGGGGGTCGTCGACTCCCGGCGTTGCGTCTCGTACCACACGATCGAGAACAAGGGCATCATCCCGCGGGCGCTGCGCCGCGGCATCGGCGACCGCGTTTATGGCTGCGACACGTGCCTCGAGGTGTGCCCGTGGAACCGCTTTGCGCAGGAGGGGGCGGCGGCTGCTGCTCAGCGTGCGCCACGACCTGCGCGAGCTCACGCTCGCGGAGTTGCTTGCGCTGACGCCGGAACGGTTCGCGGTGGTGTTTCGGGGCACGGCGGTGAAGCGGCTGAAGCTTTCCGGCCTGCTCCGGAACGCCTGCATTGTCGCGGGCAATTCTGGAAATCCCGCGCACCTGCCCGCGTTGCAGTCCCTCGCGCAGCACCCGTTGGCCGTGGTGCGCGCGCACGCGGTGTGGGCCGTCTTTCGACTCGGTGGCGGTGCCGCCCTTGCGGCGGCCCGCGCCGCCGAGACCGATCCGCTCGTGCTCGCCGAGTACGCGGCGGAGGAGAGTCGCGAGGACGCCGGCTAGCTAGCTCGCCGACGGCGTCGCCGGAAACAAGCCGGCCATCGTCGCGCTGAACGCCGCCGGCGGGCGCACCGGACGGCCGCTGCGGTCGATGAAGGCGTGCACCGTGCTGCCGGTCGCGAGCAGTTCCTCGCCGCGGTACACCTCGTACTCGAGTCGGATGCGGAGCAGCGGCCGCTCGCGCATCGTGGTGACGATCGTGACCGTGTCGTCGTACACCGCCGGGCGCAGGTACTTCAAGGCCACCTCCAGCACGGGCAATCGGAAGCCGTCTTCCTCCAACTGGCGATACGGCAGGCCCTGCTCGCGGAGCAGCGTGGTGCGGCCGATTTCAAACCACGGGAGGTAATTCCCGTGATAGACGACGCCCATCATGTCGGTTTCAGCGTAGCGGACGGTAACCTGGGTGCGGGATTGAATCATCGGGAAACGGGTGCCGGAGGACGCGGGAGCAGAAGGGCGCGAGCGGACTCCGTCCAATTCGCGAGGCGGGCACGCACGCGCGCGGCGTCGCCCATGCGCCGTCGCAGCTCTGCGTCCCCGAGCAGCCGCGCGAAGGCGGCGGTCAGGGCGTCGGGATCGTTGGGCGTCACGCACAGACCGGTCTCGCCGTCGATGACGGCTTCGTCTACACCGCCGACGCGGTGCGCGATCGCCGGCAGTCCGTGCGCGGCCGCCTCCAGATAGACGAGGCCGAATCCCTCCACGCTGCGTTCGTATTCGACGCTCGTCAGAGCGAACAGATCCGCCTGGGCGTAGAGGTGGTCCAGTTCGTCGTCCGCGACCTCGCCGAGGAAGCGCACCGGCACGTCTCCCGCGGCGGCCTGGGCGCGCAACGCCTCGCCGCAGCCGCCCTTGCTCTGGCCGCCGGCGATCCAGTACTCGACGCGGGCGCGCAGCGCGGGGGCGAGGCGTTGCAGCGCGGCGAGCGTCTGCACCTGGCCCTTGCGCGGATGTAGCCGACCGACCGTCAGCACGACCAAGCGGCGCTCGCCGGTGTCGGCGCGACGGTCCGTGTTCGCGGCGGCGGGCGCGACGGAGCGCCTTGACCGCGGCGCTCCGGGCGTGCGGCAGACCTTGTCCGCGCCTTCCGGGAAATACGCCCGCAGCAGTCCTTCGGTGTAGGCGGTCAGCGTTGCCACGCGCGTCGCGCGCCGGAGCAACGAGCGGAGCCCCCAGCGGATGAGTGGGGCGTCGTGCCAGCGGAGGAGTTCGGAACCGTGAAACGCGAGCAGCAGTGCGCGTGGCTGGAGATCCACGAGAAGCCCCGCGACCATCCACGCAAGCATGGGCCCGGGCTCGGCAAGCAGCACGGTGGCCTCGCGGAGTCGCGCGCGCTCGCGGATGAGTTCACGCGCGGTGCGCAGCACGCAGCGCGGCCCGTGCGTCCCGCGGATCGGGAGGCGGCGCACGATGTACGGGAGCGACGCATCCCCGGCGTCGGCGCCCGCGCGCGTTTCGCCTGAGAGGGCTGCGGATGAGAGGGCGCGGGCGAAGGCGCCGGCGGCGGGGGCCCAGACCTCGACCGCGAAACCCAATGCCACGGCGGCGCGGGCCATTTCCTCGGCATAGGTCGCGATGCCTCCGCGCCGCGGCGGAAATTCATGGGTCAGCAGCAGGAGCGAGGGACGTGAGGAGGAGGCGACCATCGACCGCGCCGGGCGGCGCGTTGCGCGTGACCCTAGGGACCGTGCCCCCGCGCGCAAGCGCGCGGCGAGCCTCGATCGAAGCTCACGCCATTCCCCCGGCGCGATGGCTGGTCCGTTGCCGGGTGCCGGGCATCACCCTGCCTCCTCCTCTTCGCGAACGGCTCAGCTCAGCGCGGCGCGGCCGCCGCGCGCTCCGCCTCCCGCAGCGTCGCGCGGGCGGCCTGCACCACCTTCTCCTCGATGCCCGGGACCCAAGGCGACGGGCGACCATAGGGCAACATGGAGGTGTCGCCCTCGTAGCGGCCTTCGCGGAGCACGCGCTCGCTGGGGATGTAGGCCATGACATCGTTGGAGTAGCCGAACACCCAGAGACTGCGGCCTTCCTCGGCGCGGAAGCGCAGGGCGTAGTCGACCACCACCTCGCCGCCGAGCGCGAGCCACGCGAGGCTGCCGAGGCGCCACGCTTGCACCGGATAAACGTAGTCGAGGATCGCCTCGCCCTTCGCGGCCAGATCGCTGCTCACGGCGGCGGCCCAAGCGACGCGGGCCGGTTCGCCGCTGGTGCGGGCGGCTTCCAGCTCCGCCGCGGTCGGGACGTGGGCGAAGCGCAGCGGCAGGTCCGCGAAGGCGGTGCCGAGCGTGCCGTCAATTCCCTGCAGCGGCCGGGCCAGCGCGCGGTCAGCGGCGTCGGCGAGGTCGCGCCCGTACTGCTCCGCCAGCGCGACCTGGCGCCGGGGTCCGGGGTTGATGTCGCCGCCGCAGCCGCTCGCGAACAGCACGGTCGCGCCCGGGTGACGTCGCTCCAACTCAAGCTGCGCCGAGCCCGCGTAGTCACCGTGCCACTGGAAGTACGACAGCGTCGTGTTGTGGCACGCGTACGATACGAGCAGCGCGGCGAGTTCGCCGGAGGCGGTGCGCACCGCGAGCACGGGCACGCGTGGATCGACCGGGCCCTTCAGTTGGCCGGCTGCACGCAGTGCGGCGACGTCCTTCTCGGGGTTTTCGCGGCGATTGAAACCGAAGTGGGCCTCGTCCTCGCCCCAGGCCAGCGCGGCGGGTTGCAGCACATCGAGCGCGGCCCGCGCGGCGCGCGTGACTGCGGTGCGCAGCGTGACCGCGTAGTCGTCGGAGCGGGCTACAGCCTCCGGCGGCAGCACGCGAAGGCCGTTGAGGTAGCCGCGGAGGAACGGCGAGCAATGCGTGTGGGAGACGTTCACCATCACCGCGCTGCGCGGCAGGCCGTGCGAGTCACTGACGGCGTTGGCGACTGCGTCGGAAAACTCGCGGGGGATGCCGCACAGATCGAGCGTGACGAGCACCGCGCGCCGACCCGACGGATCGGAGATCGCGAGCACCTTGGCCCACAGATCCTGCCCGGTGCCCTCGGCCGGCCGATCGCGCGACCCGTAGCCGGTCATCCACACCCCGGCGGGTGGCGTGATCTTCTCGCGCGCTGTACTGGCGCTCCACCCGTTGGACGGGGTGCCTGCGGCACCCGCACTCGCGGTGAGCACGAGGACAAACCCCGCGCCGAGTGCGCGGCCGCGGCTGTGGGAGGCGCGGCCGCCTGCGAGGAGTCCGCCTGCGAGGTGACCGGCGATCCGGAGGAGGCCTTCGAGGAACGAGGCACCGGGACGTCGAGGAGTCGGAATCGCGCGACTCATGGCCACGCGGAGCGAGGGGGTCGGGCGGGAAACGGAATGCGTCGTCATGGGGAGAAGAGGTAAGATCCGGTGAGCGGCTTGGCGGTCCGGTCCGCCCTCCTCGATGCCGCGCAGCGTGCGTGAACCGGTCCCTCACCGGGAGTAAAATGTTCGCGCGGCTGGCATGAACCGCCGTGCCCGGACTCGCGCCAGATGCCGAGTTGGCTCAGGGGGCTTGCCGTTTGGCGACGATCGAGGAGGGGCGGTTCCGATCGCGGTTGACCCGCGCCGGCGCCGCGGAACACGGAGGCCCTGAAGAGGGGCTGCACCCGGCTTGAGGGCCTGATCTCCGCCCGGTTTCCTTCGGGCGCGTGAAGATCGAAAGCAGACTAAAAACTGCTAAAATTGAAGCAAAGCAGCGTTTAAGTTGCTTTTATGGAGAGAAAGCAGGTTAAACACTGCATCATGACCGTCACGGACATCATTCGTCGGGGTTTGGATCAACGGTTGCCGGTCCTGCGGCAGGCGAATGAGGCGGCGTTGCGGCCGGCGCGTGGCTGGCTGCGGGCGGTCCGTGAGGCGATTGGCATGAAGCAGTCGGCCGTGGCGGAGCGCATGGGCGTGAAGCGCCAGTCCTACGCGCGGTTGGAGATCACGGAGGCGCAGGGTACGGTCAGCCTAGGTTCGCTGCGGAGAGCGGCGGACGCGATGGACTGTGAGGTCGTTTACTTCCTCGTGCCGAAGGCGGTGGTGGCGGAGTCCTACGCGGATCTGGCGGTGAAGCACGACCCGGTACTGAAGCGCTTGCACGCGACCGAGCATTCGATGGCGCTGGAACGCCAGGCCGTCGGGGATCTGAAACCCCTGCCGTGACGGATCTGGTCCGAAGTGAGGAGCGCGAGACTCCGCTCGCCGAGGAGGAAGCGCGGGAACTCATTCCGAGCCTGAGCACGCGCGCGGAACTGAACTTAGCCGAGCGGACGAATATCCTGAAGGCGCGGCGTTGCCTTCGCCGCGCGGATGAGGGAGACGTGGCGCCGCTGCTCCGGTTCGCGCGCGGCTGACGGCGCGGTCGCGTGGAGGCTCCCCTTGCCAGCGGTGGCCGTGGCGAAGGCTGGTGCCCCCACCGTGACTCGAACACGGATCAGTCGTTTAGGAAACGACTGCTCTATCCACTTGAGCTATGGGGACGCGCCTCGCTTCCCCGAGAGAAAATCTATCGGTGCTCCCGGGTCAACGCCTGAGCCTGTCCCCGGGTTGCGGGTCATCATGGCGGAAATCGCTTACTAACCACGCAGTGTGCTCGCAAGCAGGGGCGGCGACCGCTGAGCGTGGTCAAGCGAGAATTCAGCATTCGGCTGCCGACCTACACTTTTTGCTCCCCGTCGAGCGCGAGCTTGCTCAGACATCGAAGGATCGCTCCTCTTCTTGCGTCTCCGCCCACGACTGCTCCTGAAAAGGCGACAACGTTCCAGCAACCGCCGACAGCGAACGTGAGCGAGGCCGCCCAGCAATGGACCAAGCCCAACTCAACTGGCTCACCAACTTTATTTGGAATATCGCGGACGATGTCCTCCGCGATGTTTACGTCCGGGGAAAATATCGCGACGTGATCTTGCCGATGACGGTGCTGCGCCGTCTCGATGCGGTTCTTGAGCCGACAAAGAAGGCAGTCCTCGACATGAAGGCGGCGCTGGAACGCGAGAAGGTTACCAACCAAGACGACGCCCTACGCGCGGCCTCGGGCCAGGCCTTCTACAACACGTCACCGTTTCTGCTCCGCGATCTCAAGTCGCGCGCCACGCAGCAAAAACTCAAGGATGACTTCGAGGCGTATCTCGATGGCTTCTCGCCGAACGTGCAGGACATCCTGAACAACTTCGAGTTTCGCAACCAGATACCCCGTCTCTCCAAGGCCGACGCGTTGGGCCAACTCATCGAAAAGTTTCTCGATAAGGACATCAACCTCAGCCCCTACCCCGTCGGCGATCAGCCGGCACTCGATAATCATTCGATGGGGACCATGTTCGAGGAATTGGTTCGCCGCTTCAACGAGGACAACAACGAAGAGGCGGGCGAACACTGGACGCCGCGCGACGCAGTCCGGTTGATGGCCAACCTCATGTTCCTTCCCGTCGCCGACAAGATCGAGTCGGGCACCTACCTGCTCTACGACTGCGCCTGCGGCACGGGCGGCATGCTCACCGTGGCGGAGGAAACGCTCCAGCAAATTGCGAAAGCGCACGGCAAGCAGGTTGCGACGCATCTCTTCGGCCAGGAGATCAACGGTGAAACATACGCGATCTGCAAAGCCGACCTTTTGTTGAAGGGAGACGGTGACGCCGCGGACAACATCATCGGCGGCCCGGAACACTCGACGCTGTCCAACGATGCGTTCCGCTCGCGCGAGTTCGATTTCATGTTGGCCAATCCGCCCTACGGCAAGAGCTGGAAGAGCGACCTTGAGCGCATGGGCGGCAAGAAGGATTTGAAGGACCCGCGTTTTCTCATCCAGCACGCGGGCGACTCGGAATACTCACTCGTAACCCGCTCCAGCGATGGCCAGATGCTCTTTCTGGCGAACATGCTGAGCAAGATGAAGCACGACACGCCGCTCGGCAGCCGGATCGCGGAGGTGCACAACGGATCATCGCTGTTCACCGGTGATGCCGGCCAAGGTGAGAGCAACATCCGGCGCTGGATCATCGAGAGCGATTGGCTGGAGGCGATTGTCGCGCTGCCGCTAAATCTGTTCTACAACACCGGCATCGCCACTTACGTCTGGGTGCTCACGAATCGGAAGCCAGCGCACCGCAAAGGCAAAGTTCAACTCATCGACGCCACGCAATGGTTCCGGCCGCTACGGAAGAACATGGGGAAGAAAAATTGCGAGTTGGCGCCCGAGGACATCCAGCGCATCTGCGATGCGTTCCTTGGCTTCAAGGAGAGCGAGCAGTCCAAGATTTTCCCCAATGCCGCGTTCGGTTACTGGAAAGTGAAAGTCGAGCGTCCGCTGCGCCTGCGCAGCCAGCTTACCCTGCCGCGTATCGAGACCCTTCGCTTTGCATCCGGTCACGAAGATATTCGCGCAGCGCTCTACGATCAACTTGGCGACGACCTTTTCGACAAACCCGCTACCGTCCGCGATGAGCTCGCCAAGCTCGTTGACGGTTGGGGCCAGGATGACGCCAGCGATGACGACGAAAACGGTGAAGGCGCGAAAAAGGGCCTCCCGGACAAGACGAAGAAGAAGCTCCTCGAGCCCGATACATGGAAACGCGACGCCATGCTCGTCGAGACGGCCGAGAAGCTGCGCGGCGCACTTGGCGACGGGCTGTTCGCGGATCACAACATCTTTCTCGAAAAGATGGACGCCGCCCTGAAGAAGCTCGGTTTGAAACTCTCGGCGTCGGACCTCAAACTCATCGTCAACGCCGTAAGCTGGCGCGACGAGGCCGCCCCGCCTGTCATCAAGAAAGTGCACAAGGCCGGCAAGGTGAAGCCCGATCCGTTGCGCGGCCTGTTCTCGGCAGACATCGACGGCAAGCCCTGCGTCGTCGAATACGAACCCGACAGTGAGCTGCGCGACTTCGAGCAAATCCCTCTATTGGAAGAGGGCGGCATCGAGTCTTTCATCCGCCGCGAAGTGCTGCCCTACACCCCCGACGCATGGATTGTTGAGGCAGACACAAAGATCGGATACGAAGTCAGCTTCACCCGCCATTTCTACCAGCCACCGAAACTTCGGACGCTGGCGGAAATCAGTGCTGACATCCACAAGCTAGAGCAAGAGACCGAGGGCCTGCTCACGGAAATAACCAAGGGAGCAAGTAAATGAAAGAGATCCTTGGTAAGGCTAAGACCGTGCGCGAACTGCTCGGCGGCGCGAAATACTCCATCGATTACTACCAGCGGGAATATCGCTGGCAGCCGAAGCAGATGACCGAGTTGGTGGACGATCTCACGGCCAAATTTCTGGAGAGTTACGAAGCCGGTGACGAACGCGGCGCGGTTGAGAACTACGGCCACTACTTTCTCGGCTCGATCATCATCAGCGACCGCGACGGCCAGAAATTTATCATCGACGGTCAGCAGCGCCTTACTTCGCTCACGCTACTGCTCATCTACTTGCACCGTCATTTGACGGACGAGGAGGAAAAGAAGCAGCTCGCTGACCTGATTTTTTCCCAGAAATACGGGAAACGATCTTTCAATCTCGATGTGCCGGATCGCACCCCCTGCATGGAAGCGCTCTACACCGGTCAAACCTTCGATGCGGCCGACTCTTCCGAATCCGTCGCGAACATCCTCGCGCGGTTCGGGGACATCGAGGAGCAGTTCCCCGAGGAGGCCTCCGGCGCGGCGCTGGCATACTTCGCCGATTGGCTAATCGAAAATGTTCACCTCGTCGAAATCACCGCATACTCGGACGAGGACGCCTACACGATTTTCGAGACGATGAACGACCGCGGGCTTTCGCTGACGCCCACGGACATGCTCAAGGGTTATCTCCTCGCCAATATCACCGACGCCGATGCTCGCAATCTTGCCAGCAAAGTCTGGCGCGAACGGGTTTCAGAGTGCCAGCAATGGGGCAAGGAGGAGGACGCCGACGCCATCAAGGCCTGGCTGCGCAGCCAGCACGCCCGGAAAATCCGCGAACGTAAGCGCGACGCCAAGCCGGAGGATTTCGATCTCATCGGCACCGAATTCCATCGTTGGATTCGCGACCAGGAGGAACTTCTCGGCCTCGCAAAGCCCGGCGATTTCGCCCGCTTCATTCAACGGGACTTCAAATTCTACACCGCCCAATATCTCCGCGCACGAAAGGCCGGCTCGGAGTTGGTGCCGGGCCTCGAATCCGTCCACTTCATCGCGCAGCACAAGTTCACGCTTCAATATCCGGTGCTGCTCGCGCCCCTGCTGCCGGATGACCCGGAGACCGAAATTCTCCGAAAGCTCCGCGTCGTCAGCTCGTTCATCGACATTCTCATCACTCGGCGCATCTGGAATTGGCGCAGCATCGACTACTCCACGCTTCAATATGCGATGTTCACGGTCATCCGCGACATCAGGGGGAAGTCGGCCGCTGAGGTGGCCACGATTCTTGCCCAGCGGCTCACCGAGGACGAGGAGACGTTCGCCAAGAACGACCGCTTTGCGCTGCACGGCATGAACGGCCGGCCGATTCATCGGCTGCTCGCGCGCATGACGGACTATGTCGAGACCCGTTCCGGCATGGCGTCACGTTACGCGGAATACATGGCGAGCGGCAAGAAGCGTTACGAAATCGAGCACATCTGGGCCAATCACCCCGAGCGCCATCAGGACGAGATCAAACATCCCAGCGATTTTGCGAGCATGCGGGATCGCATCGGCGGCCTGCTTCTGCTCCCGAAAAGTTTCAACGCGAGCTATGGCGATCTTCCTTACAGGGAAAAGTTGCCGCACTACCACGGGCAAAACCTGCTCGCGCGCTCTCTTCATCCGACGTGCTACGAAAACAATCCCGGATTTTTGCGCTTCATCCAGGAGTCGGGCCTTCCGTTCAAGGCGCACGCCACCTTCCGATCCGCTGAAATTGAGCAGCGCTGCGAACTCTATCTCCGGTTAGCAGAGCGAATCTGGCATCCCAGCCGCCTTGCGGAGGCCGCCAACTCATGATCGCGGGACAGCTTACAGAGGTCACCGAGGGAAAGAAGCCATGAGCACCAAAGCCGAATTGTTAGAATCGATTGCCTCGACGATCGCAGATTACCGCCACGGTGAAATTGATGCTCCCGATGCAGCCCATGTAGAAACATGGGTGAACCAATTTTCGGAAGGAGTGCGACTTCCAATGCTTGAAGAACTAGACCACGTTCTAAAGCACACGTATATCAACCGCACCACCGTAACGAAGTTTTTGGCAGGATTGATCGTCCAACCGAAATTGACCGGAGATGACCCGTGCGCGTTTTGGCGCAACGCGACGTTCCTAAAAATCCAGGGTGGTGGCAACAGCCAGAGAGAAATGCTCGCACTTTTTGATGTGCCTTTGAAGAAGCACTGCGGTTTTGGAATCAAAGACTGTTCCGATGACGGTTCCACATTCATTTATTTAGATGACGTGGTGTTTACAGGAAATCGGGTTTTGAAGGACGTCGGTGCTTGGATTCAGACAACCGCGCCAGCGAAAGCCAAAGGTTATATTATCACCATCGGGCTCCACCGTGGAGGGCTGCCTTATGCCGCATCTAAAATAAAAGCGGCGATCGCTGCCGCCAAGAAGGACGTAAAGCTCACGTGGTGGTGTCGCGGCGAAATCGAAGATAGCCGGGACATGGTTAACAAGTCAGATGTTCTCCGTCCGCGGACTTTGGGGGACGACCCACAGGTTGCCGCCTATGCCGCATCACTGAAATACAAACCGATCCTGCGGTCGCAAGATTCTGTCGGTGAACACAAATTCTTTTCGTGCGAAAAGGGCCGCGCACTACTAGAGCAAGAATTCCTCAAAGCTGGCGTAAAGATTCGAGGTTCGTGTCCTCACTTAAATAAATACCAGCGCCCCCTCGGAAACATGGTCCTCGAGACCTTGGGTTTCGGATCGACGATCGTTACGTTCCGCAATTGCCCCAACAATGCGCCTCTCGCCCTTTGGGCCGGCGATCCATGGTATCCGCTTTTCCCGCGGAAGACCAACTGATGAGCACCAATCGACAGAACCGCACCTATACGCGCCGCGACTGCGCCGTCTTCCGCAAGACCGAAGAGGCTTTTGGCGGCCTGTCGAACATGGCGCCGGGATATCCCGTGCGCGTCAATGGCGTGCGCGTGATGACGATTGAGGCGCTGTATCAGGCATCACGGTTCCCTCACCTGCCGGAGGTGCAACGGTTGATCATTGACCAGCACAGCCCAATGACGGCGAAGATGGTCAGCAAACCGCACCGGAAGGACTCGCGCGCAGATTGGGACAAGGTGCGCATAACAGTTATGCGCTGGTGCCTGAGACTGAAGCTCAGCCAGCATTGGACGAAGTTCAGTCAGCTTCTACTCTCCACCGGAGATCGCGCGATTGTAGAGGACTCCAAGAGAGATGATTTCTGGGGCGCAATTCCATCCGAAGGAGAAACCTTAGTGGGACTGAATGTCCTGGGTAGACTGCTGATGGAACTCAGGGAGGAAATCAAGAAGGGCGCTGAATTGCGGCGCGTGGAGGCTTCAGCCATCGACAATTTTCTCCTTTTCGGTGACCCGCTTCAGGTTGTCGATTTCCGCGCCGACAAGAATGCGCCGACACTTGAAACCAAGTATCCAACCGATGCCCACCTAGATGATCTAGCGTTGCCGTTGTTTTCTGCTCCCTCGTCCCTAAACGAATTTTCAAAGACGAGATCGGAGCCTGCAATGCCACCAAAACCTAGCGGTGGCTTGATTGAGGGGCTCCAGCCGCATTCGGAATACATAGAGTCAGCCGTTCCTTGGCTCGGCTCAGTTCCCTTGGGGTGGCGTGTTGAGCGAACCAAGCGGGTCTTCCGGAAGCGCAAGGAACTCAACCTGGGGCGCAAGTGCACCAACGTGCTCTCTCTCACGCTTCGCGGTGTCGTGAACAATGACCCTGACTCTCCGGAAGGATTAGTGCCCAAGGATTATGCTACGTATCAGCTGTTCCGAAAGAACGACCTAGTATTCAAACTCATCGACTTGGAGAATCTCCGGACGAGCCGTGTTGGGTTGGTCCATGAGGACGGTATCATGAGTTCGGCCTATTTGCGTTTAATTCCATCAGCGGCCTGCAATGTCCGGTTCTACTACCACCAGTTTTTCGACCTCTACAGTCGCGCAGTATTCAACGCGCTTGGCGCGGGAGTGCGCTCCACGCTTGGTGCTGAAGACTTGGGTGAGATTCGGATCTTGATCCCTCCTCCCGACGAACAGGCGGCGATTGTGCGGTTTCTGGAGCATGCAAACCGGAAGATCGACGGGTTCATCCGGGCGAAGCGCAAGCTGATCGGGCTGCTGATCGAGCAGAAGCAGACTATAATCCACCGCGCGGTCACGCGCGGCGTCGATCCGCACGCCAACTTAGCACCCTCCGGAATACCCTGGCTAGACTGCGTCCCGTCACATTGGCCCATGCACCCAAACCGGAGTCTCTTCCGAATTCGAAAAAGAATTGTCGGGGCTCGTCACCGCGAATTCCAAGTGCTTTCTCTAACCAAGCGGGGCGTTATAGTTCGAGACATGGATGCAGGCGGAAAGTTCTCGAGCTTTTGGGAGCGGTCCCAAGAAGTCCGCCCGGGAAACATGGTTTTTTGCTTTTTTGATGTTGATGAGACGCCGCGCGGAGTCGGGCTCTCTCGCGTGCCCGGGATGATTAGTCCCGACTACACAGTTATGGAGTGCCCCGCTGAACCCGTGGCATCTTTCCTTGAGTTGTTCTATATCGCGATGGACGACCACAAGATGTTGAAGCCCCTATACACTGGGCTTCGCAAAAGAGTTTCCAAGCCCTTGTTCCTTGCTGCCAAAACGCCAATCCCGCCGGATGGCGAATTGCGAGCTATAGTCGAACATGTGAAAGGTGAAACCAAAGGAATCGACGTCGCCATCGCCCGGACCGAGCGAGAAATCGCCCTGATGCTGGAATTCCGGACGCGACTGACCGCAGACGTAGTAACTGGAAAATTTGATGTTCGCGTCGCCGCTGCACAGCTTCCCGACATCTCCGCGCAGCCCGATTCCGAAGCAGCCAAAGTAGGAGACCTTGCAGAAGTTGAATCCGAGGAGGTCGAGGCATGAAGAAAATCGAGATGCTCCCGAGTTCACTTAGCGCGGTTGAACACCTCCGCGTCGACGTGGAGCAGGGCTCGATCAAGTTCTTCACCTTACCGGAATCGCCGACCGGAATATTCCATCCTGACTACGCGGCCAAGTGCTACACGTTTGCCGCGGCGGTCTCCGGTAGCGGCACGGTGGACTATCTTGTCGTGCTTGCGCTGCGCCCAGATTGGGCAACGACCGGCAGCGGAAAGGTAATCGATATCGATACCGCCGCGTTTTGTTTTAAGACGGATGATTTGAAGGCTGCGCCCAGCGGCGCGGCGCTCTTTCACCAAAACTTCTCCGGCCGGACTATGCCCATCACCGGATACGAAGCCTACACGCTGGAGCAGACCGTCAACGACCTTCACAGCAAGCTGATTCCGGGCAGCAATCCGCTGTCGGCCGTACCTCAATATTACATCAATGCCATTTCCCACAGCATCGGGAAATTTAACGAAGTCCTCGCGCCGCAGGTCTCAGCGCTGAAGTCCGATTCTACCCCGTTGCCAGGCAGCCTTCACCCACCTACTGGTAAGGCTGCCTGTGCCGCACCCTAGCGCCGTCTACATGCCAACCGACACATCCGAAAAAGGACTCGAATCCCTGATCATGCGCCACATGACAGGCTCGGATGGTTTGGCGCCGCGTTCTGCGGAGGGCGTCGCGGAATCGGTGCCGCCGGCCAACGGCAGCGGCTGGTTTGCGGGCAACTCCTCAGCCTACGACCGCGAATTCGCCGTCGATACCGAGCAGTTGTTTGCCTTTCTTGCGAAGACGCAACCGGAGGAGTTCGCCAAACTCGGCATTGGGGACTACAAGGACAAGACCGGCATGGCGCGGCAGAAGTTTCTGGCCCGCTTGCAAGGCGAGGTTACGCGGCGCGGCGTCATCGACGTGCTACGCAACGGTATCAAACACGGCGCGCTCAGCTTCGATCTTTTCTACGGAACGCCGTCACCGGAGAACGCCAAGGCGGTGGCGCGGCACGCAGCCAACCGCTTCAGCATCACGCGGCAGTTGCATTACAGCCGGGAGCAAACCAAGCGGGCGCTGGACTTGTGCGCCTTCATCAACGGCCTGCCGATTGCGACTTTCGAGCTAAAAAACAGTCTGACCAAGCAGACAGTGGAGGACGCGGTGGAGCAATATAAGCGGGACCGCGATCCGCGGGAAACGCTGTTTCAATTTGGCCGCTGCGTCGTGCACTTCGCGGTCGATGACCACGAAGTCGCCATGTGCACCGCTCTCAAGGGAACGAAGGGCATGGCAAAGGACTCTTGGTTCCTTCCCTTCAACAAGGGGTGGAACGACGGCGCCGGCAATCCGCCCAACCCAGAGGGAATAAAGACTGACTACCTCTGGAAACAGACACTTACCCCTGCGCGCCTGACCGAAATTCTGGAAAACTACGCCCAGATCGTCGAGGAGGTAAACGAGAAAACCGGGAACAAGAAACAGGTTCAGATTTTCCCCCGCTACCATCAGCTCGATGTTGTCCGGCAATTGCTGGCGGACGTGCAGGCCCACGGCGCGGGGAAGCGCTACTTGATCCAGCACTCGGCGGGCAGCGGTAAGTCCAACTCGATCGCTTGGCTGGCGCACCAGTTGATCAGCCTGCGCAAGGGCGGCGCCGAAGTCTTTGACTCGATAATCGTCATTACCGACCGCCGCATCCTCGACCGGCAAATCCGCGAAACAATCCGCGGGTTTGCCCAAGTCGGCAGCATCATTGGCGCCGTGAAGGATGGCGCGGGTGTTTCCAAGACGGAGCAACTGTCGAAATTTCTGAAGGACGGGAAAAAGATCATTATCTCCACGGTGCAGACCTTTCCCTTCGTGCTCGATAGCATCGGCGAAGAACACCGGGGCAGGAAATTCGCCATCATCATCGACGAGGCCCACTCCAGCCAAGGCGGGCGCACCGCCGCCGCCATGAGCATGGCGCTGTCCGCAGGCGGCGCGGAGCAGGAAGAGGAGTCAACCGAGGACAAAATCAACCGCATCATCGAGTCCCGCAAACTGGTGCCCAACGCCAGTTACTTCGCGTTCACGGCCACTCCGAAGAACAAGACGCTGGAGATTTTCGGTATCGCCTATTCGGTTGCGGGCGAGGTGAAGCACCGGCCGTTCCACGGCTACACGATGAAGCAGGCGATTCAGGAGGGCTTCATCCTGGACGTGCTGAAGAATTACACGCCGGTTGAAAGTTACTATCGGCTGGCAAAGACCGTTGAGGGCGATCCGGAGTATGATGTGAAGCGGGCGCGGAAGAAACTTCGGCGCTACGTGGAGAGCCACAGCAAGGCCATCCGCGACAAGGCGGAGATCATGGTGGATCATTTCCTCGAGCAGGTGATCGGGCAGAACAAAATCGGCGGTCAGGCGCGCGCCATGGTTGTCACCGGCAGCATCCAGCGCGCGATCCAATACTTCTTCGCTTTCCGGGAATATCTTGAGGAAATAAAGAGCCCCTACAAACCCATCGTAGCGTTCTCTGGCGAGCCAGATTACAAGGGCGAGAAGATAAGCGAGGCTAAGTTGAACGGATTTCCGGGCAACGACATCGCGGACAGAGTCCAGGAAGACCCGTATCGCTTCCTCATCTGCGCGGACAAATTCCAGACCGGATATGACGAGCCGCTGCTCCATACCATGTATGTGGACAAGGCACTCTCCGGCATAAAGGCCGTGCAGACGCTGTCCCGGCTAAACCGTGCGCACCCGAAAAAACACGACGTGTTCGTGTTGGATTTTCAAAACGACACCGAGACAATTGAGAAGTCGTTTGCCGACTACTACCGCACAACGATCCTCAGCAAGGAGACGGACGCCAATAAGCTCCACACGTTGAAGGCGGAGCTGGACAAGTATCAGGTCTACTCGCCCGAAAGCATCGCGCAGCTGGTTGACCTCTATCTCAGCGGCGCCGACCGCGATAAGTTGGACCCCATCCTCGACGCGTGCGTGGCGGTTTACGTGGCGGACTTGGACGAGGACGGCCAAGTCGATTTCAAGGGCAAGGCCAAGGCTTTCACACGCACCTATGACTTCCTCGCGACGATCCTGCCCTACGGCGTGCAGGAGTGGGAGAAACTTTCGATCTTTCTGAACTTCCTGATCCCGAAATTGCCCGCGCCCATCGATGAAGACCTCGCCAAGGGCATCTTGGAAGCCATCGACATGGACAGCTATCGCGCCGAGAAAAAAGCAACGATGGCGATTGCGCTGCCCGATGCAGAGGCAGAGATCGAGCCGGTGCCGACATCCGGCGGCGGGAGCAAACCCGAGCCGGAGATGGACAAGCTATCCAACATCGTGAAGGCGTTTAACGACCAGTTCGGCGGTCTGTTTGCCGATGCGAAGCGGATGGAGAAGCGGATCACAGATGAAATCCCGAAGAGGGTGTCCGCTGACCGCGCCTACCAGAACGCCAAGAAGAATTCTGACCGGCAGAATGCCCGGATTGAGCATGACAAGGCGTTGAAGCGCGTGATCACCGCGCTATTCACCGACGACGCGCAGCTCTTCAAGCAGTTCCAAGACAATGAATCTTTCCGTCACTGGCTGACCGATACGATGTTCGGATTGACCTACGAGGACTGAGGCGTGCAAACCCCGACACCCAGCGCGGAGAGGTTCGGGGCGCTCGGGGACTTGAGTACGTGGCCGCTCCTGATGCCGTCGCGGGTCGAATGACTGCTCCTATCTTCTCTTATGGCAATCGGCCTGAAAGAGCGCGCAGTCGCGAAACGGGATTCCATCAACTGAGCTCGGTGCGCGCCACCAATTGGCCCGCACCTGCGGCTGCGATCCAAGGTTCTCGACAAGTGAAGAAGCCGTGGCCAAGCGCCGAGGCCATCGCCCGTCAGGCTCTCCAGCTGCATCCCGCAGCAGTTTACGACGGATTTGGGACGGTGATTTGACTGAGCTTGCCGCAGGCAGACGTGTAGCCATGATCCTAAGCCTCGCGTTGTGTCATGAATGAGTCGCAAGCCATAGAGTTTGCCCTTAGCGGCAACATAGCAGGGAAACCCATCTCTGCGGCGCGGGGCGTTCCTTTCGCTCGGTTCGCCGAGTTTAACGATGACGTGCAGAAATACGTGCAAGGCAGTGACGGCAAGGCGGTTTTGAACGACCTCCAAGTCCAAATCGAGGAAGGCTCTTATCTGCTGCGCGTTCTGATACCTGTTGGCCTGCTCTCCTCGTTGGTCACCGATACGGCCAAAATCGCGCAGCCCGCAGCCTTGGCTGACATTGACCCCAACAGGGCGAAGATAGTGCTGCGGTGGCAAGAGCGCGCGAAGATGGAACCGTCTTTGTCGATCTCGGTTCGGAGCCCCAGCGGCGCATTCGCGCCCGTGACCATCACGAGCACGTCGGCGTTTCGCCGCGAAGAGCGGGTGACCTGGGTTACGGTGGAACGGTATCTTATCGGAGAGATAACCGACTGGGGAGGCGCCCAGACCATCAATGTCCATGTCCGTCTCAGAAACTCCAAAGACGTGCTGATCGTGGATGCGACCGAGGACCAGATTCGCGAACAGCGGGAGAACCTAGTTTTCCACAAAGCGATTGTCCACGTGCGCGCCAAACAGAACCCGAAGACCGGGGAACTGAAGGACTACAAGTTAATTGAACTTCGCGCCTACGGGCCAAAGGTTGATGACCTAAGTCTGCAAGCGCTGTTCGACAAGGGCACAAAGGCTTGGGGCGATGTGCCCAGCGCGGGCGCATGGGTTGATGAACTCCGGGGAGGCAGCCATGGCTGACGGCGTCCTGCTCGACACTAGTTTCCTGATTTCGTTTGCCGACGCGAACCGCCCGCAGCACGCGGTCGCCGTCCAATTCTTCAAGCATTTTGTCGAGGAGGGTATCCCGATGTTTATTTCGACGATTGTGGCTTCTGAGTTTCATCTCAAGCAGCCGGTCACGGACCTGCCGCTGAACATAATTTTGGCGCGGCCGTTCAACATGGACGACGCGATGCACGCAGCGGAGCTCGACTTTACGCTTTACAAGGGCACCGCCGGTGTCGCACGCGACGCACTGAAAGACGATTTCAAAATTCTCGGGCAGGCGAAGGCGGGCGACATCGCTTACGTGATCACGGAAGACGCTAGAAGTCTTTACAATTTCTGCCAGCAACTGCGCGCAAAGGGTGCGTTGCGGACGCGCGCAATCAAACTCGTCGATGGTTTTGACAGGTCCCATTTCAACGCTGCCAGGCAATATGACTTCGAGGAAGGCCTTAATGTCCCCGAAGCGCCGCCTAAAGACCTCCCCTGACGAAGCTCCGGCCAAGCCCGCGTTTCAGAGTCTCAGATTGTTGGGAGAAACCGCCCGTGATTTCTCGGCTTCTCCGTATGTCAACCCAAGGTGGTTGCAGTGGCCCATGATGAACACGGACCGCGCTCGCGAGCGTTATCAGATTTGCTCGGTCACTGCGCGCCGCGGTTGAGCGGGGCGGGGACGACGAGGGCGGGCGGGAAGTCGGCGGCTTCCGATCCTTCGCGGGGGGCGAGGCGCTTGTTGTAGATGCCGCCCTTGGGCGCGTTCAGCGGAATCTGCATGCCGCCTTCCGCGGCGAGGCGGCGGTAGAGTCGTTGCTCGAGGTCGCGCGCGATCGCGCGGTGCTCGGGGCTGCCGATGAGGTTGCGGCGCTCCGCGGGATCCTCGCGGAGGTCGTACAATTCATCGACGTCCCAGATGCCGTAGTACGTGATGTACTTGTAGCGATCCGTCCGCAGCGCGAAGGTCGTCGGGGTCTGGGGATAGTTGCGCTCCCAGTAGTAAACGTAGAGGAAGTCCTCGCGCCACGGCACCGACTTGCCCTGGGCGAGGCCGAGAAAGCTGCGTCCGTCCAGCCTGGGCTGCGGGGTGAGGCCGACGGCCTCGAGGATCGTCGGCGCGAGATCGATGTTCGCCACCACCTCGTCGACCGTGCGGCCGCCGGGAAACAGGGCGGGGCACTGCATGAGCAGCGGCACGCGGATGGATTCCTCGTACGCGACGCGCTTGTCGATCAGCCCGTGCTCGCCGAACATGAATCCGTTGTCGCCCATGTAGATCACCAGGGTGTCCTCCAGGCAGCCGAGTTCCTTGAGCTGTGCGAGGACCCGGCCGACGCTGTCGTCGACGGCGAGGAGGGTTTCGCAGTAGCTGCGGTAGTAGTCTGCGATGTCGAGGTCGCTGTGGTAGGGGAAGTCGGCGCCGTGCCAGCTGTTGCGCTGGTCGCGGACCCAGCGGGGCTTGGCGGCGAGCTCGGCGGGGGTCTCGTCGGCGTTGCCGGGGCGCGGCACGGCGGCGTTGGCGTAGCGGCCGCGGTGGCGCTCGGCCGGGGTGAAGTTGGCGTGGGCCGCCTTGTGCGAGAGATAAAGGAAGAACGGATGCTCCTTCGGACGCTGGGTCCGCAGCCAATCGATCGCGTAGTCGGTGAGTTCGTCGGTGATGTAGCCGCGCTGCGGCACGCGCTGGCCGTTGACGTTGAGCCCGTTCGCTTCGGGCAGGTACGAGCCTTGGCCGCGGAAACTCACCCAGTGATCGAAGCCCGGGCGCGGGGCGTCGGACTCGCCGCCCATGTGCCACTTGCCGATGAAGGCGGTGCGGTAGCCGGCTTGCTGGAGATCCTGCGGGAAGAAGCGCATCCCCGGGGCGATGGCGTGGTAGTTGTCGACGACGCGGTGACGGTGTGAGGTCAGGCCGGTCAGGATCGAGGCGCGGCTGGGCGAGCACAGCGCGGTGGTGACGCACGCGTTGCGGAGGTGCACGCCCTGGGCGGCGATCGAGTCGAGGTGGGGCGTCTGCAGGAACGGGTGTCCCAGAAAGCCCATCGCGTCGTAGCGATGGTCGTCGGAGAGGATGAACACGACCGACCGCGGCACGCGCGGGCCGGCGGGCGCGCTGACCGTGGACGCGAAAGCGGACGCGGTGAGTAGGCCGATGCTGATCAGGCCGAGCAGAGCGTGGGCGACCCGTCGCGCGCGGAACGTCGACCAACGGGGAAGGAACGGGGCGGGGCGCATGACGGAGAGCGAACCGTGCGGGGAGGCGCTGGAAAGAAAAAAGCGGCCGAGGGCCGTACGCGGCGCCGGCGGTCCGGGACTTTCGGCCTCGGCGGACGGTCGGACGGAGCTCAATCGGTCGCAGAGCCGGGTGGCTCGCGCAGGCGTCGCGCCAAGTCGCGGCGTCCGGACATGAGCCGCTCGACCGATAGCTCGTGGTCCGTGTAGCGGTAGAAGATCAGGTGGGCTTCGAACGGCGGTTGAACGCGAAACGAACGCAATCCGTGGAGCGCCGGATGTCGAAAGTGACGGAGCCGCCCCAGGCCTGGATGGGCAGCGAGTTCCTCCACGGCCCGCCACACTGCGTCGAGGTATTTTCGCGCGACCGCTTCACCCGCTTCGAGAAGATACCAACGGTACTGGTGGTCGAAATCGCTGAGGAAGTCGTTCGTGCGTCGGAGCAAACGCCTCATGCGCTGCGACGTGATCGATTCCCGCGCAGCGCCCGTTCCGCCACGGCTTCAAGATCGGCTTTGCTGAGCGATGCGTGCGGCCCTTGAACGGCCTTGAGCAACTCCGCTTCCAGTTCCGGGCTGTCCGCCTCGAGATCGAGGGCCTTTTCGTCCAGCCAGATTCGCAGCCGCGCCTGCTCATCGTGATCGAGTTGCAGGATCGCTGCTTGGACTGCGGCCAGCGTTGTCATCGGAAAAAATTCTATTCGGCCAGCGCGGACGGGCAACCGGAAATGCGTGTGGTCGGACACGTCGGGTGCGACTGAATTGGGGGTTTGGGAGCCCGGTTTCGGGTGGCGACACGGTCAAGGGGCGGGAACAACGGGGGCGGGCGGCAGCCCGGGTGGTGCCTTCGGCCGCGGCGCGGAGTGGGGTTGCGTTTCCGTGGGTCGCCGCGTGAACTCGGCGCGTCGCCATCATGCCGGTTCACGTCCGTCATCTCTTCATTTCTCCCGGCCATAACTACTTTGGCCATCACGGGCGTCCGGCGGGGACGCACGCGACGGTCTCCGTGGAGCGCGTGCGATGCCGGGCGGGGCGCGGGATCGAGGGGGATCGCTTCTTTGACCACAAGGAAGACTATCGCGGGCAGATCACGTTCTTCGACTTCTCCGTCTGGAACGGACTCTGTGCGGCGCTCGGCGTGTCGGGCGTGAACCCGGGGGCGGTGCGGCGGAACGTGGTGGTGGAGGGAATCGACTTACCCGCGTTGATCGGCGCACGCTTTTCCCTTGGCGGGGTCACCTTCGAAGGCACGGCGGAGTCAACGCCCTGCTACTGGATGGACCAAGCGGTGGGACCGGGGGCCGAGGCGTGGTTGAAGGGCCGCGGCGGCCTGCGGGCGCGCATCCTCACCGACGGCGACTTGGCCGTCGGCCCGGCGGCATTTACGCTCGAAGGCGGCCAGCTCACGCTGGACGCGGTGCTCCCGGCGCAGGCGGCCCGCTGACGTGGCGGATCGCCCCCGGATGGCGCGGCGCGTGGGTGGGGGAGGAGGCGCGTGCGGGGGGAGGAGGCGCGGGCGGGCGACGCAGAGACGCATCCCAACGCGGGTCGTCGCCGGCCTGGCGTGGTCGCGGCGGGTAGCGGCGGGGTCGCGGTAGGGTCGCGCCACGTCCCCGCACGCGGCGCTCAGCTGCGGCGGCGTTGCTCGAGGAAGGTCTCCAGCTTGACGATGTCGGCGGAGAACAGGCGGATTCCCTCGGCGGTCTTCTCGGTCGCCATGGCGTCCTCATTCAGCGCGAAGCGGAACGCCTTCTCGTCGTAGGAGCGACGGGCGGGGGCGTCCTTGGCCGCGGATTCGGCCGAGAGCTTGCGCGTGACGGGCTCGTCGCTGGCAGCGAGCTCGGCGAGCAGCGGCGGCGCGATGGTGAGCAGATCACAGCCGGCGAGTTCGAGGATTTCCCCCTTGTTGCGGAAGGAGGCACCCATGACCTCGGTGGCGTAGCCGTGGTGCTTGTAGTAGGCGTAGATGGAGGCGACCGAGCGGACGCCCGGGTCCTCGGCCGGTGCGAAGTCGCGGCCGGCGTTGCGTTTGTGCCAGTCGAGGATCCGGCCGACGAACGGCGAGATCAGCCGCACGCCCGCCTCGGCGCAGGCCACCGCTTGGGGCAGGGAAAAGAGTAGTGTCAGGTTGCAGCGGATACCCTCGCGCTCGAGGACCTCGGCGGCGCGAATGCCCTCCCACGTGGAGGCGATCTTGATGAGAACCCGCTCGCGCGGAATTCCGGCGGCCGCGTAGCGCGCGATGATCTCGTGGGCCTTGGTGACCGTGCCGTCGCGGTCGAAGGACAGGCGGGCATCGACCTCGGTGGAGACGCGGCCCGGGACGATCCGGAGGATTTCGAGGCCGAAGAGCACGAGCAGGGAGTCGATCACCTGACTCACCGGCGTGGCGGTGCCGGCGTCGCGCAGGGCGCGGTCGACGAGATAGCCGTACTCGGGCATCGCGGCGGCCTTGAGGATGAGCGACGGGTTGGTGGTCGCATCCTTCGGCGCGAACTGACGCATGGATGCGAAGTCGCCGGTATCGGCGACGACCTGGGTGAACTGTTTTAGCTGGTCGAGTTGGGAGGGCACGGCGGGGGAGGTGAAGGGGGCGAAGGGGTGACGGCGGCGCTGGCGCGGGCGGCGGCGCTGGCGGCCCGGCGCAGTTCCGTCCGGGCCCACGTCATTGCACCGGCTTCGTCGCGGAACATCCCATCGAGCTGCGCCTCGAAGGCGAGATCGAGGAAGGCCTTGAAGTGCGGCCCGGCGGGCTCCCCGAGATCGAGGAGGTGCCGGCCCTTCAGCAGCGGCTGCGGCGCTTTGGCGGCGAGGTCCAGCTGACGCGACTTCGCGCGCATCTTCTCGATCAGATTGATCGTCTCCGGCGAGGACAGCGGCGGACGCCCCAGCGAATCGGCCGTCATCACCAGCGCCAGATCATCGATCGTCGCCGGGGCCAGCCGTCGGGCGAGTCGGCGCACTTGCGAGTCGCTGTACTCGCTCCGGTGGCCGCTGTGGTGGACCAGATGATCGACGACGAGCGGGCGGACGAAGGTGACCAGATCGAGCGGAGCGCCGATGCGCGTCAGGAACGTCTCGGTCAGCGGCCCCCCGGCGGCCTCATGCCCCGGGCTGATCCAGCGCAGCACCTCGCGCTTCATGGCGCGGACGGTGGTCGACGGCTTACCGAAGTCATGGGCGAGGACGGCGAGCAGCAGGAAGCGGCGCCGCGGGGCTGGCGATTCCTGCCACGGCTTGAGCCGCACCAACGCGTCGCAACACAGGCCCGTGTGCTCGAAGGCATCGCCCTCGGGGTGCCACTCCGGCTCTTGGAGGCAGCCGCGGAGGGCGGCGATCTCGGGAAAGTGCCGCAGCCAGCCGGTCTGCTCGAGGACGACGAGGCCGCGCGACGGCCGCATGGCCTGCGTGGCCCACTTGTCCCATTCGTGCCAGACCCGCTCCACGGGGAGCTCCGCGTAGGTGTCGGCGATCGACCGGCACAGCGCGGCGGTTTCAGGGGCGAGCGTGAGGTCGAAGCGGGCGGCGAACTGCATCCCGCGCAGCACCCGGAGCGGATCCTCCACGAAAGCCGGGCTGGCGTGGCGCAGCACGCGGGCCTTGAGATCGGCGACGCCGTTGAGCGGATCGATCAGATTCTCGGTGAACGGATCCCACGCGATCGCGTTGAGCGTGAAGTCGCGTCGCGCCGCGGCGTCCGCGTCGCTCAGCGACGGATCCGGTGCGACGGCGAAGCCGCGGTGGCCGGCGCCGGTCTTGGATTCGCGGCGAGGCAGGCTGAAGTCGTATTCCCGGCCGTCCCGCGTCCGGACCTTGATCACCCCGAAACTGCGTCCGACCACATCGGTGGCGCCGAGCGGGGCGAGGGCCTGGTGAAGGGTGGGGAAGTCGACGCCTCCGACCTCCACGTCGAAGTCCTTGGAGGGGACCCCCATGAGCCAGTCTCGCACGCAGCCGCCGACCAAGCGCGGCCGGCCGACGGGCCGGAGGGCGAGGAGGGCTTCGCGGAGGGAATCGGGCAGCAGCATGGACGAACGAGGCGGTTCGCTCAGGCTGGTGGACGGCGCGCGGCGAACGCGACGAGAATCCAGCCCGCGATCAGCAGGACCCCGCCGACTGGCGTGATGGGCCCGAGCCAGCGCGGCCCACCTAGGGCCATGAAGTAAAGGGAGCCTGAGAACAGCGCCGTTCCGGCGAGCCAGCAGTCCGCGGCGCGCGCGAGCGCCCGACCCGGAGCGACGCCACCGAGCGTGGCCAAGGCGACCCCGAGCAACGCGACCGCGTGCACGAGATGGTAGAGCGAGGCGGTGTGCCACGTCTCCAAGGAGCCCCGGGCCAGCAACGTTGGCTTCAGGGCGTGGGCGCCGAATGCGCCCAAAGCGACGGCGCTGAAACCCGCCGCGGCGGCGAAAAGAGGAAATTTTTTCATGACAAAGAGGGGGTGTGGCCCGCGTTCTGCTTTTGGAACATTCGTAGACGCGTCCGGTCTCCGACCGTCCGCTCTCCGCTGGGACCGGCCTAAAGCCGGTTTCCGGGTGGAGAGAGGTCGTTCTGGACCCTCGGGTCTTCCTAAAACTGAAACCTACACCATGAAAAAAGCCACCCTCCTCCTTTGCCTGTTCGCGTCCGCGCTCGGATTGCGGGGCGCCGAAGCTGCGCCTTCGTACTCCGTGACGGTCGATTTCCCTTACGCGAGTAAGTACGTTTTCCGCGGCGTGCAGTACGCTAAGGAATCCCTCCAGCCCTCCGTCGAGCTCACCTCGGGGAACTTCTACGCGGGCGTCTGGACCAACCAGCCGATCACGGACAACCTCGATAACGAGATCGATTTCTACGCGGGCTACGGTCTGCCGCTGAGCGATACCGTGAAGCTCGATTTCGGTGCCACCCTCTACTATTATCCCGAAGCGGACACGTCGGTGTACGACTCGAATACCTTCGAGGGCTACATCGGCCTGACGGCCAACGTCTCCGGCTTCTCGCCGGGCCTGTATGCCTACTACGACACCACGCTGGAGGCCTTCACCCTGCAGGGCTCGGTCGGCTACAGCGTGCCGATGGAGTCGGCGGGCACCTCGCTCGACTTCTCGGCCACCCTCGGCAACGTCTCGCCGGATGCCGGTGACGACTACACCTATTGGGGTCTGGGCGTGAACCTGCCGTTCAAGCTCTCGGAGAAGGCGACCGCGGCGGTCGGGGTGCAGTATGCATCGACCAACCTTGACTCCTCGGACGACTACCTCTGGTTCACGGCCGGGGTGACCGTCGGTTTCTGAGCTAAAGCCATCGTTTAGCCTTAAGTTTCACCCGCCCGGTTTTTCGCGGTCTTGGCCGCGGAGACCGGGCGGGTCTCTTTTCTGGCTGGGAAATGCAGTTGACACGCCCCGGCACAACCCTAGCTCTTGACCCCTTTTCGCATGAAAACGTTCCTCGCCAAAAACGAGACCCTGCCCCAACCGAAGTGGTATCTGATCGATGCCGAAGGTGCCGTGCTGGGCCGTCTCGCCGTGAAGGCCGCGAATCTGATTCGCGGTCGGACCAAGGCTTCCTACACCCCTTCCGTCGATACGGGCGACTACGTCGTGATCATCAACGCCGCCAAGGTGGCGCTGACGGGTCGCAAGGAGGAGCAGAACGAGTACATGTTTTTCTCGGGCTTCGTCGGTGGTGAGAGCTTCCGCTCCATGCCGCAGCAGCGCGAGCGCAACGCCCCCTTCATCGTGAAGCACGCCGTCAAGGGCATGCTCCCGAAGAACCGCATCGCGGCCAAGATGCTCACCAAGCTGCGCGTCTTCGCCGGCCCCGAGCACACGCACGCGGCCCAGAACCCGATCAAGATCTCCGTTTGATTCCGACCATGAGCGCGACCGCCACCAACATTTTCACCGCCACCGGCCGCCGCAAGACCGCGACGGCGCGCGTGCGTATCGTCGAGGGTTCCGGCAAGCTCGTCGCCAACGGGCGCGAGTTCGAGGACTACTTCTCCCACGAGAACTTCGCCAAGCAGGCTTATGCTCCCCTCCTGACGGTTGATCTTCGCGAGAAGATCGACGTGACCGTCAATGTGGCGGGTGGCGGCGTCGCCGGCCAGGCCGGTGCGACGGCTCACGGCATCGCCCGGGCCCTCCAGAAGATGAACCCGGAGCTGCGTTCGCCGCTCAAGAAGGCCGGCCACATCACGCGCGACCCGCGCGAGAAGGAACGTAAGAAGCCCGGCCAGCCCGGCGCCCGCAAGCGCTTCCAGTTCTCGAAGCGCTGATCCGCTCCACCGCGAATCCCTTTTCCAAGACGCCGACCTCCGGGTCGGCGTTTTTTTTGCGCCGATTCCCCGCCCGAGCAGGCCGTCGGCGGGCTGCCCCCCCGGCGGCCGACTTCGTCCACGCAGCGCATCCGCGCAGGGCTCCTCCCCGGTCGGCAAATTCCTCTGGCTTCCGGTGCCTCCGCTGCTGAAGGATGCTCGCCATGAAAGTCGGCATCGTTGGCGCTTCGGGCTACTCGGGCGAGGTCTTGGTCAAGTTGCTGCTCGCGCACCCCCTCGGTGCAGCTGGCGGCCGTGACGTCGCGAAGCCAGGCGGGGAAACGCTTGTCCGCCGTGATCCCGGCGGTGCGTGGGGTGGATCGTGGGCTGGTCTTCAGCGATTCCGATGCCGCGGCGCTGGCCGCCAGCGACATCGAACTGTTCTTCCTCGCGCTGCCGCACGGCGCGGCCGCCGCGTACGCCAAGGCCTTGGTCGCGGGCGGCAAACGGGTGATCGACCTCAGCGCCGATTTCCGCATCGCCGACCTCGCGACGTACGAGCGGTATTACGGAGCCCATCACGCGCCCGAACTGATCCCGCAGGCGCGCTTCGTCCTGCCCGAGATCACCGCGCCCGCGTGGCGTACCGAGGCCCGCCTCGTCGCCGCCCCCGGATGCTATCCGACGAGCATCCTGCTCCCGCTGGTCCCGCTGCTCCGCGCCGGGTTGGTCTCCCGCGACCACATCGTGGCCAATTCCGCCAGCGGCGTCAGCGGCGCCGGCAAGAAGGCCGAGGAGATGTACCTCTTCGCCGAACGCGCCGAGAGCATGAAGGCCTACGGCCTCGTGAAGCATCGCCACCTCGCCGAGATCGAGGAGCAGCTCGCCCTCCACACGGGCGCGCCCACGATGATCCAGTTCAACCCGCACCTCGTCCCGATGCGGCGGGGCATCGCGACCACGATCACCGTCCCGGCGGCCCGCGGCGCGGGAATCGACGCGGTGTACGCCGCCTGGAGCGCCGCCTACGCGGACCGTCCGTTCGTCCAGATCCTGGCCAGTGGCGAGACGCCGGATACGGCTCACGTGGTGGGGACCAACCGCCTTGACATGTCCGCAGTCCACGATCCGCGCACCGGCAACTTCATCATCACTTCCGCCGAGGACAACCTGATGAAGGGCGCCAGCGGTCAGGCGGTGCAGATCATGAATCTTTGGTCCGGCTTCCCGGAAACCGCCGGTCTGGCGTGATCGGCTCACGCGGCGCGATCCGGCGGCCGACGAGCGGGGCTCCCGTCCCGGCGTTGCGGCTCGGAGCGCCCGGGGACGAGGCGTTGGCGGGCTTAACGGCGGGGGAGGGGGGGCGCCGTCCCCGTAAGCATCGCTCGACGTCTCGAGGGCGTTCGCTGACGCCGATGCGGCGCCTGCTGACTGGGTGGGGCTCAGCTGCGGTAATCGGCGTTTTCGCTCACGTATTCGTGCGTGAGATCGCCGCCGAGCACGGTGGCGGCATGGCTGCCGGCGCCGAGATCAACCTCGATATCCACGCAACGCTCGTGGGGTGGGTAGTCGATCGGCGCGGAGAACACGCCATCCTGTGGCGCGGCGCTGGCGTAGAGCTCGGCTCCGCGCAGGTGCGCGATCAGTGCGGCTTCCTTGGTCGGGTCGAGGCGGAAGACGCCGCCCGAGAAGATCTCGATTCCGCCCATGGCGGCGCGCACGCGGGATGCATCGATGGTCTCGCCGCGCGCACCGAGGTGCTTGCCGATGGCTTGGACGAGGCGGCCGACGTTTGGATCGTTGCCGGCGACCGCGCATTTGAAGAGGGGTGCGTTCACGATCGCCTTGCCCAGCCCGCGCGCGAGTTCGGCGGAGGGGGCGCCAGAGAGACGGACCCGGATGACGTGCCGGACGCCCTCGCCGTTGCGCACGACATCCTCGGCGAGGTCGCGGCAGACCTGCCGCAGCGCGGCTTCGAAGGCGGTCAAGTCCGGCGCCGGGACCGCGCCGGAGGAGAGCAGCGCGACCGTGTCGGAGGTACTGGTGTCGCTGTCGACGCTGATCGTATTGAAGCTGTCGGCGACGACGCGCTGGAGCATGGTGCGCAGCGCCTCGCGCGGCACCGCGAGGTCGGTGAGCAGGTACACCAGCATGGTGGCGAGGTTGGGTTCGACCATGCCGGCGCCCTTGGCGATGCCGATGATGCTGCCCTGGCCGACCGTCGCGCGGCGCACCTTTGGATAGAGGTCCGTGGTCACGATGCCCTCCGCCATGGGTAGGGCGGAACCCGGCCGGAGCGCCGCGACGGCCTCGGGCAGGGCTTGGAGCATGGCGTCGACGGGCAGGCCCCAGCCGATGACGCCGGTGGAGCACGGGAGGACGGCGGTGGGTGGCAGGCCGAGCAGCGCGGCGGCGGCGCCGGCGACGCGTTCGGCGTCGGCCACGCCACCCGGTGCGCAGACGTTGGAGATCTTATTATTGATGATGATCGCGCCCAGCGCGGGCTCCGCGAGGCGGGCGCGACCCACTAGGATGGGAGCGCCCGGGAAGGCGTTGCGCGTGAAGACGGCCGCGAAATCGGCCGTCGGCCGTTCGAGGGCGAGCAGGGTGAGCGTCATCCGCGACGGCTTTGGCGCCTCGCGCGGCGTGAACTCGAAGCGGCAGGTGCCCACCCGGAAACCCGCGGGCAGGATCGCCTGCGTCGCCAGCCAGGCGCGATGGGAGGAACGGTCAGCGAAGGTCAGATCGGTGCTCGGCACGGCCAACTCCTGTGCGCGCGGGCGCGGCGAGTGAAGTCGATTCTTCACGTGGCCGTCGCAAGATTCTTCGGAAATCCGCGACAATTTTATGGAAAGGCACGGGTCGGGGGCTTTATGCGTACGACCTCTCGTTTTTTTGTGAGCCTTCCTGCCCAGTCTTGTTTGCCTCTGCCGAACGCGTTTTCGCGCGCTTCGGATGGGGCGTGGTGCGCGGGTGCGGCTTCGACTTCATGAACGTTTCCGAAATCACCGCCAAGGCGAAGGTCCTCCTCGAGGCCTTGCCCTACATCCAGGATTTCCGCGGCTCCACGTTCGTCGTCAAGTACGGCGGCAGCTTCATGGACGACCCCGACCCAGTCGTCCGGTCGCTGGTCGCCTACGACATCGCCTTCCTCGCCGCCTGCGGGATCAACGTCGTCGTCGTCCATGGCGGCGGCAAGGCGATCACGCGCGCGATGGAGTCCTCCGGCCTGAAGGCGACGTTCGTCAACGGCCTGCGGGTGACCGACGAGGCGACGGTCGCGATCGTGAAGCGCACGCTGGACGAGATCGTCAATCGCGACGTCTGCAACGCCATCGCGTCCGCGGGGGGCAAGCCGAAGGGCATGCCGGGGGATACGGTGCTGGTGTGCCAGAAGCTGACGGTCGACGATGATGGCAATCCGGTGGATCTCGGCTTCGTCGGCGAGGTCACCGAGGTGAAAGTGAAGCTGATCAAGAAGGAGATCGCGGAGGGCTTCGTCCCGGTGATTTCGCCCGTAGCCGAGGGCTACGATGGCAAGCCGTACAACGTGAACGCCGATTTGGTCGCCGGTCGGGTGGCCAGCGCGCTGCACGCGCGGCGGCTGGTGTACATGAGTGACGTGCCGGGCCTGCTTTCGGCCCCGCCTGATCCGGAGTCGCTGATTTCGACGCTGAAGATCTCGCAGGTCGATGCGCTGAAGGCGAAGGGGATCATCGACAAGGGCATGCGGCCCAAGGTGGCGAGCGCGATCCGCGCGTTGCAGGAGGGCGTGCAGCGGGTCCACTTCATCGACGGCCGCCTGCCGCATTCGTTGCTGCTGGAGATTTTCACCGACACCGGCATCGGCACGGAGATCGTGCACGGTTGATCCGGGTGTCGCTTGGTCGCGCCCACGCTCTTTTGATGAACCCGTCCGTCACCCGTCAGGCCGCCGCTGATTTCTACGATGCGCACGTAATGAAGAATTACGCGCGCGCCGCGCTGACCTTGGTGCGCGGGCGCGGCACGCACGTGTGGGATGACACGGGCCGCGAGTACCTGGATTTCACCTCGGGCATCGCCGTCAACGCGCTCGGTCACTGCCACCCGCGGTGGGTCGCGGCGGTGCAGCGTCAGGCCGCGGAGCTCGTGCACACGAGCAACCTGTTCCGCAACGATCTCCAGGCCGAGCTGGCGCGCCGCTTGGTCGGCTATGCGGGCCCGGGGCGGGTATTTTTCTGCAACAGTGGTGCTGAGGCCAACGAGGCGCTGATCAAGCTCGCGCGTCTCCACGGCGTGCGGAAGGCCGGCGGCGAGGAAGGCCGGATCTACGAGGTGATCTGCGCGCGCAGCGCGTTCCATGGCCGCACGTTCGGCGGCATGAGCGCGACCCCGCAGGAGAAGATCCAGAAGGGCTTCCGACCGCTCACGCCGGGTTTCGTCTTCGCGGATCTCAACGATCTCGAGAGCTTCCGCGCCGCGATCAACGAGCGGACCGCCGCCATCTTCGTCGAGACGATCCAGGGCGAGGGCGGGGTGAACCCGTGCACCGCCGAGTTCCTCATCGGTCTGCGCGCGCTGTGCAACGAGCATAAGCTGCTGCTCCTCCTCGACGAGGTGCAGTGCGGCATCGGCCGCACGGGCGCGTTCTTCGCCTTTGAGCACGCCGGGGTCCGGCCCGACGCGATCGGCATGGCCAAGGCCCTCGGTGGTGGATTTCCGATCGGCGCGATCTGGACCGGTGAGCAGGCCGCGGATCTTTTCCAGCCCGGCTCCCACGGCACCACGTTCGGCGGCACGCCGCTCGCCTGCGCCGCCGCCCTCGCCGTGCTCGATGTCCTCGAACAGGAAGGACTGATCGACCACGTCCGCCAGTCGAGCGTCGCATGGCACGCCGCCCTGCGCGCGCTGGCGACCGAGTTTCCCAATCAAGTCCGCGGCCTGCGCGGCCAGGGCTTCATGGTGGGCCTCCAACTCGCCCTCGATCCGGCGCCGGTCATCGCCGCCGCTCGCGAGGCCGGCCTGCTCGTCGTCGGGGCCGGGGGCAACGTCGTCCGTCTCCTGCCTCCGCTCAACGCGTCGGTTGTCGAGCTCGCGCAGAGCGTCGCCCTCCTGCGCAAGGCCCTCGCGGCGACGCGCTCGGCGTGATGTTTCAGGCGGTGGTCCGCATGGAGCGGACGCTGGTCGATGGACGGCGTGGGGTGGCGCGACATGAGGTCGGGGCGGATTTGACGCTCCGTGGCGTAAGCCGAATGAGGCTCGGCTCCGACCTGAATTTTCACTCGCACCGGGGCGTGAATCCCGTACGGTGATCGTTTCCTCGAAAATGAAGCACTTCCTCAAGGAGACTGACTTCACGCTACCTGAGGTGGCCGAAGTCATGTCGCTGGCCCGCGAACTCAAGGGCGCGCGGGGCCGGCAGGCATCCGCGGCTCTCGCTGGCCAGACGTGGGCGATGATCTTCTCGAAGTCGTCGACGCGCACGCGCGTGTCGTTCGAGGTGGGCATTCACGAGTTGGGCGGGAATCCCCTGTTCCTGAACCGGAACGACATCCAGCTGGGTCGCGGCGAGTCCATCGAGGACACCGCACGGGTGCTGTCGCGCTTCGTCCACGGGTTGATCGTGCGCACCTTTGATCACTCGGATGTGGAGCGACTTGCCGCCAACGGCACGGTGCCGGTGGTCAATGCCCTGACGGATTTCCTGCACCCCTGTCAGATCTACACCGACGCTTTCACGGTGGCGGAGCGCTGGAGTCCGGCCTGCGGGGGCGACCTCCTCGGCTCGTTGCGGGGACGGAAGATCGCCTTCCTGGGCGACACGTCGTGCAACATGGCTTACTCGTGGGCCCTCGGTGCGAATCTCTTTGGCATGAAGATTGCCCTGTCCGGCCCGGAATCCTTCCGGCCGAGCAAGGACTTCGAGGCGTTCCTCGCCCGCGAGGGATTTCCCGGCGGCTTCACCTTCACGACCGACCCGCGCGAGGCGGTGCGTGACGCCGATGTTGTCTACACCGATGTCTGGGTCAGCATGGGCAAGGAGGAGGAGAGCAAGGAACGCCTCCGGACGATGGCGCCCTACCAAGTCACCGCCTCTCTTTTTGCCGCGGCCAAGCCGGACGCGTACTTCCTGCACTGCCTGCCTGCCCATCCGGGCGAAGAGGTCACCGCGGAGGTCCTCGCCAATCCGCGGAGCGTGATCTTCGATCAGGCGGAGAACCGGCTGCACGTGCAGAAGGCGATCCTGACGATGCTGGCCCGGTCCGCCCGGCGCTGACGCGCCGGCGGAACCTGCGGGGGTCCGGCGGTTTTGCTTTGCGCCGGGGGAAGGCGTTTTGCACAACGGTGCCTCCATGAAAATCGTCCTCGCTTACTCCGGTGGGCTCGACACCTCGGTCATCGTCAAATGGCTCCGCGAAACGTATGACGCGGAAATCGTCACCTTCGCCGCCGACATCGGCCAGGAAGAAGAGCTGAAGGGGCTCCCGCAGAAGGCGCGCAAGACCGGCGCCTCGAAGCACTACACGCTCGACCTCGTCGAGGAATTCGCGCGCGACTACATCTACCCGATGATCCGCGCCAACGCGGTCTACGAGGGCCAGTACTACCTCGGGACCTCGATCGCGCGCCCGCTCATCGCGAAGGCGCAGATCGACATCGCGCGTAAGGAGAAGGCGGATACCGTGGCGCACGGCGCGACCGGCAAGGGCAATGACCAGTGCCGTTTCGAGCTGACGTACATGGCGCTGGCCCCGCGGCTGCAGATCCTTGCGCCGTGGAAGATCGATTCGTTCCGCGACCTCTTCCCGGGCCGCGCGGAGATGATCGCCTATTGCCAAAAGCACCGCATCCCGGTCGAGGCGTCGCTGAAGAAGCCGTATTCGATGGACCGGAACCTCCTGCACATTTCCTACGAGGCCGGTATCCTGGAGGATCCATGGTTCGACCCGACGTCTCCCGCCAACCGTGCGATGTTCAAGCTCTCGGTCTCGCCTGAGGAAGCGCCGAACAAGGCGGAGTACGTTGAACTTGAGTTCGCGAAGGGCGATTGCGTCGCGGTGGACGGCCGTCGTCTCTCCCCGGCCGGGGTGCTGCGCGAGCTGAACCGCCTTGGCGGCAAGCATGGCATCGGACGCGTCGATCTCGTTGAGAACCGCTTCGTCGGCATGAAGTCGCGCGGCGTCTACGAGACCCCGGGCGGCACGATCCTCATGCAGGCCCACCGCCAGATCGAGAGCCTCACGATGGACCGCGAGGTGCAGCATCTGCGCGACTCACTCATCCCGAAGTACGCCGAACTGGTCTACTACGGGTTCTGGTTTGCCCCGGAACGCGAGGCGCTGCAGGCCCTCGTCGACGAGAGCCAGCGCTATGTTTCCGGCACGGTCCGCCTGAAGCTCTACAAGGGCAACATCATCACCACGGGCCGCAAGTCGAAGTACTCGCTCTACGATCCGCACATCGCCTCGATGGAGGGCGTCAAGAGCTGGTACAACCAGAACGACGCGACCGGTTTCATCCGCCTCAACGGCCTCCGCCTGCGCGCCCGCAACATCGCCCAGGGCGGTCCGAAGGTCTGAGCCCGGTCCACCCGGGTCTGCCGGTGCCGCGCGCGCCGGCGGACCCGCGCTGACCGCTGACCTGACTCCCCGTGACCTCCCTGCTCTCCGCCGCCGAGGTTCGCCGCCTGCGCGCGCTGCACGACAAGCGCCATCGCGAGGAGCAGGGCTTGTTCGTGGTTGAGGGCGAGAAGGTGGTGACGGAATTGTCGGCGGAAGGACCGCCGTGGGAGGAGTTGCTGGTGACCTCCGCCAGTGCGCTCGCGGCGCGGGCCGGGGCGCGGGTCATCTCGGCGGCGGACATGGCGCGGATCAGTCATTTTCCCACGCCCTCGACCGCCTTCGGCGTGCTGCGGCTGCGGCGGGAGTCGCTCGGTCCGCAGGAATTGGCGCGCGGGCTCACCCTCGCGCTCGACGGCGTGCAGGATGCGGGGAACGTCGGCACGCTGCTGCGGATCGCCGACTGGTTCGGGCTCGATCGGGTGCTGCTGGGCAGCGATTGCGCGGATCTCTTTTCCCAGAAAGTCATCAACGCGAGCATGGGCTCGTTCAGCCGGGTACGTGTGGTGACCGCACCCCTCGCCGAGGCCTTGGCCACGGTGCCGGCGGAAGTGCCGGTGATCGGCTGCGACCTCCGCGGGGAGGAACTGGGCCGCCTGTCCCCGGTCGAGCATGGCGTCATCGTGATCGGCAGCGAAGGCCGCGGCCTCTCGTCGGCGGTGGCGGCGCGGGTCACCCAGCGCGTCACGATTCCCCGCTTGGGTCGGGCGGAGTCGCTCAACGCGGCGGTGGCGGCGGGGATTGTTTGCGCACACCTCAGGCGTTAAGGGCGAGATCACGGACGTTTTGGCTGACAATTGATTAGCCATTTTTCGGGACCCGGGTAGGATCAGGAGTGTCTATGGCAGCCCCGGTTTCCACCGATCGTTCTCCGCCGCGAGACTTCGCGACGGTGTTCGCGCGCCTGAGGCCGCACATGGCCGAACTGGATGTTTTCCTGCGTTCGCAGATCGCGGCCTTCGAGCCGGAGATCCGGGACATGGCGGACTACTGCATTGACACCTCGGGCAAGCGGATCCGGCCGGCGCTGGTCTTTCTGAGCGGCTGGCAGGGCGAAGGCCGCGTCTTGCCGGAGCTGGTGCGGGTCGCGGCGGTGGTCGAACTCGTCCACCTGGCGACGCTGGTGCACGATGACATCATGGATGAGTCGGAGCTCCGTCGCGGTCGGCGCACGGCGGCGCGCGCCTTCGGGCCGGAGGCGGCGGTGCTCTTGGGTGACGCCCTTTTTTCCCACGCCCTCTTCCTTGCGGCGCAGTTTCCCACGACCTCGGTCTGCCGTCTGGTGGCTGACTCCACCCGTCGCGTCTGTGCGGGAGAAATCATCCAGACCCTGCGCCGTCGGACGGATGACATCTCGGACGCGGATTACCGTCGGATTGTCGACCTCAAGACCGCTGAACTCTTCCGCGCCTCGTGTGCGCTGGGCACCGAGTTGGCCCAGTTCCCGCCGGGTTACGTGGAGGCGGCCGCGGTCTACGGTCGGCAACTCGGGATCGCGTATCAGATGTACGATGACCTCGCGGATTTCTTCGGTCGGGAAGACCGCATCGGCAAGACCCTCGGGACCGATCTCATCAGCGGCAAGCTGACCCTGCCCCTGCTGCGGCTGCGCCACGTACTTCCTGAAGCGCTTGCTCAGGAGCTACTTGAGGAAATCCGGGGTCAGCGTCCCCCGCGGTTGTCCTTCTGGCTGGAGCAGATGGAAGGGCGCGGAGTGTTTGCCGCGGTGGCGGAGGTGATTTTCGCGGAATTGGAGCAAGGTGAAGGGGTGTTGGCGGCTTGGCCGGGGCTCGCGCCGACGCCCTTGCTGTTGCAGCTGGGGGAAGTCCTGCGGGAGCAGGTGGCGGCGTTGCGTTCGGCCGCAGCGTGAACGTTGCCGCGGCGGCGGCGGTTTCGGTTTGCGCCGCCACGACTCCCGATCATCGTGACGTCGGTATGAACGTGCTCGCCAAGGCCCTCTCGAAGACGCTCGTGGCGTCGCCGGAGCGGCAGGTGGAGGCCGATTCGGATTGGGCGATCGTGCAGCGGGTGCAGGCGGGCGACGTGTCGGCGTTTGACCAGCTGATCCGCAAATATCGCGAGCGGGTGTACGGCGTGGTCTACAATATGACCTCGAATCGGGAGGACGCGGCGGATCTGACGCAGGATGCGTTCATCAAGGCTTTTCAATCCATCCACCGGTTCGCGGGGCAGTCGTCGTTCTTCACCTGGCTGTACCGCATCGCGGTGAACGGCACCCTTTCCCACCTGCGCAAAAATCGGCTCCGCACGTTCTTCAGTTTCGAGAAGATTCACGAGGAGGACAAAGCGGGGGAGCTGATTTCGCAGCTGACCGACAAGAAGGGTGGAGACCGTGAATTGTTCGTAAAGGAACTGCAGGAAAAATTGAACGAGGCGCTGCAGAAGCTGTCTATCAAGCATCGTACCGTGGTAACTTTGTTTGAAATTGATGGTTTGAGTCACGAGGAGATCGCCGAGGTTATGGACTGCTCGGTGGGTACCGTGCGCTCGCGCCTGCACTATGCGAAGCAGCTTCTCCAATCGGAGCTGCAGGGGTACATGCGGCCATGAGTTCCCCGACGAAGCAGTCCACAAAGGCCGTGACGTTGGAGGATCTCCTGCGTTTGAAGCGTGCGGAGCGTCCCGTGGCCGAGTTCTGGTCGCAGTTCGACGAAGCGCTGCGCGCCAAGCAACTGGCGGCGATCGTTGAGCGGCGTCCGTGGTGGCGCATTGAATTTCGTGGCCTGACGGCCGGTCTGGCGCGCTTGCGGGTGCCAGTGGGTCTTGCCGCCGTGGCGGTGCTGAGTTTCGTGACCGTGCAGCAGTTTCGTGCGCCGACGAACCTCGCTTCCGAGGCGCCGGTGGACGGGGCCGGTGTAGCGGCCGTGAGCGTCAGCGGCGGCACGGAGGTCGCGGTGACGACGACGGAGCTGGACGCGGTCAATGCGGCGGTGGAAGCCGCCGGGGACGCGGAGAACGCTGCCGCTCCGGCGCTGGCTTCGTCGGCGGTGCGTTCGTCGGCGGGTGCTGCGGTGACTTCCCTTTCTCTGGCGGACGCGGCGACGTCTTCCGTTTTGGATCAGAGTGACGCACTGGCGACGGCGGGTCTGGCCTCCAACCTGCGTGCGCTCCGCGGATCCGGTTTCACGGGCTTGGATTCGACGGGCGTGGCGACGCTCGAGCTTGGCACCCTCCGGTCTTCGACCCGCGCCGCCCCTGTGGAAGAGCCGCTGGCTCGCGTGACCGCGCCGACCGAATCGCGGCGGGAGCGTCTGGCCGCCCTGGTGGCTCCGGCCTCGATGAAGTCTTTGTCCAGCGCGGGCTCCCCCGATCGCGTGCGCGAACGGATGATCAGTCGTCTGAGCGAAGACGAGCTGTACAACAGCGTCAGCCGCCTCGGGGTCGAGCGCGGCGGGCTGCGCGTCAGCTTCTGAGTTCGGGCTTCGGCCTACTTCTTGGCCGCGGGCGTGGGTAGGCAGACGCCACAGCCGCTCGCGAAGAAGTCATTGCCCTTGTCGTCGACGAGGATGAAGGCGGGGAAGTCTTCCACCTCGATGCGCCAGATGGCTTCCATGCCGAGTTCCGGGTATTCGATGACCTCGACCTTGCGAATGTTCTCCTTCGCGAGGATGGCGGCCGGACCGCCGATGCTGCCGAGGTAGAAGCCACCGTGCTTCTTGCACGCGGCCGTGACTGCGGGCCCGCGGTTGCCCTTCGCGAGCATGATCATGGAACCCCCGTGCGACTGGAAGAGATCAACGTAGCTGTCCATGCGCCCCGCCGTGGTCGGCCCGAAGGAACCCGAGGCGTAGCCCTTGGGCGTCTTGGCCGGACCGGCGTAGTAAACGGGATGGTTTTTGAAGTAGTCGGGCAACCCCTGGCCGGCGTCGACGCGCTCCTTCAGCTTCGCGTGGGCGGAGTCGCGGGCGACGATCAACGGGCCGGTGAGCAGCACGCGGGTGGTGACGGGGTGCTTGGACAGCTCGGCGAGGATCGCTGGCATCGGCTGGCGCAGGTCGATGCGGACTACGTGGTCGTCCTTGAGCGTGCGCTCTGCCGCCGGGATGAAGCGACCCGGATTGGTCTCCAGTTTCTCGAGAAAGATGCCGTCGCGGGTGATCTTGCCCTTGATGTTGCGGTCGGCGGAGCAGGACACGCCCATGCCGACGGGGCAGCTTGCGCCGTGGCGCGGCAGGCGGATGACGCGGACGTCGAGCGCGAAGTACTTTCCGCCGAACTGGGCGCCGATGCCGCTTTGCTGGGCGATCTTGAGAATCTTGGCCTCCCATTCGAGGTCGCGGAAGGCGCGACCATGGGCGTTGCCGGAGGTGGGCAGCGTGTCGTAGTACTTCGTCGAGGCGAGCTTCACCGCCTTCAAGCAGGCTTCGGCGCTGGTGCCACCGATGACGAAGACAAGATGGTAGGGCGGGCAGGCGGCGGTACCGAGGTAGGGAAGCTTGTCGGCGACGAACTTCTCGAGGCTCTTGGGAGTGAGCAGGGCGCGGGTTTCCTGGAAGAGGAACGTCTTGTTCGCGGAGCCGCCGCCCTTGGCGACGAAGAGGAATTCGTAGGCTGAGCCTTCCGTGGCGTAGAGATCGATCTGGGCCGGCAGGTTGGTGCCGGTGTTCGTCTCGTTCCACATGTCGAGCGGAGCGGTCTGGGAGTAGCGGAGGTTTTCCTTCGTGTAGGTCTCGTAGATGCCCTTGGAAATCCACTCAGCGTCATTGGCTCCGGTCCAGACTTGCTGGCCTTTCTTCGCCACCACCGTGGCCGTGCCGGTGTCCTGGCAGAACGGGAGGATCCCCTCGGCGGAAATCTCGGCATTCTTCAGCAACGTCCGCGCGACATAGTGATCGTTGTTGGAGGCCTCCGGATCCTTGAGGATCGCGGCGACCTGCTCGAGATGCTTGGTGCGCAGGAGAAATTGCGTGTCCCGCAAGGCGTGCTGCGCGAGGAATGCCAGAGCCTCGGGCTCGACCTTGAGGATTTCCTGGCCCTCGAATGTTGTGGTGCTCACGCCCTCGCGGGAGAGAAGCCGGTACTCGGTGCCGTCGGCTTCGAGAGGGAACGGATCCTGGTAGACGAAAGGAGGCGTGGGCATGGCGTGACGGGGAAAACGATAACCAGCCGGGCGGCGGAGACAAGCCGGTGCGCGGAGTTGCGCTGGCGGGCACGGAAGGGCGTCGCGGCCGGCCCGGTCCGCGCGGCTCAGACGATCTTGAGCTTGGGCAAGTCCTGACCGTCGACAAGACCGACCGGGCGGTTGCGGCCGTCGACGACGATCAGATCGTCGATCTTGTGGGCTTCGAACAAGCGTAGCGCATCGACGCCGAGTGCGGTGTCGCGGATCGTCTTGGGGCGGCGCGTCATGAACTGCGCGACCGGCGCGGTCAGGAAGGTCGGACCCGTCGACAGGGCGGCGCGGCGGACATCGCCGTCGGTGAGGATGCCGCTGAGCCGCCCGCCGCGGGCGGAGGTGAGGGCGATGGAGCCGCTCTTGGCCTTGGTCATGGCGAGGATGGCGTCCTGGACCGAAACGGAGTCGGGAGCGAGGGCGAGACGCTCACCGGTGCGCATGATGTCGCGGACCCGCAGCAGCAGGACGCGACCGAGGTTTCCGGCCGGGTGAAACTGCGCAAAGTCGTCGCGGGTCAGCCCGCGTGACTCGAGCAGCACCATGGCGAGGGCGTCGCCGAGGGCGAGGGCCGCGGTGGTGCTGGCGGTGGGGGCGAGCGCGAGGGGGCAGGCCTCGCGCGGGACGTGGTAGAGGAGCCGCAGATCGGCGTTGCGGGCCAGTTCGGAGTCGGGCGTGGAGGTGAACGCGACGATGCGGACGCCGAAGCGCTTTAGGCACGGTACGAGGCGGATGATTTCCTCGGATTGGCCGCTGTTGCTGAGCAGCAAGGCGAGATCCCCGTTTTCGACCAGACCCAGATCGCCGTGGAGGGCCTGGGTGGGATCGAGGAAGCACGACGAAATGCCGGTGCTGTTGAATGTGCCGCAGAGTTTCTGGGCGATGTGGGCGGACTTGCCGACGCCGGAGAAGATCAGCCGTTGGCCGCGGATCGCGGCCTCCTCGATGGCGGACGCCACGGCTACGAACGACGCGTCGAGGCCGCGCGATGTGGCTCGGATGGCGGCGGTTTCGATGCTCAGGCAGGCCCGGGCGCGGGCGAGAGCGGTTTTGGAGTTCAGCGCCATTTCGCGTTTGAGTCGGTTGCGGAAAGGGTGAACGGTGCCGTGCTTCGCTCTCCCAGACAATCCCTTTCCGGACGATGCCGCGCCGCCACCCCTTGTTTCCGCTGCTCCTCGTGGCACTCCTCCTCGCGCTTGCGGGCTGCGAGGGCGGTGAGCGGATCGGTTTGACGGCGGAGACCGATGATCCGGGCTACCGCCGGGGTAAGGAACTCCTGCGCCAAGGGCGGAATCAGGAGGCGCTGAGTGCGTTCCAGAAGGTGATTGAGCGTCGCGATGACGACGCCGCGGAGTCGCACCTGGAGGCGGGCCTGCTGTACCAGCAGCACATCCGGGACCCGATCGCGGCGATCTACCACTATCGCAAGTTTCGTGAGCTCAAGCCCAACTCCCCGCAGGCCGATTTGGTGCGGCAGCGGATCGATGCCGCGAAGCGGGAGTTCGCGAGCACGCTGCCCGGCGATCCGCTGAACAACACGGTCGATCCCCGCTTCAATTCCTACGATCAGGTCGAGCGGCTCCGGCGGGAAAACGAAGCCCTCAAGGCCGATCTGGCGGATTTCCGCGCTCGTGGCCTGGCCCGCGCAAGTGGCGCGGCGGCCACCGGGCCGGAGCGGGAGACGACGTCGACCGCCACGCTCGACGCCGGTCCGGCCCCCGTTGCTCCCGTGGAGGACGGATCGCCGCTGGTGGCGCTGGACGTTTCTCTGACGGATCGTTCGGCCGGCACGCTCTCGGAACGCCCCTCCGTTCCCGAACAAGAGGCGCCGTTGATTCGCGCCCAAGCGCCACCGGTGGCAACGCCGGCTCCCGCTGCCGCGGCGACGACGCGCACCCACGTCGTGGTCCGGGGGGACACGCTGCAGAGCATCGCGCTGCGGTACTACAGTGACCGCAGTCGATTCCGCGACATCTATGCGGCGAACCGGGGAATCATGAATTCGCCGAACGACCTGCGGATCGGGATGGAGTTGAAGCTTCCGTGAGGCCGAGCGCCGCGAGGGCGCGCGCGTGGTCGGCGGGCGTGTCGATGTCGAGCGCGAGTTCCGGAAAGTCCTCCGCCGCCGCCTCTCCCCGGGCGTGCGCGGCAGCGATCAGGTCGCGTGCGCCGTGATCGCCCTCGAGTGACTCGAGGGCGTGGAAGTAAGGCGCGGCAAAAAGGGCGGGTGCGCCGAGCCGGCCGCCGTAGCGGGCCGCGACGATGCCGGTGCCGCTGGCGTGCTGTCGCGCGACGAGCCGGTTGATCACCTCCGCACTGAAGTGGGGCTGGTCGCAGAGCGCGAACACCGCGCCGTCGATGTCGCGGGAAAAGCAGCGCAGCGTGGCCAGCCCGGTCCGCAGCGATGAGGCCATCCCCTCCGCCCAAGCTGGGTTGTCCGCCACGAGCACCGGGAGGCGGGCCAGCGTGGATCGAACGGCGGGGGCGTGGGCTCCGACCACCACGACCACCGGCCAGGCCGAGGAGGCGAGGGCGGCCTCCGCCGCCCGGACGACGAGGGGTTTTCCTTGGAGGTCGAGCAAGGGCTTGACCTGACCCAGCCGCGAGCCGGCGCCGGCGGCGAGGATCACGCATCCGACTCGCTGACAGGCCCGTGCGTTCATCGCGAATGGATGGGCTCCCGGCGTTGCCGGAGCGGGCGGGCGTCCCGGCCCGAGAGGTGGGTCTGGATTTCCGCCACGATCGCGAGGGCGACGGCGGCGGGACCGTCTCCGCCGAGGTCGAGCCCCACCGGCGCGTGAAGGACGCTTGCCCCGGGTGAGGGCACGTTGACTGCTCCAGCCCCGCCCAACGCGTCCGCGTCGCGGAGGAGGCGCTCGGCGCGGGCGCGGGGACCGAGAAGCCCGAGGTAGGCAAGCGGCTGCGTCCGCAGGCCCGAGAGCAAGGGCAGATCGTGGACGTAGTGGTGGGTCATGATCACCGCGCCGGTGCGCGCGTCGGCCGCGCAGGCCCGCAGCAGCGCGTCAACCGGGCCAGCGTGCCAGCCGACCGCTTCGGGAAAGCGTTCGGGGGTGGGCAGGGCGGGCCGGGGATCCAGGACGCTGACGTCCCAGCCGAGCTCGGCCCCGAAGCGGACCAAGGGTCGCGCATCCTCGCCGGCGCCGAAGACCAGCAGCCGGAAGGGCGGGGGGATGCGGTCCATCAGGCCGCCAGCGGATGGCTCCCCCTCGTCCGCGATCCGGGTGCGGGCAATCGCGTCCCCGGGTCCGCGGTCGCCCACGCGGAGGACGATCTCCCGTCGCGCTCGGGCCGCGGCACGTACCGGCTCCACCCAGTCCGGACGGAAGGACAACGGCTCCAGGAGTAGGTGCACGACGCCGTGGCAGCCGAGGCCCACGCCCCAGACAAGGTCGTTTTCCTCCCGGGTGTCGTAGCTGACGAACTCCGGCTGGCCGGAATCGCGCACCCGCGCGCATCGGGCGAGCACATCCTGCTCCAAGCAGCCGCCGCTGAGGCTTCCGGCGGAAGTTCCGTCCGCCATGAGCAGCAGCCGTGCCCCCGCCCGACGGTACGACGAACCCTCGACCCGGACCAGGGTGGCGAGGGCCGCCGGATAGGCTGCCGCCGTCGCGAGATGGCTGAGGATGGCCGCAAACTCGTTCACGATGGCCCACGCTGGCAGGCTTCCGGCCGGCGGCAAGCCAGCCGCAGCACCGTTGAGGGGAACCGGGGTGACCGGCCGGGAGGGGCGTCGAACCCGATCCGCAGCCGTGTCCGGCCACGCCGCCCCGCCTCGGCGTCCGCGAACTTGCCGTTGCACCGGCGGCAGCGTTGGCATGGTCTCAGGGCCGGCGACGTGCCTTCCCGCGCCGTCCGCCCGGCGTACCCTCGTGATGTTTCCCTCCATCTTGTCCCTGCCCATGAACCGCAACGAAACGCGCGCGAAGGCTCCTGCACCCTTGGGGATTGGCGGCGAACCGGTCGCATGGATCCGTAACCTGCGCCGCCTTGCGCGGTGCGCGGGCGCGGTGACCCTGGTGGCGGTGGTTTCCGCCACCGCCCAGACGACGACCCCGGCGAGGGCGACCGCCGTTCCGGCCTCCGCGAGGCCGGCCGACGAGGCGAAGACGGAGGAGGTCAAGCTGGAGAAGTTCGAGGTCGTGGGCTCCCGCATCAAGCGCCTCGACACCGAGACGCCGGCGCCGGTCGTGACCTACACGGCGGCCGAGATCCGCGAGAGCGGCTTCACCTCGCTGGGCGACTTCGTGCAAAGCCTGCCGTTCAACACGGGCTCGACGAACTCAGTCGTGCAAACGGCCTCGTTCACCCGCGGGGCCGCCACGGTCAACCCGCGCGGTCTCGGCAGCAACCGTTTCCTCGTCCTCATCAACGGGCGCCGCACCGTGGGCTACGCGCTGACCAATTCGAACAACCAGACGATCTTCGACTTCAACTCCATCCCGATCGCCGCGATCGACAAGATCTCGTACCTCAAGGACGGCGCCTCCGCCATCTACGGATCGGATGCCGTGACCGGGGTGATGGACATCAAGCTGAAGCGGAACTTCACCGGCCTGCAGGTCGACTTCCTCGCCGGCAACACGCTGGGCCATGACACGTTCACGAAGCTGGCCTCCTTCCTCGTCGGCGCCCAGTCCGGCAAGACGTCCCTCACCGTGGTCGGAAACTACATCGGCGCGAACGACAACTACCTCAAGGACTACGCCCGCTCCCGGACGACCGACTACTCCGCGGCCGCCCCGAAGGGACTCAACCAGAACAGCGCGGCCAACTGGCCGGCGAACGTCAACCTGTCCGCGGTGCAGGCCGCATTGGCCGGCTTCACCACGGGCTCCGGCCTCTACGTCCTCAGCGGCGGCAAGCCGACCGCCAACCCGACGCGGTCGCAGTTCACCCGCGTGGCTTCCCCCGCCAACGAGAACCGCTACGACTTTGCCCAGTCGTTCCAACTGTTTCCGTCGTACGATTACTTCAGCGGCTACGCGAACCTCCGCCACGAACTCAGCGACCGCCTCCGCGTCTTCGCCGAGGTCCTCCATTCCAACAACAAGACCTACTACGCCTTCACGCCGTCCGTCATCCAGAGCGTCCAGAATCCCGGCACCGGCCCGACCGGCCTGCTCAACGTCCCGCCCACGAATCCCTACAACCCCTTCGGCTTCGATCTGACCAACTTCCTTTACCGGACCAATTTCGGGCCTCCGCGCCTTTTCGACACCGCGGCGACCGCCACCACCGTGCTGCTCGGGATCGGCGGCACGCTCCGCAACGACTGGACCTGGGAGGCCGGTGCATCCTTCGCGTCCGGCGAGGTCACGGCGGTCTCGCGCAACCTCATCCGCGCCGCCGACCTCCAGGCGGCGCTGAATGGCACGACCCGCCAGACGGCGCTCAATCCGTTCGGACCTTCCGACAACCCGGACGTCGTCAACCGGCTCTTCGTGGACTCGACCAGCGTCTTCAACGCCGAGGCCCGGATGTTCGACCTCACGGTCTCCGGCAGTCCCGTGGAACTCCCGGGCGGCGACCTCGGGGTCGCGGGCGGCGTCGAAGTCCGCAACGACCTCATCGATCAGGCGCCCGATACCGCGTCCTTCGTCGGCTCCGGCGGCGGCGCCCCTTACCGCGGCGATCGCGACATCTTTTCGGCCTACCTCGAAGCGACGTTCCCGGTCTCCCGCTCCCTCGAGGCGCAGCTGGCCGTGCGCTACGAGGACTACAGCGACTTCGGCACCGCCACAAAGCCCAAGATCGGTGTCCGCTGGAATCTCCCGCAGACGAAGTGGGTCGACGTGCTGCTCCGGGCGTCGTTTTCCCAGTCGTTCAAGGCTCCGGATCTCGGGCGTCTGTTCACCTCCGCGACGGTCGCGTTCAGCTCCGGGGTGCGCCAGGACCCGAAGCGCCCGCAGGATCCCCCCACCCAGCTCCGCATCGTCACCTCCGGCAACCCGCTGCTGCGGCCGGAGGAAGCCGACTCCCACTACGCTGGCGCCGTCTTCGACGTGAAGGCGGTGAAGGGGCTGTCCTTCGCCGTCGATTACTTCGTGTTCGACATCAAGGACGTGATCACCGCGCCGTCGGACACGACGCTCCTCGCGCGGGAGGATCAGTTCCCGGGTGCGGTCGTGCGCGACGCCACCCAGGGCAATCCCGGACCGATCCAGTCCATCCGGCGCATCCCGTTCAATGTCGCCAAGCAGTGGTACGAGGGGATGGATTTCGAGGCCCGGTACGATCTCCGCGACACGCGCGTGGGCCGTTTCCAGTTCACCGCCAACGCCACGCGCACGCTCAGCCTGCGCACCAATTCCGGCGTGCGCGACGCCAGCGGCAACCTGCCGGCCGATTTCGAAAACCTCAGCCGTTACAACTTCCCCAAGTGGAACGGCACGCTGGGCGGTGCCTGGGCGTACAAGGATTACTTCGCGGCCGTCCGCCTCAACTACATCGGAGCCTACTTCAACGACGGTTATACGCTCGCCGGCTGGGGTGAGAAGGCGGTCGCCACCGTGAACACGAGCTTCACCTACAGCGGCCTCTGGGACACCCGCATCTCCGTCGGCGTGAACAACGTCTTCGACCGCGAACCGCCCTTCAACGGCTACGAGACCTCCAGCTACGACCAGAGCACCTACGGCGCGCTCGGCCTTGGCCGGTTCGTCTACCTGCGCGTGGGTCGCGACTTCTAGCCCGCGCCGCCTTGCGCTTTCCGTGCCCGCGGGATTTTTTGCCTCCATGACGGTCCGCTTCGCCTCCCGATGGCTTGCCTTCGTCCCTCGAGGGTGGGGCGTCGGCGCCGCCCTTCTCGCCAGCCTTGCCGGAACCGTCCCGGGTGCCGCCGCTTCCGCCGCCGTCCGCCCCGCCGAAATCCCGGTGGAGCACTTCTTCCGCAATCCCGCGATCAGCCAGCTGCGCTTCTCCCCGAACGGTCGCTACATCGCCGCGCTCGTGCCGCATGAACGGCGGCTCAACCTCGTGATCATGGACCGCGAGGCCAAGACGAAGAACCTCATCACGGCCTTCAAGGACTTCAGCATCTCCAGCTACCGCTGGGCCAATGACGACCGTCTCGTGATGCTGCTCGACGATGACGGCGACGAGGACCTGCTGCCGTTCGCGATCAACCGCGACGGAAAGGACTTCATGAAGTTCGACGACACGAAGGCGTTCATCGAGATCTCGCGCTCCGATCCGAAGAATCCCCGCCGCGTCCTCGCTCTCTCCAATCAAACCTACCGCGACCGCGCCGACCCGGTCTGGCTCGACGTCAAGACCGGCAAGGTCACCGTCATCGCCGCCAACCCCGGCGACGTCCGGGGCTGGGTGCTCGACTGGAACAACGTCGCCCGGTTCGGCATCTCGGGCCGCCTGCTCGAACAGACCATCCTTTACCGCGACCAGGCGGGTGACGACTGGCGGACCCTCGCCCGCTTCGAGGACGGCGAGCCGAACTGGCGTCCGCTCGCGTTCGCCGGGGACAACCGGACCGTCTACGTGACGTCCAATCTCGGGCGCAAGACCTTCGCCCTCTACACCTACGACACCGTCACGCACCAGCGGAGCGCCGAGCCGGTCTTCGCCGATCCCGAGGACCGCTACGACGTCACCGAGGTCATCATCGGCGGCACCGAGGGCAAGGTGGTCGGAGCCCGGTACGTCACCGACCGCGTCACGGAGGTCTACTGGGATCCAACCTACCAGCGACGGCAGCGCATCCTCGACCAGGCCCTGCCCGGCCTCGTCAACACCCAGCAACTTGTCACGGAGGACGGGCGGCAGGTCCTGGTCATCTCCCGCTCGGATCGCGAGCCGGGGGTCTACTACCTCTTCGACGAGGAGCGGAAGAAGATCGAGGAGCTCGCCGTCATCCGCCCGCACCTCGATCCAGCGGCGCTCGCGCCGATGAAGGCGATCCGGTACCGCGCGCGCGACGGGCTCGAGATCGAGGCCATGCTCACGCTCCCGGTCGGTCGGGCGCCGAAGGGCTTGCCCTTGATCATCAATGCGCACGGCGGACCGTTCGGGATCCGTGACGAGTGGCGCTACAACCCGGAGGTCCAGCTCTTCGCCAACCGCGGCTTCGCCGTGCTGCAGCCCAACTACCGCGGCTCCGGCGGCTACGGGCAGTGGTTCGAGCAACGCGGCTACCGGACGTGGGGGCGGGCGATGCAGGACGACCTTTCGGACGCCGTGAAATGGGCCGTCGAGACCGGACTCGCCGACCCGCAACGGGTCGTCATCGCCGGCGCGAGCTACGGTGGCTACGCCGCCATGGCGGGGGTGACATTCACCCCGGAGCTCTATGCCGCGGGCGTCAACTACGTCGGGGTCACCGACCTCAAGCTCATCGCCGCCCAGCGCCGCTCCCGCGACGACCGCAAGCTTTGGATCAAGACCCGGCTGGGCGACCTCTTCGAGGATGCGGACGAACTCTTCGCCCGTTCGCCGGTGAACTTCGCGTCGCAGATCCGGGCTCCGGTCATCATGGCCTACGGGCAGACCGATCCGCGCGTCACGCGCGAGCATGGCGACGACATGCGCGCGGCGATGGCGAAGCACGGCAAGGAATTCGAGTTCCTGATCGAATCCGGCGAGGGTCACGGCTTCCGCAAGGAGGAGAACGCGATCGCCTTCTACACCCGCGTCGACGACTTCCTGAAACGCCACGTCCTCTCCCGGGTCGACGTCAAGGTCGGCCCCTCCGAGGTCCTCCAGCTCCCGGCGAAGCCCGGCGAATGACCCGCCCGGCGCAGGCGAGCCGTGAGGTTGCGGTCGAGGCATCGTCGGCATGCGAGACGCCGCGTTCGCGACGCCGTGCCGGGTCCGGCGCCGGGCGCGGCACCGGTCCGCGTCGGCGGCGGAGAGCGGAGAGCGGAGAGCGGAGGGCAAGGGCAATCCGGGTCAACGCATCTCCGCGTCACCCGTGACGACCGCGCCGCTTCAGGCCTTGGCGGCCGGTGGCGCCTCGGCGAACGCTTCCATGCCCACGCAGGAGCACACGAGGTGGCGGTCGCCGTAAACGTTGTCGACGCGCCCGACGCTCGGCCAGAACTTCGCCTGCCGCACGGATGTGGTCGGGAACGCCGCCAGTTCGCGTGAGTAGGGACGATCCCATGCGTCCGCCATCACCACCGAGGCGGTGTGCGGGGCGTGCTTGAGCGGATTGTTGGCGCGGTCGAGTTCGCCCGACGCGATGCGGGTCATTTCCCCGTGGATCGAGATCATCGTGTCGCAGAACCGATCGAGCTCGGCCTGCGATTCGCTTTCCGTCGGCTCGATCATTAGCGTCCCGGCGACCGGCCAGCTCATGGTCGGCGCGTGATAGCCATAATCCATGAGACGCTTGGCGACGTCTTCCACTTCGATGCCAGACTTCTTCCAGGAGCGAAGGTCGATGATGCACTCGTGCGCCACCCAGCCGGCGGCGCCCTTGTACAGCACCGGGAAGTAGGGATCGAGGCGGCGGGCGATGTAGTTCGCGTTGAGGATCGCGCGCTTGGTCGCCTCGGTCACGCCGGTCGAGCCCATCATGCGGATGTACATCCAGGAAATCACGAGGATCGACGCCGAGCCGTGGTTCGCGGCCGAGACGGCGCGGTTGCCCTGCGTCTGCTCGGGTCGGGCCCCCGGCGTGCCGGGCAGGAAGGGAGCGAGGTGCGCGGCGACGCCGATGGGTCCCATGCCGGGACCGCCGCCGCCGTGCGGGATGCAGAAGGTCTTGTGAAGGTTGAGGTGGCAGACGTCCGCTCCGATGAAGCCGGGCGAGGTCAGGCCAACCTGCGCGTTCATGTTCGCGCCGTCCATGTACACTTGTCCGCCGCGCTCGTGGATGAGGGCGCAGATGTCGCGGATCGACGCCTCGAACACGCCGTGGGTCGACGGGTAGGTGACCATCAGCGCGGCGAGGTTCGCGGCGTGCTGGTCGGCCTTCGTCCGCAGGTCGACGAGGTCAATGTTGCCGTCACCATCGCAGGCGACCGGCACGACCGACATCCCACACATCACCGCGCTGGCGGGATTGGTGCCGTGGGCGCTGGTGGGGATCAGGCAGACCGTGCGGTGTGCGTCGCCGCGGGAAAGGTGGTAGTCGCGGATTGCGAGCAGCCCCGCGAATTCCCCCTGCGAGCCCGCGTTGGGCTGCAGCGAGACGGCGGCGAAGCCGGTGATTTCCGCCAGCCAGCGCTCGAGGTCACGGAAGAGCCGCGCGTAACCGCGCGTCTGCTCCGCCGGTGCGAGCGGGTGGATGCGGCCGAACTCCGCCCAGGTCACCGGGAACATTTCGCTGGCCGCGTTCAGCTTCATCGTGCACGAGCCGAGCGCGATCATCGAGTGGCACAGCGAAAGATCCTTCGCCTCGAGCCGCTTGATGTAGCGGAGCATCTCGTGCTCGGTGTGGTAACGCTGGAAGACGGCGTGCTGCAGGAAATCCCCGCGGCGCGCGTGCGCCTCGGGGAAGGCATGGCGGATGCCCGACGGATCGGGCAGGGTGGCGGACTCCCGGAAGAGGCCGAGCAGCACCTCGACGTCGGCGCGGGTCGTGGCTTCGTCGAGCGAGATGCCCACCGCATCGTCCGCGATCACGCGCAGGTTGATCCGGCGCGCATGGGCAGCTGCGTGCACCCGGGCCGCGGCGATGCCGCGCACCACGATCGTGTCGAAGAACGGTCCGCTGTCGTCCACCTCCGCCCCCGTGGCGCGGAGCCCGGCCGCGAGCCACTCGGTGAGGAACTTGATCCGCCGCGCCATGCGCCGCAGACCCTCGGGGCCGTGGTAGACGGCATACATCGAAGCCATCACGGCGAGGAGCACTTGGGCGGTGCAGATGTTGGACGTGGCCTTGTCGCGGCGGATGTGTTGCTCGCGCGTGCCAAGGGCCATGCGCAGCGCCGTACCGCCTTGGGCATCGCGGGAGACGCCGATCAGGCGTCCCGGCATCTGGCGCTTGTAGACGTCGCGCGTGGCCATGAACCCCGCATGCGGTCCGCCGAAGCCGAGCGGCACGCCGAAGCGCTGCGCGGAGCCGACTGCCACGTCCGCCCCGAATTCCCCCGGGGGGCGGAGCAACGTGAGCGCGAGGAGATCCGTGGCGACGACGAGCAGTCCCCCCGCCGCGTGGATCCGCTCGGCGACCTCGTCGAAGCGATGGATCGCCCCGAAGGTGTCCGGGTACTGGACGAGTGCGCCGAAGTATGTCTCATCGAATGTGGCCGTGGCGGCATCGCCGCGCACGACTTCGATCCCGAGCGGCTGGGCGCGCGTGACCACTACGTCGATGGTCTGCGGGTGGCAGCGGGACGAGACAAAGAACCGGCGGCGGCCTGCGCCGGTGACCGACCGCAGCGCGAGCGTCATGGCCTCGGCGGCTGCGGTGGCTTCGTCGAGGAGGGAGGCGTTGGCGATTTCGAGGCCGGTCAGCTCGATGACCGCCGTCTGGAAATTGAGCAGTGCCTCCATGCGTCCCTGAGAAATCTCCGCTTGGTACGGCGTGTAGGCGGTGTACCAGCCGGGATTCTCGAGGATGGCGCGCTGGATGACCGGCGGGGTGACCGTGTCAAAGTAGCCCTGGCCGATGTAGCTGCGGAAGACCTGGTTGAGCCCGGCGATGCCGCGGAGTTCGGCGAGCGCGGCGGATTCCGCGAGAGGATCTGGGAGATCAAGGGGCCGCGGCAGACGGATGGCGGGCGGCACCGTGGCGTCGATGAGCGCGTTGAGGCTGGGCTGACCGAGGGCGGCGAGGAGAGGCCTGACGTCGGCGGCGTCGCCGTGGTGCCGTCGCGCGAAGCCATCGCTGGGGGCGAGGAGGTCCTCGAGGCGGGGCCCGGTGGAGGCGGCGGACGTGGCGGCGGGGGCAGCGGCGGTCGACATGGAGGGTTGCCCGGAAGTTAGTGGGGCCGGGAGGGTGCGCAACCGGGTTCTGGTTTTCGGAGCAAGTTGATAACCCGGGGATCGTCCTGTCTATCGAAACGCCGATGGCTTCTGCCCTTGTCATTGGCGGCGTGGAGCGGCTTCTTCCCCGGCATGGCGGCATCCCCGGCTTCCCTGGACTTTTCGCGTCGGATGGACCGTGCGGCGTACATCGACCGCCGGCTGGCGGAGCTCTACCCCCGGACCCCGGTGCCGCTGGATCACACGGATGCCTACACCCTGCTGATCGCGGTGCTGCTCTCGGCGCAGTGCACGGACAAACGGGTGAACCTGACGACCCCCGCGTTATTTCGCCTCGCCGCGACCCCGGCGCAGATGGTGAAGCTCAGCGTGGCGCAGATTGATGCGATCGTGCGCCCGTGCGGCTTGGCGCCCCGGAAGGCGGAAGCGATCCGGGGACTTTCCGAGATCCTGCTGGAGCGCCATGGCGGCCAGGTCCCGCGGACCTTTGCGGAGTTGGAGACCCTGCCCGGGGTGGGCCACAAGACCGCGTCGGTCGTGATGGCGCAGGCCTTCGGCGTGCCGGCGTTTCCGGTGGACACCCACATCCACCGCCTGGCGCAGCGCTGGAAGCTGACGAATGGCCGCAGCGTGGCGCAGACTGAGAAAGACCTGAAGGGCCTGTTTCCCCGGGAACACTGGAACGCCCTGCATCTGCGCATCATCTTCTACGGCCGGGAGCACTGCTCGGCGCATGCTTGCGACGGCACGGTCTGCGAGATGTGTCGCACCCTGTTTCCCCGCCGCCGCCGACCCGTGGCGACGCGGAAGTGAGGAGGGCGGTGGGGTCCTCTGGTGACGCGGAGCGGGGGAGAGCGATCGGGTGCCGTGGGGTGGCCAAAGGGAGATGCATGGCGCGGCCGGGGCGCGGCATTGACGGCTAAATCAGAGTTGCATCGCCCGGCAGCGTGCATCACGTTCCCGCCTCTGTCAGGGACGCTTAGCTCAGTTGGTTAGAGCACGTGCTTCACACGCACGGGGTCACTGGTTCGAGTCCAGTAGCGTCCACCATGCCGAGCCCGCGGGCGAGGGTGGGACCAA
>JBEIGD010000007.1:0-127341 GCA_040382075.1 Opitutaceae bacterium
CCACACTTCACGCCTCGCGCGACCGTTGCGCTCCGTCGTCCCGACGGGGTTCATGGGTGGGTCGCGCGGTGGTGGGGATTGGACTCCTCGTCGGGTGTGGCACCAGCGCAGCGGCGCCGGAAACGAAGCCGCTCCGCTGGGAGGATAATGCGTGGCCGTTCTGGGTGGGCCAGTGGCGGATGGATGGGGTGTCGGGCGCTGAACCGGCGCTGGAGTCGTGGACGGCGGCGGGCCCACTGGCCTTTCATCGTAGTGCGCAGGACGGTCGGCCGGAGGTCGCCGGGGTGCGTCCCCTGTGGATCGAGCAGCGGCGGGACGGCGGCGCGGCGCGGAGCACGTGGGTGCTGCACCCCCTGCTGAGCACCCGCCGGGAGCGTGATGGGGTGGAGGCGGGCAGCGTCTTTGAGTTGGTGAAGTGGCAGACCGTCCCCGCTGACGGATCGGGCCGTGGGGTGAATGGCGTAGGCGCGACGCCGGAGCCGTGGCGCGCGTTGGATGTCTGGCCGTTCTATTTCTCGCGGGCGACGGGTGATGCCGCCACCTCCTATCAGGCGTGGTTCCCGCTGGGCGGCACGCTGGTGAACCGTTTTGGGCAGGATCGTCTTTCCTGGGTTCTCTACCCGCTCTATGCGCGCGCCGAGAAGCGGGGGGCGGTTACGACGGCGGCCCCATGGCCCATCGTGCGCTGGAGCGAGGGCGGCGGGCAGTCCGGTTTCGCGCTCTGGCCGCTCTACGGTGAGACCCGCCGCGAGGAGGGCGGGAGCGAGCGCTATGCGCTGTGGCCGCTGCTGTACCACCGTGAGCTGCGGGTGGAGGGCGACGCGGGAAAGCGAGAGGTGAGCCGCGGGTTCCTGCCATTCTATGCCTCGGACGACGCTCCGGGCTACCGCTCTGAGACCTGGCTCTGGCCATTCTTCGGCTACGTCGAACGCTCAAAGCCATATCAGTATCGGGCTAACAACTACTTATGGCCGCTCTGGGTGCAGGGCCGGGGCGATGACCGGCGGGTGAACCGCTGGGCACCGTTCTATTCCCACTCGGTGATCAAGGGTACGGAAAAGCGCTGGGTGCTCTGGCCGCTATGGCGGCGCCAGCGCTGGCCGGATGGAGGGATCGAGCAGACGCGGACGCAGGTGCTCTTCGCGGTCTATCACGACACGGTGCAGCGGAGCCGGACCGCTCCCTCGGTCGCGCCGGCGCGGAAACGCCACCTTTGGCCGCTGTTTTCGGAATGGGACAACGGCGCCGGTCGGCGGCAGGTGCAGGTGCTGAGCCCGCTCGAGGTCCTCCTGCCCCACAGCGAGGAGGTGCGGCAGGCGTGGTCACCCCTCTTTTCGATCTATCGCTATGATCGCCATGCGGATGGCGGCTCGCGGCATTCGGTGCTCTGGGATGGAGTGACCTACCGGAGCGCTCCGGACGCGCGGGAGCGGGAGTGGCATGTCGGTCCGCTCCTTGGCTTCGTGTCGCGCCCGGAGGCCGGACGTCTCGCGCTCCTTCGCGGTCTGCTGGGCTTGAAGCGCGGCCCCGTCGGCTCAGGCTGGCGGGTGTTCGTCGGCGACTTCAAGCCCGCCGGCGCACCCTCTTCTTCCCAGCCATGAACCGTATCAACGAGGTCTTTGAAGCGTTTGGCAGCGCCCTTATTTTGGCGTGGCGCGCCTTTCGCTCCCTGCCGTCGGCCCCGCGCATCCTCCGCCGCGTGTCCGAGCAGGGCTACTTGGCTGGCTACACCACGCTGCCGATCGTGGCCATCCTGCTGTTCTTCATCGGCGCGGTGCTGGCGCTGCAGGCGGGCAACACCCTGCGCGACTTCGGTGCGAAGCAGCTCATCGGCACGCTCGTCGGCGAATCCATCGCCCGCGAACTCGGACCCGTCATGGTGGCCATCCTGCTGGCCGGACGCGTGGGCTCGGCGGTGACCGCGGAACTGGCGTCCATGCGGGTATCCGGAGAGATCGATGCGCTGGTCACGATGAACATTCCGCCGGAGCGGATGCTCGTGCTGCCTCGTCTGCTGGCCGTCCTGCTGATCATGCCGGTGCTTACGATCATCGGAAACATCATCGGCTGGTTCGGCGGCGCGATCGTCTGCGCCGGGGTCAGCACGATCGGGGTCGATCCGGAGATGTACTTCCAAGCGTTGAAGCAGTACCTGACCGTGCAGGACATCATGGATGGCCTGATCAAGGCGGAGATCTTCGGCTTCGTGGTCATGCTCATCGCGTGCTCCACCGGGCTGCGCACGCGCGGAGGGCCGCGCGAAATCGGCTTCGCCGTCACCAAGTCCGTCGTGTTCTCGCTCATCGCGATCCTCACGCTCGACTACTTCATCACCAAGGCGCTCGACTGACCATGGCTTCGCTCCGCCGTAAATCGTTTTCCCCGCCGGTCCGCGACGATCGTAGTCCGGTCCGGATCAGTGTCTCCGGGCTCAGCAAGAGCTACGGTGCGCAGGGCGTGTTGCACGATATCTCCCTAGAGGTGAAACCGGGCGAGATCTTCGTCATCATGGGCCCGAGCGGTTCCGGCAAGAGCGTGTTGATGCGGCACATCGCCGGGCTGGAGCTGCCGTCCGCCGGGACGGTCGCGATCAACGGCCAGAATCCGAGCCTGCCGGAAACGCGGGACCGTTTCGCGCTCGCCCTCGTGTTCCAGAGCGGCGCGCTGTTCAACTCGCTCAGCGTCTACGAGAACCTCGCCCTCTATCCTTTGGAGCACCGTCTCTGCCCAAAGCCGGAGATCCGTGAGCGCGTGATGCGCGCGCTGCGCATCCTCTCGATCGAGAATGCCGTGCACAAGCTGCCCGCCGAGCTGTCCGGCGGCATGAAGAAGCGCGTCGCCATCGCCCGCGCCCTCGTCATGGAGCCGCAGGTCATTCTCTACGACGAACCGACCAGCGAGCTCGACCCGGTGATGGCCGCCACCATCGCGGAGATCATCGCGACGCTGAAGGAGCAGTTCAGCGTGACGTCGGTCGTGGTCTCGCATGACCGCGACTTGGCCTTTGCCATCGCGGACCGGATCGCCGTGTTGCATCAGGGCCGGCTGATCGCCGTCCAGACGCCGGCGGAGCTGCGCGAGAACCGCGATCCGATCATCCGCGAATTCCTCCAACCGGCGATCAATCTCCAAGAACCCCGTTTCAAGAAACTCGAAGCCAACCATGACTAACGCGCAAATGTCGGCCCGCGTGGGCCTGTTCTTCCTACTCGGCGTCGCCCTCATCTGGGTCACGTTCGAGGCGCTCAGCTCCGGCAAGGTCCGTCGCGACCGGGGCTACCGGCTCATCGCCCACTTCTCCAACGTCAAGGAACTGAAGGGCGGCGACGAGGTCCGCATGGCCGGCGTCAAGGTCGGCTCAGTGGCCGAGACGCGCCTCGCCAACCGCCGCGCCGAGGTGGTCCTGCTCATCAATTCCGACGTGAAGGTCGCGCGCGACGCCGTCGCCAAGATCGGCATGGCCGGTCTGCTCGGCGCGAACTACGTGTCGCTCGATCTCGGCACGGAGGCGGCGGGAACGCTCCAGCCCGAGAACCAAATCGTCACCGCTGATACCCCCGACCTCAACGCGGTCATCTCCCAGCTTGGCGAGGTCAGCCGCAAGATCGATACGGCCCTTTCCCAATTCACCGGGGCCATGGGCTCCGCGGATGGTTCCGGTCTGCTCGGGAAGATCGACCGGTTGGTCGACGAGAACAGTGTGCGGATCGGTCAGATCACCACGGATCTCGGCGCGATCTCCAGCAAGGTGAACTCTGGCCAGGGCACCCTCGGGCGCTTGGTCAACGATCCGGCCGCCTACGACTCGTTGGTCGCCGCCCTCGGTGAGATCCGCGGCGCCGCCGCCGAGGCCAAGACCTTCATCGCGAGTTCCCAGGCGATCGTCGATGAGGTGAAGAGCGGTCGCGGCACGCTGGGTTCCCTGGTCTTCGACCAGCAGACGGGCGAGGACATCCGCGTCGTGGCCCGCAATCTGCGCTCGGTGTCCGACCGCCTCAGCAAGGGCGAGGGCACGCTCGGGCGGCTGTTGACGGACGATACGCTCTACCGTGACGCGCAGGGGGTGATGCGGAAGGTCGACCGGGCCGTCGATGGCCTCACCGACCAGGGCCCGATCACCGCCGTGGGCGTCGCCGCAAACGCGCTGTTCTGAGCCGCGCCTTCGCTCGGCCAGCCATGGTCCGTCGGCGGACTCAGTTCGCCGGCTTGACCTCTTCCAGCCACCAGCCGTCCGGCTTGCGTACGAGCAGGCCGGTGATGGCTTGATCCTTCTGCGCCGCCGCCAAGGTCGGGGCGTCGACCTTCAGCAGCATGGTCATGGCGCGCATGACGCCGGGGATCTCCTCGTGCTTCACGATGAGCGCGCTGCGGTCGGCCCGGATGTCGAGCACCACGCCCTTCAGCGGGTGCCGAGCCGGTGCGTTGGCGGGGGCGGAACCTGCTGCAGGAGGCGTGGCATCACTCGCTGCGGCCGCGGAGACGGGGCCGGAGGCGAGCGCCAGCAGAGCGGCGAGCGCGACGGCGGCCGGAAGCTTAAAGCTGACAGCACGGAAGTCGGAGCGTTGGGACAGCGTTTTCATGGGAGAGGGTTCGAGGTGACGAAGGGAAGTTCGGGGAAAAGGGCGGGCGCGGCGGGGAGGCACGTGGGCGAACTCGGATCTGAGCGAGCGAAGACGGAACGTAGGGAACGAGGATTTCCGGGGACTGCGAACGACGGGCGGCGACGGTCGTAGCTAGGCCAGTTTACGACCGCTTGAGGCGCGCTGCCACATCGGCAGGCGCCCACTGCGAGCCGTCGATCCGGTGCACGATCCGGCCATCGCGGTCGATCACGAGGGTGGCGAGCGTGTGCTTGAAGAGGTTTTCGCCCGGCTCCACGAGCACCCCAAACTGCAGCAGCAGGTCGCGGATCGCGGTCTCCGGACCCGTGAGGAACGAGAAGTTCTTCGAGTCGATGCCGTAGCCCGCCGCATACGAGCGCAGGATCGCGGGGGTGTCGTGCGTGGGGTCGAGCGTGACCGACACGAGTTCGACGTCGGGAATCGACTGCTCCCGCACCATGCGCTGGAGCTGCGCCATCTTTGTCGTCGCCGCCGGGCACATCGTGGCGATGGGGCAACGGGTGAAGATGAAGTTCAGGACCACGCGGCGCCCGCGGAAGCGTTCGAACGAGACGAGCTCACCCTCCTGGTTGAAGAGGGTGAAACGGGGCGCGTTTTCTCCGACTTCACGGTGCACGGCCCGGCCGCGGATCTGGGTCTCTTGACGCAGCTCCGCCGCCGCCGCCGCGATCGCTCGTTCCTTATCGGCATCGATGATGCGGATCCGATCCAGCTGCAGATCACCCGGCGCGGGCTGGATCATCCGGCCAGTGATGCGCTGGCCTTCCTTGAAGAGGCTGAAGTCCGCCGCTCCGATCCCGAACTCCATCGTCATCTCCGGCATGTACCCGGGGATCTCCTCATGATGCACGAGCAGCGTGCGACGCTCGGGGGAAAGTCCGACGATCTCACCTTTCAGGTCGTGTTCCTCGAACGCGAGCGGGTCCTTGGGCTTTTCCGCTGTCGCGGTGGGTGCAGCCGACCGGCTGCAGCCGGTGAGCGATGCAGTCAGGGCGAGGGCCGCGGCGAAGGTAGCGACGGAGGCGGCAAAGATGCGGAGTCGGGTCATGACGTTGAACGGGAATTTCGGAGGCTTCAGGACTTGCTGGCTTCGAGAGGTGCCGGAATGGACGGTTTGATGGGCGCGCGCGGGTCGATCCAGGTTCAGGCTTTCGGCGCCGGGGTTGGTGGACACAGCTCCCGAGTGGTTGGGGCGGCGGAGCGGGGCAGGGCCGGGAGTAATCCGGCGGCTGGGCTCAACTGGGTTGGATCCCACTCGCGCACGCGCACATGCGTCTCAGCGGGGTCTCCAGGCCCAACCTCGGTCCACGCCAACACCACGGTCCCCGAGGACCGCACCGCCGCCCGCGGGAAACCGCCGGCTCGCGCGGCCGAGACATCGGCGAGCAGCTCGGCGGCCGAAAGGCTCCCATCCCGGAAAATCCGTCGCGCGTACAGGCCGGTGGCCTGCCCTTCACGCTTCGATTCCAGCCAGAGCACGACCGATGTCCTGTCCGCGAGGGTGACGACCTCCACGCGTCCCAAGGGTTGGCCAAGGTCGATGGGCAGCGGTGCCCCGAAGGTGGCACCGCCGTCGTGCGAAAGCTTCGCCTGCACCTTGGCCTGCCCGTTCGCGAGGGTGAACCAGGCCACGCAGACCGTCTGGCCCTGCGCATCTCCGGCGGGTCCGTTGACGGGACACGCCGCGATCTGCCAGCCGTCCTCATGCACGGGTTGCGGTGCGCTCCACGTCTCGTTCCCAAAGCGGGCGCAGCAGTGATCCCGGATCTCCAGCGGAGTGCGTCCGCGGTAGAAGGCCAAAGTCTCGTCGCCGGGGAGGGCGACCAAGGAGGTCTGACAGCAACTGCACACGTCCGGGTCCACCACCCACTCCCGGACCGTACTTCCGTCCGCGGCGAGGAGTCGTGACTTGAGTTGCATGGAGGCAGGTGTTGCTTCGCCCGGCTTCCAAGTCGGTCGCGGACTCCGCGGAGCCCCGGCGGGGCGAGGTGGCTGGAGACTTTCGAGCCAGATCGCGAGGACGCGTCCCGAGGACATCGGCGCAAGGCTGACGAATTCATGACCCAGCGGCGAAGGCTGGGACCACGTCTGTCCGTCATCCACCGATCGCGCGACCCACCCATCGTAGCCCGTGCCGACCGACGCGTCGCGCCGCTCAAACCACTGCGCCCAGAGGGTGCCGTCGGTGCCGCGAATCAACGAGGGGAAATCCGCCCAGTTCTCCATCAGTCGTGGGGAGACCACGATCGCCCGCGGAGAGCTCCAAGTCTGGGCCGAGGGTTCCAGCAGCGAGAGCCAGACGGCGCGAGAGTCGGCCCGGTCTGCGGGTCCGCACCAGGTCAAGTGCAGGCGTCCGTCGCGATCCGCGTGCAGATTGGCCTCCCCCGAGTCCGCGCCGGCCGGTGACGCGAGCTCGCGCAGGTTCCCGGCTGCCTGAAGCCCTGGGATCACGGTTCCCATCAGGAGCGCGAGGCCCAAGGCGAAGCGGATGAGCGGGAAGGTCATGGTCATGCCCCCGCCGTGCCCCTGCGCGGCGGAGTAGGGAAATCCTACGCGGCCGCGGTTTGCCTGCAAGTGGGCGGCTGCGGATCCGGTTCGCGCGGGTACTGCCTCCTCACGACGCATCTCTCGCTCCGCCGCCAGCGTGGCCGTCCGCAGCCGCATCCGCGTCGGGTCGGTGGTTAGTCGCGGTCGGCGGGCGGACCGATCGACCGCTCGGCTGTGGCGGGCCGCGCCGCAGGTCTTGTTCCGGCATGAGCGGGGTGAGCGGGATCGGTGCATCGGGGTGGAGGGTGGGGGCGGGGGCGGCTTTTGAGTGCGGGGAGCCGTCGGGACGGCGGCTGGACCGGAGCGAGGTGGCGTAAGCCGCGCGGAGGCGCGAGTGGCTTCAGAACTCCACGCGGGTGCTCCACTCGACACTGCGTGGATCGGCGAGGCGGCGCATCGTTGTGCCGGCCACCGGCTCGTACTCCTCGTCGAGCAGGTTGCGGCCGCGGAGCGCGACGTGCCAGCGTCCCCAGGTCTGACTCACCGAGAGATCGAGCGTGGTGTAGCCGTCGGCGACGACGCTGTTGAGGTTGTTGGCGAAGCGATCGCCGACGTAGCGCGGGCCGCCGCTGATCACGAGTCCGCCGGGGAAGCGTCGCGACACGAAGACGTTGGCAACCCATTCCGGCACGTTCGGCGGCCGCTTCCCGGAGCGGGAAATGATGCCGCTGCCGAGCGCCTCGTTGAAGTCGACGAAGGCCGCGTCGGTGAACGCCGCATTGGCCTCGATCCTCCAGCCGTCGCTGGGGGTGAGCGCGACCGCCGCCTCGATGCCTTGCGAGGTCTGCGCCCCGATCTGCTGGCTGATGCGCTGACCCGTGGCGGCGTCCAACGTGGAGCTGAGGAGGTCCGTCTTCTCGATGTCGAAGAGCGCGAGCGTGAAATCGGCGCGTCCGCGGAGCAGGGACCCCTTCACCCCGGCCTCCCACTGTCGGCCCTGCTGGAGCGAGAAATTGGCCTGGGCGGCGCCGAAGCTGACCAGCTGGGTGACCGGCTCGGCGGCGGTGCTGTAGGCCGCGTACGCGTTGAGCGCCGGCGACACCTCGTACACCACTCCGGCGCGTCCGGTCCACGGGCGGTACCGCTTGTGGAACGTCGAGAACGCGGTCGCGGGCGTGACGGTTGGATTGGCGAGCGTGTCGCGTTGGACATGGATCGCATCGCTGCGCAGGCCGGTGACCAGCCGCAGCTTCGGAGCGAGATCAAGGGTGTTTTCGACGAAGGCGGCGCCGGTCTCCAGACGGATGCGGGCGGTTTTCTGGAAGCGCGCGGCGGGGCCGACGCCGACCTCGGGATTGAGCAGGCTGACGCTCGACAGTGTGGTGGGCACGCCGCCGGGCGTGCCGCCGCGGATCTGGTCATTGCGTTCGACGCTGAATCCGGCGATCCACCGAGTCGACCGGCCGGCGATGGTGCCGCGCCAGGCGAGGTCGGTGCGGTTGCCCGCGAGGACATCGTCGCGGTAGATGTGGACGAACGATGAACGCGCGACGAGACGCGTGACCGGATTCCAGGTGTTGGTTTCGAGGTTACGCCATTTCAGGAGCTGGGTGGTGAGGTATGTCTCGGTGCGGAGATCGAGGCTCGGCGACAGTTGCAGCTCGGCGCGAAGACGCTGGAAGCTGTTCTCGGTGTCGGCGTGATTATCGAGGATGTTGTAGTTGGTGCGCCGGGCCGCCGGATCGATCCGCGCATTGACCATGCGGTCGGTCGCGGCGTTGAAGGTCCGCACCTCGGGTTGGGCGTTAGCGAGCGTGGTGTTGATCACGGAATCGTAGATCACCGGGGATCCGTAGTAGCTCTCGACGGAGTCGGAGAGCCACGTCGTGAACCACGTCAGCGTGAGCCGTTCGGACGCCTTCCAGCGGAAAGCGGCGGAGGCGCCGAAGTAGTCCTGATGATTCCGATCCTGGTAGCCATCGGTCGTGTTGGAGCTCACGTCGACGCGGTAGGCGAGGGCGGGACCTGCGAGAGGGCCGCCGATCCCGGCGCCGAGCCGGTAGGATCCCCACGGCCCCACGCTGGCGGCGACCTCGCGACGGACCCGACCATCCGGGACCTTGGAGACGTAGTTCACGGCTCCCCCGACCGCGCCCTCGCCGAACATGAGGGAGGCGGGCCCCTTGAGGACCTCGATTCGGTCGAGCAGGAACGCGTCGATGGTGCGGGACGACTGGGAGGCGGTGTTCTGGCGGATGCCATCGCGGAGGATGGTTACGTTGTTGCCGCCGAAGCCGCGGGTGGAGTACGTCGGAATCGAGCCGAACTGCGTGCCGCCGGTCATGCCGACCGCCGCCTCCACGGCTTCGACGGCGGTGCGCAAGCCGCGGGCCTGCATCACCTCCTGGGTGATGACGGATACGCTCGCGGGGACCTCCCGGAGCGTGAGACCCAGTCGTGAGCCGGTGCCGACGGGGGCGTCGATCGGCAACGAGAACGTCTTTTCCTTTTCGGAAATGACATCGACGCGGTCGAGTTGGACGACGGGCTGCGCGACCGCAGCCATCGTGAAGGTGAGGAAACTGAGTGGGAGTGAGAAACGAGACGGGAGGATCATGGCTGGCCCCTGGTGGGAGCGGAAAGACCGATGGCGAAAGGACGAGGAAACTGACCGTGAGAATGGATTTCTGGCGGGTGCGGCATGGAGCCGGATGCTCTTGGGCGCCCAAGGCGCGCGAAGGCGCGATGTGAACCGGCGCAGCGCGCGGCGCGACGGATTTCCGGCGGTTGCGCTCGACGCCTCCGAGCCATGACGGGCTGGGGGAGTGCGAGGCGTTCGACCTCAGCCCCCGCGCGGTGCGGACGAGCGAGGCGAAGGCAGCAACGTCCGGAGTCGGGACGCGGTGCGTCCCGGACGGAGCGCTGGCTTAGGCCAGCCGCGGAGGCGGGGTCGGCGGGGCGCTGCGGCGGGCACCGTCAGCGATCTGGTCCTCGGCGCGCCACGGCGCGACCGGGGGAGCGCTCAGTACGAAGACCGGGCTCGGCTGGAACGCCAGAATCACCTTGGTGCTGGACGTCCCGGCCGGGACTGGAGCCGCCTGGCCGTCGCGGGCCTGCTTGGACGTCTGCACGAACGTACAGACCTCGCAGAAACTGTCGGAGACGAACGTCAGCCGTGCAGCCTCAGCGAGCGGCATGGTCTTGGCGTAGCTGGCGAACATGCGAGCCCAGCCGACGGTCTGGACCACATCCAAGTGACTGCCCGTGGCGAGGAGCCACGCGAACAGAGCGAGGATGAGGGAGACGCGATGCCGCACCCTTCCGGGAAAACCAAGGCGAGGCGGGCCGGCAAGGGAATTCCGTCTCGATCGAATACGAGAAGTCAGCGCGCGAACTTGCATTAGCGGCGCTCTGTGAGCAGCGCGGTCCGGGAGGCAGTGAGGAAATCAGAAGCGGATCGGTGTGCCCCTGCGCGTGCCGGTCGGAGGCGTTCCGCGTGGATTTCGGTCCGGTGTCCCCGCAGACCGCGTGCGACGCTGCGCCCCGAACTGGGCGGAGCGGGGGCGGGAATGAGATTGGCGGCGTGGGGGACTCGGGGCACCGGAAAGTGTGACAGTGCGTGAACGGCAAAGTGAACGACAGCGGACGGCGGGCGCGAGGGCATGGCCGCGCTCATGTCCCCATGGGACGGCGAGGAGGAGGAAGGACGAGTGACTGGAGCGGTGCTGGTGGTGAAGTGGGACGCCCTTTATGGGCGGTTGCTCGGGGATGCGGTGAGGGTCGTGTTTCCCTTGGCGCGGGTGGCCGTGGAGCGTGCCGCCGCCGACGTGCGGCGTCGCGTGGCGGCTGAGTGCCATGATTTGGTGATTCTGGGCCTGTCGCTTGCGGACGACGACGGCCTGCCGCTGCTGCAGGATCTGGCGGCCTCGGGGCGGGTGCGTGCGTTGTTGACGGTGACGTTGCGGCGCGATGCGCACGTGGTGGCGTTTCTGCGACGGACTCGCGCGGTGTCGGTCTTTGACCCCGCCGCAGATGGGCCGGAGCGTTTCACGCTGGCGCTGGCGCATGCGGCGCAAGGTCGCCGCTATCTCAGCCCGAGTGTGCAGGAAGCGTTGATCGGCGGACCAGGAGCCCCGCCGGACTTGGGCAGGATGCTTACGCCTACGGAGTGGCAGGTGCTGGCGGTGATTGGAGACGGGTCCGACGATAAGGCGGCGAGTGGGGCGTTGGGGTTGGAGCCAGGGAGCGTGCACTCGCATCGGAAGCGGCTGATGCGAAAACTCGGAGTGCAGAGCCGGAATGAGCTTTTCCGGCGTTCGCTTGAACTTGGGATTGTGCGGATCCTCCCGGATGGGAGGGTCGCCCGACCGGCGTGGGAGCTGGTGCGCAGCGAGATTGAGCAGGGACGGTGCGAACGGGAGCGGCGGCGGGCGGGACGGCGATCGGGGAAGTGAAAGATCCTGCTTCCCGTGGACCGCTTTCTTGGGCTTCAATTGCCGCATGAACGTCGTCGTGATCGGAGCCGGGGCCTGGGGAACCGCGTTTGCGCTTCACCTCTGCCGCCGCGGCCACGTCACCACGCTCGTCCCCCGCCGGGCCGAGCAAGTCGAATCCCTGCGCCGGGAGCGGGAAAATCGAGCCTACCTGCCCGGGATCGTCCTGCCGGAAGCCCTGCACGTCGCTTCGGAAGTCGATGCACCGCTGGCGGATGCTCGGCTGGTTCTCCTCGCGTGTCCCTCGCAGGCCCTGCGCGAGAATTTGGGCCGGATCGGACCATCCCTTCCTCGTGGAGTGCCGTTGGTCAGCCTCACCAAGGGCTTGGAGCGAGAGACGCACCTGCGTCCCTCCGAGGTCATTCGGGCGGTGCTGCCGTCCGCCGCCGTAGGAGTGCTGGCGGGCCCGACCAACGCAGCGGAGTTCGCGCGCGGGCTACCCGGCGCGATGGTGCTGGCGGGAGTCGGCTTTGACCTCAGCGCCGTCCAGGCGGAGGTCAGCGGTGGCTCGCTCCGCGTCTACACCAGTGGCGATCTTGCCGGCGTTGAGTTTGGCGGATGCCTCAAAAATATTTATGCGATCGCGGCCGGGTGCTGCGACGGCTTGAAACTCGGCGACAATGCGAAGGCCGCCCTCGTCACCCGGGCAGTCGCGGAGATGGTCCGGCTCGGCTCTGCGCTGGGCGCCCAGCCTGAGACCTTTTACGGCCTCAGTGGTTTTGGCGACCTGATCGCCACCTGCACAGGCTCGTGGAGCCGCAACCGGGGCTTTGGCGAGCACCTCGGTCAGGGCCGGACGGTGGCTGCGCTCCTCGCGGAGAGCCGTTCCGTGGTGGAAGGCTACCGCACCGCCGAGTCCTTTCACGGCCTCTGTCGCGAGCGCGGAATTGACGCGCCGATCTTGGCGGAAGTGTACCGCATGCTCTACGAGGGCAAGCCCCCGGCCGCCGTGCTGGCCGCGCTCATGAATCGCGGCTTGCGCAGCGAGTAAGTCGCCGCCCCGCGCCGCCCAAGAACGGCGCGGCGTGCCGCTCGCGAATCAGGGATTCCCGCGCGACCCCGGGCCAAGGTGCCGGCGCGGCCGCAACCGGGCGACCACGGGTTGCTTCCACACGCTGCGGATCACCGCATAGCCCACCGAGCCACCGAGGATCCCGAGTGCGAACGCGCCCGAGTACAGCGAGGCCACGCTGCCCCCGGTGAGAAGATCCATGGGGGTCGACTCGAGATGCTTCCAGACGGCGACCGGCGAGTGGCCGCGCATGAGCTCGCCGACAAAGTAGCAGGCCGGGAGGTGGACGGGAGCGGTGAATGGATTGGAGAGATACTGCAGCGCGATCGCCAAGAGCAGGTTGCCGCGAAGGAACAACGCGGCCACCACCGCAAACAACGTCTGCGCGGGCAGGAAGGGCATCACGGTGATCGGAAAACCGACCAGCCACGCCCGAGCGAGCGACTCCGGGGTGGGCCGCCAGAGTGCCTTGTCGAGGATCCGATCCCCGAGCCAAGAATGCAGGAACGTGCCCTTCAGGCGACTGCGCGACAGCCGACTGCGGTGCAGCCAGCGGAGAGTCCACATCGGCAGCTTCATCGCGAAAAGTGCTCTCCTCGAGCAACCCCTCGGCGGACTGAGTACGTGCCGCCGTCACGCGGCAACCCCCGCACGGCCGGCGGCAGACTGCGGAAGAGGTGCGGGATCGAGAGAGCGGACATCACGTGGGTGGAGATCAGCCGACGATCTTCCACGATCGAGCGATCCTCCGCAAGACCCGCCGCACCTTCCCTCACGCCCCGGTCAGGCCGTGGTCCCGTGAACCGCGCTCACCCTTGATTGTTCTCTCGCTGCGCCCGGTTTCCGGGAATTGTCATCATGTAAAAACCTGAAAGAGAGCTATTTAAGAGAAATTACAAAATCGATCGAATTGTTTCATTCATGGGCATGGAAGGTGCTAAAAAGGGAATGCTCTCCCTCGGGAGGCGCTTTTCTTCAACGCCGAGTTCAACACCACCTCCATGATCAACACCCTGTACTGTCGGGCCCGTCTCTGGGCGGGCTTGTTTCTCCTCGTCGGCCTGAGTGCGGCGTCCGCCGTTCAGGCGGCTGATGCCGCGCCGGCTGCGCCGCCTGAGCCGACGGTCGAGCAGCGGCTCGCGGACCTCGAAGCCTACGTGAACAACACCGCCCGCACGCCGGACGTGGCGTCGAAGATCCCGGGCCCCGGGCCGGGTCACAGTGCGTGGCAGATGACGAGCACGGCGCTGGTCATCTTCATGACGCTGCCGGGCTTGGCGCTCTTCTATGGTGGCTTGGTGCGCCGCAAGAACGTGCTGTCGGTGATGGCCCAGTGCATGGGCATCGCCGGACTGGTCACCATCCTGTGGTGGGCCATTGGCTACAGTCTCTCTTTCTCCGGCGGGAACGGATTCATCGGCGACACCGCCAATGCGTTCCTGAACGGGGTGGAATCCGGCAAGACGGGGGCGGGCTACTACTGGATCTCTGACTCCATGTGGTCGATGTTCCAGCTGAGCTTCGCCATCATCACGCCGGCCCTCATCGTCGGCGCGATCGCCGAGCGCATGAAGTTCCTCGCGGTTCTCGTCTTCGTCGCGCTCTGGATGTTCGCGGTCTATTTCCCCTTCGCCCACATGGTCTGGGCGACGACGGGTTTCATGTGCGGCCCGCTCAATCCGGACGCCGGCATCAAGGCGATCGACTTTGCCGGTGGCACCGTGGTTCACATGACGTCCGGCTGGAGCGCGCTGGTGCTCTGCTTGATCCTGGGTCGTCGCGATGGTTTCGGCAAGCTGCCGATGCCGCCGCACTCGATGGTGCTCTGCGCCATCGGCACCGGCATGCTGTGGGTCGGCTGGTACGGCTTCAACGCCGGCTCCGCGCTCGGCGCCGACGCGATCGCCGCGAACGCCTTCACCACCACCACGCTCGCCGCCGCCACCGCCGGGTTCGTCTGGGCGCTCGCCGAATGGGTCACCCGCGGCCAGCCCAGCGTCCTGGGTTTCTGCTCGGGTATCGTGGCTGGCCTGGTCGTGATCACCCCCGGCGCGGGCTTCGTGCTCCCGACGTCCGCGGTGATCATCGGCGTCATCGCGGGTATCGTGCCCTTCCTCGCGGTCGCCTACCTGAAGCGTCGCCTTGGCTACGATGACGCGCTCGATACGTTCGGCATCCACGGCGTGGGCGGCACCCTCGGTGCCATCCTCACGGGCGTGTTCGCCGACGAGCGTGCCAACTCGGTCGTGGGCGGCCTGAAGGACGGCCTGCTCCTCGAGCAGTTCAAGGCCATCGGCGTCACGATCGTCTGGAGCGTCGTTGCCACCGCGATCATCGCCTTCATCGTCAAGGCGGTCATCGGCCTGCGGCCGACCCCGGAGGTGGAGTCCGCCGGTCTCGATGTCAGCGAGCACGGTGAGGACGGCTACATCCTCTAATCTCACGAAAGGAAACAACCATGAAACTCATCATTGCCATCATCAAACCCTTCAAGCTCGAGGAAGTGAAGGAGGGTCTCACCAGCATCGGTGTCGAGGGCATGACCCTCACCGAGGTCAAGGGATTCGGTCGCCAGAAGGGACACACGGAAATGTACCGCGGCAGCGAATACACGGTAGATTTCCTACCCAAGCTGCGTCTCGAAATCGTGGTCGCTGACGAGGTCGTGCCAAAGGCGGTCGACGTCATCGTGGCCAAGGCCAAGACGGGCAAGATCGGCGACGGCAAGGTCTTCGTCATGCCGGTCGAGCAGGTCGTGCGCGTGCGCACCGGCGAGACGGGTGACGAGGCGATCTGAGCGGTCCAGCCATATCTCCGACCGCTCGTCTCTTCCCCGACGGCGCCCCTACGTGGGGCGCCGTTTTTTCGTTCAACGGAGCGGACCCGCGACGCGGGTGCGGACGCGGGCGAGTACGCCGTCCGAGGTGAGGTAAAGGGTGCGACCGTCGTCGCCCCAGGCGCAGTTGGCGGTGGTATGCCCGGGCAGGATGCGTCCGAGGAGGTGTCCGTCGGAGCGAAGGATCAGTACGCCGCCCGGGCCGGTGGCCCAGAGGTTGCCCCGTTCGTCCACCTTGAGGCCGTCCGGCACGCCGCCGTGGCCGGGCCGGTTCGCGAAGAACGGGGTGGCGTCGAAGAGGACCGTCCCGGCACCGATGCTGCCGGAGGGGTCCAGCGGATAGGACATGATGACGGGCCGTGGGCGATGGGAGTTGGCGACGTAGAGCCGCTTCCCGTCCGGGGACAGCGCGATGCCGTTGGGGCGCTCCAGTTCCTTGGTGAGCAGGGTCACTTTTCCATCGGGATCGAGTCGGTACACGCCGTGGAAATCGAGGTCCCGCGGTTCGTCGTTGGCGAGGCCGTAGGGTGGGTCGGTGAAGTAGATTCGTCCCGCTGCATCCTGGCACAGATCGTTGGGGCTGTTGAAGCGGCGCGTCTCCCAGCGATCCGCGAGGGTCGTGAAGCTGCGCCCGTCGGTCTCAAGTCGGGCGATGCGGCGGTCGCCGTGCTGGCAGAGGAGCAGCCGACCGGCGGCATCGAAGGTCAGTCCGTTGGATCCTTGGCGTCGCTTGCTCTCGGTGAGGCCCGTGAATCCGCTCGGTTCGAGAAAGACGCTGAGTCCCTGCGTGGGATGCCAGCGGTAAATCCGGTTCTGCGGTACGTCGCTGAACAGGAGGTGACCAGCGCGCGGATCCCACACCGGCCCCTCGGACCAGTCGAACCCTTCCGCCAATTGCTCGATCGCCGCATCGGGCGCGAGCAGGGCATCGAGCGCCGGATCGCGCCGTTCGATCTCCCCGATCACCCGTGGCGCCGTTGCCGTGGCCGCGGTCGCGGAGGTGGACGCGGCCTGCAGCGGAGCCGGCGGCACGACCGGCAAGGCCGAGCCGAGGAGCAGCCATGGGCCGAGAAGGCGAGTCAGTCGACGAGCGGTGGGGCAAACCGAGCCAGGGGAATCCGTAGGAATTGATTTCATGGGGAACGAAGGGAGGACCGGGGCGCGCCGGGCCGGAGTCGTCAGCATCGGGCGCTTGGGGTTGAGCGGTAGACGGTGAGGGCCGCATCCGATGGCGGAAGCGGTGCAAGCGTTTCACGGTGGGTCTGATCCCGCAAAATCTCAAGACCCTTGCGTTTGATTGTGCTGGCATGAAGCGATCGAATCCACGGGGTGGTCACTGAGGCGGTGGCCCAGCGGGTGAGCGAGATGACGCGGTTGGCGGATCGCCGTTGCGTTGCGGCCTCGCGCCTCTAGAAACGGCGCTCGCTCATGTCCTCGTCGAACGCCGTCTCCGCGTCCTCTTCGTCCCCTTCAATTCGGCCCGTCCAGAAGCTGATGGCGGCCAACCGCAGCGAAATCGCGGTGCGCATTTTCCGCGCGGGCACCGAGCTCGGGGTCCGGACGGTGGCGGTGTTCGCGCACGAGGATCGTTTCAGTATCCACCGTTACAAGGCAGACGAGGCTTACCAGGTCGGGCAGGGCAAGGGCCCCGTCGCGGCGTACCTCGACATCGAGAGCATCGTGGGCGTCGCCAAGGAGCACGGCGTCGACGCGATCCATCCGGGCTACGGTTTCCTCTCGGAGAACGCCGAATTCGCCCGTGCCTGTCAGCGTGCGGGCATCATCTTCGTCGGTCCGCGGCCGGAGTTGCTCGAGATGATGGGCGACAAGACCGCGGCCCGCGCGCTCGCGAAGAAGATCAACGTCCCCGTCCTCCCCGGAACCGAGGAGCCGGTGACGGATCGCGCCGAGGCGCTGCGGATCGCGAAGACGATCGGTTTTCCCCTGATCATCAAGGCAGCCTTCGGCGGTGGCGGTCGCGGGATGCGCGTGGTCCATCAGGCCGCTGACCTCGACTCGCTGCTCGATGAGGCCCAGGGCGAGGCGGATCGCGCCTTCGGCAATCCGGCCGTCTTCCTGGAGAAATACATCCCGCGCGCGAAGCACATTGAGGTCCAGATCCTCGGCGACCAGCACGGGAACGTGATCCATCTCCACGAGCGCGACTGCTCGGTGCAGCGGCGCCACCAGAAGGTGGTGGAGGTGGCTCCCAGCTTCGGCCTGCCGCCGCATGTCGTGACCGAGCTTTGCGAGGCGGCCGCGCGCATGGCCCGCGAGATCCGCTACGACAACGCGGGCACGATCGAATTCCTCTACGACCTCGATCGCCACGAGTGGTTCTTCATCGAGATGAACCCGCGCATCCAAGTGGAGCACACGGTGACTGAGGTGATCACCGGCCTCGACCTCGTCCGCTCCCAGGTGCTCATCGCGCAGGGGCATGCCCTCCACTCCGCCGAGGTCGGGATGCCGGCGCAGGCCGCGGTGCCGCGCAACGGCTACGCGGTGCAGTGCCGCATCACCACCGAGGACCCGGAGAACAAGTTCATCCCCGACTACGGTCGTATCCTCGCTTACCGCTCCCCCGGCGGTTTCGGAGTCCGGCTCGATAGTGGCATGGGCTTCTCGGGAGCCGTCGTCACGCCCTTCTACGACTCGATGCTGGTGAAGTTGATCACCAGCGGCCAGACCTACGAGGTCGCGCTCGCCCGCGCGAAGCGCACGCTGGCGGAATTCCGCATCCGCGGCGTCAAGACCAACATCCCCTTCCTCGAAAATGTCATCAGCCACCCGATCTTCCGTTCGGGTCAGGCCACCACGACGCTGATCGACACCACGCCGGAGCTCTTTGCTTTCAAGCCGCGCCGCGACCGTGCGACGCGCCTGCTCAACTTCCTCGGCAACGTCATCGTCAATGGCAACCCGCAGGCCAAGGGGTACCGCCCGGACCGCCCGCTGCCGACGCCAGTCGTCCCGGCCCACGTCCACCAACCGCCGCAGCCGGGGACGCGCCAGCGGCTCCTCGAGCTCGGTCCGCGCGGCTTCGCCCGTTGGACGCGCGACCAGCAGCGGCTGCTGGTCACCGACACCACGTTCCGCGACGCCCACCAGTCGCTCATGGCCACCCGCGTGCGGTCCTACGACATGCTCGCCTGCGCCGACGCCGTGGCCCACCACCTCGACGGGCTCTACTCGCTCGAACTGTGGGGTGGGGCGACGTTCGACACCGCGATGCGGTTCCTCAACGAGGATCCGTGGGACCGCCTGCGCCAGCTCCGCGCCCGGATCCCGAACATCTGCTTCCAGATGCTCCTCCGCGGCGCGAACGCCGTCGGCTACACGAATTATCCCGACGCCGTCGTTGCCGGCTTCGTGCGCCACGCTGCCGCCAGCGGCATGGACATCTTCCGCGTCTTCGACTCGCTCAATTACCTCCCGAATCTCCGGGTGGCGATGGAGGCGGTGCAGGAGACGCACGCCGTCTGCGAGTCGGCGATCTGCTACACCGGCGACATCCTCGACCCGAAGCGCGACAAGTATTCGCTCAAGTACTACGTAAAGCTCGCCAAGGAGCTCGAGCGGATGGGCGCCCACGTCCTCGCGATCAAGGACATGGCCGGCCTCTGCCGTCCCTACGCGGCGGAGAAGCTGGTCCGGACGCTGCGTGAGGAGGTGGGCCTGCCGATTCATTTCCACACGCACGATACGAGCGGGGTCGCGGCCTCTTCAGTGCTCCGCGCCGCGGATGCGGGCGTCGATGTGGTGGACCTCGCGCTGGCTTCGATGAGCGGCAGCACGTCCCAGCCGAATTTCAACTCCGTCGTCGCCTCGCTGCAGCACACGCCGCGCGACACGGGTCTGAACCTCGAGCGGCTCGACCGTCTCTCCGATTACTGGGAAGCGGTGCGCGAGCATTACCGTCCCTTCGACACTGCGCCCCGGACCGGTTCGGCGGAGGTCTACCTGCACGAGATGCCGGGTGGCCAGTACACGAACCTCAAGGAGCAGGCGTCCTCGATGGGAATGTCCCACCGCTGGCCGGAGATCGCGCGCACGTACGCGGAGGTCAATCAGCTCTTTGGCGACATCGTCAAGGTGACGCCGTCCTCCAAGGTCGTCGGGGATCTGGCGCTCTTCCTCTTCTCCCGCGGCATCAAGCCCGCCGACGTCGTCAACCTTGAGCCGGGGTCGATGCCCTTCCCGGAGAGCGTGATCGACATGCTCATGGGTGGCCTGGGTTGGCCGGAGGGTGGCTGGCCCGACGCGGTCTGGCGGGCGATCCTCGGGGGTGCCCGCTACACGGAGGCGAAGGCGCGCTACGAACTTTCCCTGCAAGCGTCCGCCGCCGGCCGTCCGCCGCGCGATCCGTCGAGCGATGCCGCTGAACTTGCGCGACTCACCCGCGACTTGGCGGAAAAACTGAAGCGTGAGCCGACGACCGATGAGTTGTTCTCGCACCTGATGTACCCGCAGGTCTTCGCGGACTTCCAGCGCCACCAGCGTGAGTACGGCGATGTCAGCGTGCTGCCCACGCCGGCGTTCTTCTACGGGCTGAAGCCCGGTGAGGAAATCTCCGTCGAGATCGAGCGCGGCAAGGTGCTCATTATCCGTTTGGTCAGCGTGGGCGCCCCGGACAAAGACGGGCGCCGCACGGTCAACTTCGACCTCAACGGCATGGCTCGCGAGGCTTCCATTCCGGATCGCAGCGTCGCCGCCAAGGCGGTCGCGCGGGCTAAGGCGGACCTCGCGGATCCACTGCAGATCGCCGCGCCGATCCCGGGCCTCATTGCCGTACTCTCCGTCTCGGTCGGCGCCAAGGTCGCGAAGGGCGACAAGCTGCTCATGATGGAGGCGATGAAGATGCAGACCACGGTCTACGCGCCGTGCGCTGGCGTCGTGTCGGAGCTGTTCGTCGCCTTGGGCGACACGGTCGAATCCAAGGACCTGCTGCTGCGCCTGCGCGCCTGAGTCGATGCCCGGCGCCGGGGAGCACCGGGCCGCTCCCGTGCTCCGAAGGGTCGTCAGGCCCAACGCGCGTGGAATGGCATCAGGCCTACTCGTGGGCCGCCGTCGCACCGCTGCGGACTGGGTCCGCTCACGGTGCGACCTACCGGCGCTCCTCAGGCGAGGATATCGCGCACCACCTCGCCGTGCACGTCCGTGAGTCGGAAGTCGCGCCCTTGGAAGCGGTAGCTGAGTTGCGTGTGATCGAACCCGAGCAGGTGGAGCAAGGTCGCCTGCAGGTCGTGGACGTGGACCTTGTTCTGCACGACGCCGAAGCCGAGCTCGTCGGTGCGTCCGTAGGTGAAGCCGCCCTTCACGCCGCCGCCGGCGAGGAGAAGGGAGAAGGCGTCCGGGAAGTGATCGCGACCCAGGATGTCGCCACCTGACGTGCGGCCCTCACGGAACGGAGTGCGCCCGAACTCGCCGCCCCACACGACGAGGGTGTCGTCGAGCAGGCCGCGCTGCCGGAGGTCGCGGATCAGTGCGGCCACCGGCTTGTCGGTGCGCGACATCTTCTGCGTCAGACCATCGCGAATGTCCTCACGCGGTCCGGTGCCGTGGAAGTCCCAGCCCCAGTCGAAGAGTTGGACGAAGCGCACGCCCTGTTCGAGGAGGCGGCGGCCGAGCAGGCAGTTGTTCGCGAAGCTGGATTCGCCCGGGCGGGCGCCGTAGGCCTCGAGCACGGAGGCTGGCTCGCGCGCGATGTCCATGACCTCGGGCACGCTGGTCTGCATGCGGAAGGCGAGTTCGTATTGCGAAATACGCGTCAGCGTCTCGGGGTGACCGAGTTCGGCCGCCTGCAGTTCATTGAGTTCGCGCAGTGCGTCCAGCGTGCGTCGCCGCGTGGCGCGGTCCATGCCGGCGGGGTCACTGACGTAGAGGACCGGGTCGCCCTTGGATCGGCACTGCACGCCTTGGTAGACCGACGGGATGAAGCCCGTGCCCCAGACCGCCTGTCCGGCGCTCGGCTGGGTGCCGCTGCTGACGAGAACGACGAAGCCGGGGAGATTCTCGTTGGCCGTGCCGAGTCCGTAGGTGACCCACGAACCCATGGAGGGGCGGCCCTGGCGCGGGGAGCCGGTGAACAGAAGCAGTTCCGCCGGAGCGTGGTTGAACTGATCGGTGTACATCGAGTTGATGACACACAGCTCGTCGGCCACCGAGTGAAAATGGGGCACGGCGTCAGACATCCAGGTGCCGCCGGCGCCGTACTGCTTGAAGCTGCGCGGCGTACCCATCAGGCGCGGCGTGCCGGAGGTGAACGCGAACTTCTTTCCCTTCACGAAGTCATCCGGCGCGTACTGTCCATCGCGCTTTACCAGCTCCGGCTTGTAGTCGAAGAGGTCGAGGTGCGGCGGTCCGCCGGACATGTGGAGGTAAATGATCCGCTTCACCTTCGGGGCGAAGTGCGGTGGCCGCGAGACCATGGGGTCCGTCGCGCTGATTGGGGTGACGGCGCCCATTCCGCGGGGAAGGAGGGCCTCAAGGGCGATCGCGCCGAGGCTGAACTGTCCGGCGCGGCGCAGGAACTGACGGCGGGTCTGGTGCTGGAGTTTTTCGAAGGCGAGGTTCATGGGCGGGGGGCGTTCAGCGCTTCATCAGGGTCTCGTCGAGATTCAGGAGGACATTGGCCACGGAGGTCCAGGCCGCGAGGGTGGGAGCAGAGAGATGGGCGGGGGGAGGACGTTCGGCGTTGGCGATCAACGTCGCGGCCCGGCCGGGGTCGGCCGTGTACGTCGCCAGGGTGTCTGCGAAAAGCGTGGTGAGGGCGCGGACCTCGGCAGCGGTGGGAGCGCGGGCGAGGACCCGCTCGAACCCGAGCCGGATGCCGTCGGCGGGAGTGGGGCCGGCATCGGCCAGCGAGGAGGCCAAGGCTTGAGCGGCTTCGACGTACACCGGATCATTCATCGTCACCAGGGCCTGCAGCGGCGTGTTGCTCCGGTCGCGACGGAGAGTGCACACCTCGCGATTCGGAGCATCGAATGCCGCCATGGACGGGTACGGACTGCTGCGTCGCCACTCCGTGTAGAGACCGCGGCGGAGTCGGCCCTCGCCGACGTCCGTTCTCCAGTCGAGCGTGGCACCGAACGCCGCGTTGAGGCCGGATGCCGGCTGATAGGGTCTCGAGGAAGGACCGTGGCTGCGGGGACTGAGAAGGCCGCTGACGGCCAGGGCCTGATCGCGGATCATCTCGGCGCTCAATCGGAACCGCGGACCGCGCGAGATCAGTCGATTCTCGGGATCGCCGGCGATGGCCTCTGGGGTGACCTTGGCGCTTTGCCGGTACGCTGCGGACGTGACGAGGAGCCGGAGGAAGGCCTTTTGGTCCCAGCCGAGGCGGACCAGCTCCGTCGCGAGCCAGTCGAGCAGCTCCGGATGGGTGGCGGCCTCACCCTGTGAACCGAACTCTTCGGAGGTACGGACGATCCCGAGGCCGAAGATTGATTCCCAGAGGCGGTTGGCCTGGACGCGAGCGGTGAGGGGATTCTCGGGGCTGACCAGCCACTGGGCGAGAGCGAGACGGTCCGCCGGACGATCCTTGGGCAGCGGAGGAAAGACCGCGGGAACGCCCGGTTGCACCTCGCCGCCGAGTTCGCGGAAATTGCCCCGCAGCTGCACGTGTGTCGTGCGCTGCTTCCCCGCGGGAAGTTCGCGCATGACCAAGGTCGTGTTCACCCGCATGTCGTGGAGCGAGCGCTCCAGCTGGGCGATCTGCTTTTGATCGGTAGCGAACTCGGGCGCGATCTTCAGCGCGTAGTGGTCCAGAAGGGCACGCTTCTGGGATTCCGTGCGCCCGGCGGCGGGGATTGCGAGGGCGGCGAGCACGGGGGCGGGCGTATGAATCTGGTCGGCGACGCGCGCCTCCGTGGAGTAGCCGACCCGGAAGTGATTCAGGGTCGCCTTGGGCCGTTCCGCGCCCTGTTCGAGCGTGACCACGAGCGTCTCGTCGGGACCGAGGACCACGGGCTTGGCTGGCTCAAGATAGAGCTGGTGAGCTTGGTCGATCGCCCCGCCGTTGCCCCATCCCTTCTTGGTCGCAGTGCGCTTCCGCGGGTTGGGGCGCTTCGGCTCGGCGTCGGTGATGATGTACGACTCATCGTACTCCGGATCCGCGTAGCTGGCCGTCACGCGGGCGACGCGGACGTCGACCGGGTCACTCATCCGATGCTCGCGGCTCGGGCGCGGCGCGTCCCGACCCATCTGCGCCCAGATCGGACGGCGGTCTTCGTCGAGGACAAGGACGCGGATCCAGCCGGGCGTCGACTCGGCGCCGGTGCGGCCCCAGAGCACCACGCGCTCGACATTGCGCGTCGCGCCAAGGTCAACTTCCCACCAAGCATCATCGCTGGAGGCGGTGAGGGCGACGGAGCCGCGGGAGAAGTTGCCGTCGGTCTTGCCATCGATGGCGCGGTTTGCCTCGGCGCCGTCGGCCACGGACGTTTGGTAGGCCCTTCCCTCGCGGGCGAGATTCCTACCTTCACCGAAGACCTCGACCTCGGCGAGGGGGAGAGTGCGGTTGGGCCCCGGCAATTCGACACGTACGTAGCGGGCTGGGCGGGTGGCGGGGCCCTTGACTCCGACTCTGGCGCGGGTGACGACGAAGTGGCCTTCGGCGCCGCCGGCTCCTCCGCCGGCCAGAGACGTGTGCGGCAGGGCTTCGACTTGAATTGCGGTGATGGGCTGATCGCGCGGCGTCGCGAGCTCGACGGCCACGGTTTCCTTGGCTGCTCCGGCGGGACCGAACACCCGGGCTTCCGCGTCGACGCGTGCATTCTTGGTCCCGGAAGAGAAGAGGAGCTCCTTGGGGGCGCTGGCCTGCCACGATGGCTTCGCGGGGAAGGCGGCGGCCCATGCGTCCGCCGCGGCGGAATGAGCGGGCGCGGCGGTGACGACGCGGGCGTGCGCCTCCTGGATCTGGCGCTTCCACTGGGCGCGCAGCCCCTCCTGCTCCGCGGTGTAGAACTCCACGAACGGAGCCTCGTCGTCGCGATCGGCATCGGTGGTTTGATTCAGGATCGCGTAAAGCTGGAAGTATTCGTCGAGCGTGAACGGGTCGTACTTGTGCGTGTGGCACTGGGCGCACGCCATGGAGGAGCCCATCCAGACGGAGAAGGTCGTGTTGACGCGATCGATGACGGCGACGGTGCGGAATTCCTCATCGTCCGTGCCGCCTTCGGTATTGTTCATCGTGTTCCGATGGAAGCCGGTGGCGTACAGCTGATCGGCGGTCGGGTTGGGCAGGAGATCCCCGGCCATCTGCTCGATCGTGAACTGATCGAATGGCACGTTGCGGTTGAACGCATCGATCACGTAATCGCGGTAGCGCCAGATCGACCGCGGCTGATCGTCGGCATACCCCCGGGAATCGGCGTAGCGCGCGAGGTCCAGCCATGAGCGGGCCCAGTGTTCGCCGTAGGCGGGCCGGGCGAGCTGGGTGTCAACGAAACGCTCGTAGGCGTCGGGACGGGGGTCGGCGACGAAGGCATCGACCTCCGCCGGGGTCGGCGGCAGGCCGACCAGATCGAGAGCGACGCGGCGGGCGAGAGTGCGGCGATCCGCCTCCGGCTGGGGCTTGAGCTGGGCGGCCTCGAGGCGGGTAAGGATGAAACGATCGATGGGCGTGCGGGCCCAGTCGGCCTGCTGCACCGCCGGCGGTTCGGGGCGCTTGGGGGCCTCGTAGGCCCAATGCTGCGCGTAGGTGCCTCCCTGCGCGATCCAGCGGCGGAGCAGATCCGCCTCGGCGGGCGTGACCGACTTGCCGGTCTTCCGCGGGGGCATGATGTCGTCGTCGTCCGTGGCGAGGACGCGCTTCAGCAGTTCGCTCTGGTCTGGATTACCCGGCGCGAGCGCCTGGTACCCGCCGAGGTCCTCGCGCGCTCCATCGAATGTGTCGAGCCGTAGTCCATCGTTGCCGCCCTTGCGCTCCGCCTCGTCCGGGCCGTGGCACCAGAAACAGTTGTTCGAGAGGATCGGACGGATGTCGCGATTGAAGTCGATGGGCGCTTCCGTCGCGGTGACGGTGCGGAGACCGCCGGCGAGAATCAGAAACGAGGCCGCCAGGAACCGGGTTGTCGGGAAAAGAAACGACATGTCAGGAAGGCGTGGGTCGGGGCCGGTGGGTCGGGCCCGCTAGTCTCCCGTACCTTGGATTCCACGCCGCGAAGACGCAAGTCGCACTGGACGAGTTTTCAGTCGGTGCGATGATATTTCATCGCGGCCGATGGCGCGTTGCCGCCGACGTGCGGTCGGTCGGGCTTTATTGCTGATAGACCTCGAGGAGGGCGACGCCGGTGCCTTGGTCCTTGCCGCTGACATGGACCGTGTAGGCGCCGGGTGTGAGGGTGGTGAGCAGGGCGGCGTCGGTGCTTTGGGCGACGAGGGCGAAAGCGCCGGCGTTGGCGCCTGCCGTGATCAGTTCGGGCGTGGATCCCCAGTTGTCGTTGCTGGCGATCGCGCTGGTCGTCCCGGAGCGGTAGACGGTGAGGATCGGATCGTTGAGGAAGCCGGTGACGCCAAATTGTCCGAGGGAAGGTCCGACGGCGCGGATGAGCACGCGTCGGGTGTCGTTTTCGACCACAAAGCCGGCGATCATGATCGCGTCGCCGGTTCCGACTTGGCCGCGAGTGGAGAGATTCACCAAAGTGCCGGAGCCCAGCAGGGCTTGGGCGTTGGCGGCGACGCGCAGGCGGTACGTGAGCGATCCGGAGGCGGTGATGACGGCGGAGCGTCGGCGCAGTGACGGGACGATGTTGCCGGGGGAGCCCAGCGTGACGGTCCCGCCGGCGGACGTGATCGTGAGGGCGAGCACGCCCCCGTTGGGACGCCGATAGATCACCTCGCGGGGCGAGGCTTCGAGGGTGGAGTCGGTGTTGTAGAGGAGGGGTACGACCTCTTCGAACGGACCCGTGTGCTCGACCGTGACGGTGATCCCATCGTCGCCGAAGCGCACCGTCTTCGTGCCGGCGTTGCCCAGCGCGTACCGGGCGCTGAAGTCGCCGTCCGGGACCGTCGTGACACCCGGAGCGGGGGAGATGGGGGCGGGGCCGAGCGCAAGTTGGGCGCGGACCTCGGAGCCCTCGTAGAGTGACGAGGAGCCGGCGGGTCGGGTGCCCCAGATCCACGTGGTGCCCGCGACGGTTTGGAGGGCGGGACCGTAGACGGGATTCCAAAGCAGACCGAGACCGTAGTTTTGCCGTACCAGCCGCAGGCTTCCGCTGTTGAAGACCGCGTAGTAGTTGGGTCGCCGGAAGGTCGACACCGTGACTGGCCAAGGATCGTGGAAGATTCGATTGAAGCGGCTGGCGGCGAAGTAAGGCAAGGCGGCGACGGCGGCCTCGCGTTGCGCGAACGTCGGCTGCCACGGATTCAGTTCGCGCACCGACTCATAGACGAATGACGGGATGTAGCTGTACTCGTTCGGGACGGACAGAGGGCTCCACTTTCCGAACAGCGAGACGAGATCGGCGCGGCGCTGGACCCGGCTGGCCCGGAATTCGTCCTCGTTGAACGCGAAGGGCCGGGCGGCGAGGACATTTTCGGCGTAGGGTCGAACGCCGGCGATCTGCGTGGCTTGGGACGTCCGCGTATTGATCCCCGCATTGGCAAGGTAGCCGGGCACGCCCGACAGGGAGTAGGGGATCAGGTTGGCGGAGAGCCACTCGTTCCAACGGCGATCGGCGGCCTCGACCGCCGCGAGCATTACCGGCTTGTTGAGCAAGAACGGGCGCGCGACGCGCAGATTGGTATCGTGGACGGTCGAGTAGCCGACATCCGCGCCCCCTTGCTCGTAGTGGAAACCCGCGGGGCTTTGGTCGTTTTCGCACGCGTAGACAAGTGCCGCGGAGGTGAGAGCCTCCAATTCCGCATCCGGCCAAAGTGAGAGATAACGGAGCGCCGCGGAGAAGGATCCACTGAGCTGATTGCTGTACTGCCGCGCGTCTCGCTTCATGTCCGCGCGGGTGAACAATGCGACCAGGGCCTTGCGCAAGGCCGCCCGGGCCCGCTCGATCACTGCGGCGTCGAAGGGCAGGCCCGAACGGATGATCAACTCGAGAGCCTGGGACGCCGCCATCGAACCGAAGCCGGTGGGAGCGAGGCCGAAATTCGTTGGGCTGTATTCCGCCAAGAGCCCGTCGGCATTCGGGATCTCGCTCCAGCGCTGGAGCATCGCCTCCAAGCGCACGCGGACCGCGGAATCTCCGTAGTAGCGATTCCACGGACGGTTGGTGGCATAAAAGTAGGCCAACGCCATCTGCATCTCCATGATGCGAGCGTTGTAGGGAGCATTGTAAAGGGGCGGACGGTTGACGGCGAGATTCAGGAATCCGCGGTTTGGCCCGGTCTCCACCACGGCATTGGCGACCCGGGAGAAGTGGTAGAGGAAGTAGGGTACCTCAAGCTCGTGATCCGCGAAATCGTTCAAGCTCAGTTTGTTGAAATCCGCCGGTTCGACGACGGGCCAGCCAGCCTGGGCGGCGGCCTCACGCTGTCCGACGCCGGTGGCCACGAGGACGAGCAGGGCGCTCTGATGGAAAAAGCGGCCGAGGCGGGAGCGGAGCAGGAGCGGCAAACGGGGGAGGGAGGGCATGGCGGGGAGGACGAATCGCTGGCGCACGGGGAAACGGGCTTGGTCTCGGGAAAAAAGGGGTCACCTCCGACTGCGCTCAGGGAGAAACTCTCGGCGCGGTGGCTGGCAAGGAACAAACCACCTCGCGCCGCCGCGGCGAATCCGCGCCGCCGCGGCCCAGCCAGAGGAGGAGCGCGGCCGGAATCGACTGTTCGATAAAAGTCACGCGAACATTGAGAAACCACGAGGGGGGAGTTTGGGTGTGGGAGGTCGTTGCCCCCGCCCCTGTCTTGTCTCTGTCGCCCCGCCGTCCGTCTGGATCGCCCGTCTTCCCCCCTTTCCCTTGCCGGTCTTGACCGGCTCTGCGCCGTTGTTGTCGTCATGACTCGCGTCCCCCTCCTGATCACCCGTTTTCACCGTCGCGCCGCTCTCGTGGCGTGTGCTGCCGGATTGGCCCTGATTCCCGCGCTGCGTGCCCAGACCGTGCCACCGCCGCGTCCGGCGGTGGCAGAGGCGAAGTCGGCGCCCGAGGTGGTGACGCTGTCGCCCTTCCAGATCGATGCGTCCCGGGATGTTGGCTATCGCTCGACGAACTCGACCTCGGGCACGAGCCTGAACACGGCGATCAAGGATCTCCCGATGTCGATCGAGGTGATCAACGAGGAGTTCATCTCCGACATCGGAGCGACCAATTTCCGCGAGTCGCTGCAGTACTCCTCGGGAGTCTTCACCGAGCAGTACACGCAGGGCACCGCCAACAGTGCGGAGAGCAATGGCAAGGGCGTGAATGAGACGCAGAGCGCGGACATCTCCGCGTCGTCGCGCAGCGGCCTCGGCGGGCGCTTCGACAACGGCATGATCGTGCGCGGCTTCAATGTCTCGTTCCAGAACCGCGAGGGATTCCGCTACGGCGGCATCATCGCGAACTACGGCGTGACGCTCGGCGGCATCATCGATACGGCCAACGTCTCCCGCATGGAGGTCGTGCGCGGCCCGAACAGTCTGCTCTACGGCATCGGCGTACTTTCCGGCATCGTGAACGTGGTCGCCAAGCGGCCGATGAACGCGCCCGCCTACGCGGCTTCGCTGGGGGTGGGCAGTGAGGGGTACGTGCGTGGCACCTTCGACGCCACAGGTCCGGTGAAGCGGGATCTCTGGGGCGGTTCGCTCGACTACCGCGTCATCCTAGCCCGCGACCACCGCGGCAGTTGGACGGACTTTGCGGAGAACGACCTGAGCTACTCCTCCGCTTCGCTGCAGTTCCAGAATCGGCGCTGGAACGTTTTCGTCGAGGGTCAGTTTGCCGACCGCAAGGCATCGGGCATCGGTCCCCAGTTCATCTACGACAACACGGCTGCGGCCATCAACCCGGACTTCCGCAATCCATTCTACGAGCAGTACAATTGGGCGAAGGACTTTGGCGGCAAGCCGCAGTCGTTCCGGATCTCCGGTCCCGACACCTACGACCAACGGCGCGAGTCGAACCTGATGGCGACCGTTGACTTCACGCCGATCGACAACCTGACCATTTCCGGTGGCGCCTTTTTCAGTGCCGCCGAGGAGGAGCGCTTCGACATGAGCTTGGCGACGCTCACGAACGAGAACGGCGGTCTCTTGGTCAAGACCACACTGGTGGCGCGCGCCAACGACCCAGCGACGGACCCGGCGATCGCCGCGGCGACCAAGGCTTTTCTTGCGCAGAACGCCACCATCTTCCCGTTCCGCGGCACCCCCATTCCGGGCGACCGCCGCGACCTCACGGACTACCGGACCGTACGCTATTGGTGGCGCAAGACCCCGGAGGATACGGAAACGGCGCAGTACCGGCTGCGGGCGACGTACTCGTTTGAGACGTGCGACTTCCTGGGTCGCTCCCCGGCGAAGCACACGTTCCTCGTTGGCCGTCACGACATCCAAGACCGCGCCGACGTCGTCACCTCCGGTGAAAGCATCAACAACCAGTTCGTCCCGCGCGGCGAGTTGGCGACGGATGATCCCCTGCAGTTCCGCTCGATCTACAACTTCGATCCCATCCGGTACAACGGCGAGCCGCTGGCTCAGCCGGGCACGGACTACCGCCGCCTCGATGTGTGGTACTCGGGCCATTTCGGCCTCTACCAAGGTTGGTTCCTGGATGAGAAGCTTGGCCTGATCGCCGGCCTGCGCCACGACCGTTACCACTCCCAAGATCGACTCTACGATCGCTGGCAGGAACCCACCTTCAATCCTGCCGCCCCGCGCCACAATCCGCCGGCCGGCGTGATCACCCGAAATCCGGACAACCAAACCTTTGGCTTCCTGCCGCCGCCGAATGGGGTGGCCGTGAACCAATACCGGCCCGGAGCGGAAGCGGAGACGGCGGTCACGCAGACGCTCGCGCTGAACTATCGCCTCACCAAGAACCTCACGGTTTACGCAATGCGTGGCGAGGGCATCACGCCCAACACCGGAGCGCTCGACGGCAACGGTGACGGCATTCCCTCCGAGCAGACGGTGAGCGAGGAGGTGGGTTTCAAGTTCGACTTCTTCGGTGGCAAGCTCTCGGGTACGCTTTCGGGCTATCGCATCACCCGCGAGAATGCGATCTGGTCGACCGATTTCGCCCCGGCCCCGATTTTCTGGGTGGGCGGACGCGATCCGGTCGGCGGCGAGCCTCCCTCGCGGGACGGCTACTTCGACCACACGCAGGTGACGGCGTCGACGCCGCTGAACTACCCGGTCAACAATTACTACTTCCAGCGTGACGGCGTCGAACTCGGCACGGTGCAGCGCCTCATTTTTGATGCGTCCGGCCGGGTGATTGGCCGCGAGTTTGCGTTCCCGAAGGGCTATCTGGGCCGGCGCCAGTTCTTTGGCGGCGACATCTACCCGCAGACCTACAATTACTTCGACTACGCGCTGCTGGACGAGCCGGTGATCGACCGCAACGGCAAGACCAACGGCAAGACTTGGCGCAACTACCTCGAAGAGGCGTTCGCGGATCTCTCCCGCGGCACGCGTGGCTTCTCCGCCGTTTCCGGCCCGGATGACTTTGAACCGATCGTCTACGAGAAGGAGTTGGGTGGGTTCCTCGGCAACAACCCCAGCATCAAGACCGCGAAGGGCGCGAATACGACCTACACCGACGAGGCCACCGGCTTCGACCTGCAGCTGATCTACCAGCCGACCACGCGGCTTCAGTTCGTCTTCAATTATGCGCACACCGAGCGCGAGGCGATTTCCCCCTTCAAGCTTGCGGAACTCATCGACCCGGAGGGCAAGCGCTGGGGCACGGAGTATGACGCATGGGTGCGCGCGCTGGGTCGCGAGGCGTTCGGCCTCGTCGAGCACGACGACAACAAGGACGGCATCGTCGACCGCGTCACCAAGAAGGGTTCCGCCAACACACTTAAGGTCGGCGACGTCGGGGCCTCCGATCTCGTCGGGGGCCTGCAGGGCACGAGCCTCTTCTCGGGCTCCGAGGATACGGCATCGATCTTCACAAAGTACACCTTCACGAGCGGCACGCTTAAGGGCCTCGCGCCGAACCTCGGCGTGAGCTACGTCGGCCCGGCCAAGACCTCGCTGCCGATCGGCGGCCGCGACCTGTCGAGCAACCTCTATGGCACGCCCCCAACGCCGGAGCGCTACATTGTGAACCTCGGCGGACGCTATGAGTGGCGGCGCAAGCGCGTCACCTATGCGCTCCAGCTGAACATTGGCAACCTGCTCGATGACCAGAAGGGCGAGAGCTTCATCTCGTACAGCAATCGCCGCGGCGGAGCCAACGTGCTCCGGCGGACCGAAGTGTATTACGGGCCGCGCAGCTACCGCCTGAGCCTTTCCGCGGGCTTCTAGAGCCCGCCCCGCCATCCCCCCCTTGTCCGCCAACCTCACCCTAAAACACATGTCAGCCATGAAGAAAGTCATTGTTTGTGCCATCGCGCTGGGCCTTGCCGCCCCGCTGAGTGCCCAGTGGAACCTCGTCGGAAACTTCAACGACGGGAACGCCACCGGGTGGACCGTCACCATCACCGGTCCGACCCTGGCCAAGACGCCCGGCACGGCCACCGTCGTCGACGCCCCGGCCGCCCTCGCGGCGCAGGGCAAGGTGCTCCGCCTCTACCCCGGTGAGACCGCGGGTGGCGCGGCGGCCCTGTCCTACAACTACACCTTCTCCCTTCCGCAGGCCCAGAAGATCACCGACAAGTTCCCGGCGACGGCCAACACCTCGACGCTTTACTTCAAGACGCTGTCCCCGCTCGTCGGCGGCGCTCCGGCCATCTTGAACATGACCTACGGTCTCGTCTCGGCCGAGGAACTGGGCACGACCCCGAAGGACTGGTCCTGGGGCAACTACTCGGTGCTGATGCGCAACAACGCGGGCATCCTCGACCAGCACACCGGCACGGGCTACACCCAGCTCATCTCCACCGGCGCCACCCCGGCTAACGCCGTCCCGCAGAGCAATGTTTGGTACGAGTACTGGGTCGTGATCGACCGCAGCAAGAACGAGTACGAGGGCTACATCCGCGGTGGTCAGTGGGCCACGCAGACGAAGGTCTGGACCGGTTCCAAGCACCGCTATGACCCGAAGGGCAAGGCTCTCGACACGATTCTCATGCGCACCGCGAATGACGGCACGACCGGCATTGACGCGCTGATCTTCGACGACTTCTACGTCGACAACAGCGGCACGGCCAACCTCACGACCCCGGGCGGCGCCTCGGCGGGTCCGTTCGGCACGGGCAAGATGATCAACATCGCGACCCGCGGCCAGGTCGGCACGGGTGGCAACATCCTCATCGCCGGCTTCGTTGTCGAGGGTGGTCCCCGCCGCGTGCTCATCCGCGCCGTCGGTCCGACGCTCGGCGTACTCGGCGTCACCGGCACGCTGGCGGATCCGTTCCTCACCCTCCTGCGGGGGCAGACCACGGTCGCGACCAACGATGACTGGGGTCAGGCCGTCAACGCCGCCGCGATCCGCACCACTGCCGCATCTTCGGGCGCCTTCGCGCTCGGTGATACGAGCAAGGACGCGTGCATGCTGATCGACCTCGAGCCCGGCGCCTACACCGCGCAGGTCTCCGGCGTCAACAGCACCACGGGCGTCGCGCTGGTCGAGGTGTACGAGGCCCGCTGAGCGGTCCCGTACCCCTGTTCGTTCCTCCCATGAACCACGGCAGGCGGCGCGGCTTCGCGCCGCCTGTTCCGTGTGAGGCGGCTGCAGTCCCGTCCTTCAGCCCCTCTTCTCCGTTCCCCCTCGTATCCTCTTCCTGAAGTCCCATGCCCGGTCGCCTTCCCCGTCTCCTCCTCGCCTGCTGTCTTGCGCTTCCCTTGGCCGCGCAGACGAGCAATCCCCTCCCGACCCGGATCGGCAGCGAGGGAGTGAAGGTGGAACTGGTCGACTGGCTGCAGGCTCCCGCCACCGCCTCCTCGCCGCGCGCCCGGCTCTCCACGCTCAAGCCGGCGTACGACGGCACGTCCCGGCTTTTTGTCAATGACCAGCGTGGTCCGCTGTACGTGGTCGCCAGTCCGGCGGCGACCGCGATGTCACTCTACCTTGACGTGAAGGCGCAGATTGCCGCCTTCCGCGATTCCCCCGGGCTCGGGACCGGCCTGACAGGCTTTGCCTTCCATCCCCAGTTCGCCACCAACGGCCGCCTGTACACCGCGCACATGGAGTCCGCCGGGAGCGGCCGGGCCGACTACGGCGCCGCCGCGGCGGGAACCGTTGTCCTCCAAGGCGTGATCATGGAGTGGACGGCATCCTTGCCCGACGCGAACGTCTTCGCCGGGACGCGACGCGAGCTGCTCCGCATTGACTACACCGGCACCATCCACGGGCTCCAGGACCTCGCCTTCAATCCCTACGCCAAGGCAGGGGACGAGGACTACGGCATGCTCTACATTTGTGCCGGGGACGGCGGTGCGGTCGCGGCCGGTCGCACCGACTGGACCCACAAGCTTTCCTCCCCTTACGGGAGCATCCTCCGCATCGACCCCCTCGGCACCAACAGCCCGAACGGGCGCTATGGGATCCCGGCCGGCAACCCCTACGCGAACGACGGCAAGACGGAGACCCTCGGCGAGATCTATGCCTGGGGCTTCCGCAACCCGCACCGCATCAGCTGGGATTCCCAGGCCCCGCACCGGGCGCTGATCGGGGACATCGGCGAGAACCAGATCGAGGAGGTGAACCTCCTGACCAAGGGCGGCGATTACGGCTATCCTGATCGCGAAGGCACCTTCGTCCTGCGGACGAACCAGACCGGCGTCGTCTACCCGCTGCCCGCCGACGACGCCACCTTCGGTTTCACGTATCCGGTCGCCCAGTACGACCACGACGAGGGCGACGCCATCGCCGGCGGCTACGTCTACCGCGGGTCGGCCGTCCCCGCCCTGCGTGGGCTCTACTTCTTCGGCGACATCCCGAGCGGCCGGATGTTCTACCTCAAGGCCGACGCGATCGCGCCCGGTACCCAGACGACGGTGTACGAGTTGGGACTCACGCGCAACCGCGCCGACGTCAGGCTGACTGCGCTCGCGGGAACCACGCGGGCCGACGTGCGTTTCGGCATCGATCTGGACGGCGAGGTCTACGTCATGACCAAGGGCGACGGCCGCATCCGCCGCGTCGCCGCCGTCCCCGCGCCCCCGGCCGTGACCGGGCGGATGATCAACGTCTCGACGCGTGGGCGGGTGGAAACGGGCGAGCGCATCCTGATCGCCGGCTTCGTCGTCGAAGGCGGACCGCGCCGGGTCGTGATCCGCGGCGTCGGTCCGGCTCTGGGCAACCTCGCAGTCGCCGACTTCCTCGTGGATCCGGAAATCATCGTGCTGCGCGGATCGACGGTGGTGGCGACGAATGACAACTGGGGACAGGGGGTGAACGCCGCTTCGTTTGCCGCGACCGCTGCGACCTCGGGAGCGTTCCCCTTTGCAGCGGGGAGTGCTGACGCCGGCCTCCTGCTCGATCTCGACGCCGGAGCCTACACCGTGCAGCTGCGCGGGCGGAACGGGGTGACTGGCGTCGCCCTCGTCGAGGTGTATGAGGCGCGCTGATCCCTTTTCGTCCACGCGCCCGCGTCCATCGTTTCCCCCACCATTTTCTCCGTCATGATCTCCCCCGTTGACTTTCAACTGGCTCGTCATCCGCAGCCGATCCTTTCCCCGAGTCTCGCCCGGGACTGGGAATCCCTCGTCACCACCAATCCCGGGGCGTGGCATGACGAGGAGACCGGCGAGACGCTGCTGCTCTACCGGGCGGCCGGTGACGATGCCGAACATCGGGTGCACCTGGCGATCGCCCGCAGCCGCGATGGCCGTACCTTCGTGCGCGACTCCGGGGGGCCCGCGGCATCGCCGATTCCACTCACTCCTGATGGCGGATGTCTTGAGGATCCTCGGATCATCAAGATCGGCGACTGGTATTACGTGACGGTGGCCTCGCGGGCGTTCCCGCCGGGGCGTTACTGGGATGAGAAGGCCCTCGCGGCCCGGCCGCACCTGCAGTTCCCCAGTCACTTCCCCGCCGCGTTGCGGCAGAACCTCACCTCGACGCACCTGTTTCTGACGCAGGATTTCCGGCAGTGGATCCGGGCGGGTCGGCTGACGGACCCCTCGCTGGACGAGCGCGACGTGGTCATCTTTCCGGACAAGGTGGGCGGCAAGTGGATCACGCTGCACCGGCCGATGCAGTGGCATGGGCAGGGATTCCCCAACGCGCAGCCGGCCATCTGGATCGCGGCGACCGACGACCTGCTCGGCTGGAAGCAACTGCACCTGCTGGCGAAGGCCGAGTACGACTGGGAGCGCAAAGTCGGAGCCAACAATCCCCCGCTGCGCACGCCGCACGGGTGGCTGCAGATCTATCATGCCGTGGGCGATGATCGGCACTACCGACTGGGTGCGCTTCTTCTGGATCTCGAGAATCCCTTCAACGTCACCCATCGCACGCGGCGCCCCATCTTTGAGCCGCAGGCGACGTGGGAGACGAAGGGTCTTTACAATGGAGTGTGCTTCCCGTGCGGCCATGCTGTGATTGGCGGGGTGTACCACCTGTACTACGGCGGCGGCGACGTGGTGTGCGGGCTGGCGACGGCTCCCCTCGACGGCTTGATCGAGTGCCTTCTGCGTCAACCCGTCGCTTGAACGCGCGGGCTGGCGTGGCGGAGGAGCGGACGAGACCTGACCGGCGCGGGCCCGCCGCAGGACCGCGGTCGGCTAGAAGTTGCGCGGCCACGGCGCCCACTCGGCGTCGTCGGCGGTGCCGAAGCGCCGGTCGGGGCCGGCGGAGCGGATTTCCATCTGCATGCGGCTGAGCACGTGGAACCGAAAGGGCGTGCCCCAGCGATCGCAGAGCTCTCCGCGCGCGTTGACGGCAGGATGGTCCGCCGGGACGAAGGCGTAGCCCAGCGAGTTGTTGCCGGTGAGGGCGGCGGTGACTTCGCGATTATCTCCGATCGGGATCCCCGCGTCGCGGAAGTGCGTCAGCCACGCCGAGAACACTTCGTTGAGAAGGCGGAGATCGGCCTCGATCGTTCCGCGCGGATCGTTGAGCCCGTCCACCAATTCGCTGCGCGGCTCCGTCGAGCGCGGAGGAAGCGAAGCTGGGGGAGCCGCGACGACCGTCGAGGAGGACGTGGCCGGCGTTTCCGCAACGGTGGTGGCGGTGGCGGACTGCGTGGCGCTCCGGCTTGGATCGGGAGCCGAGGCGGGCGCGGGCGAACGCGTCAGCCAGACGGCGAGAAGAATGAGCGCGAGCAGCAGTCCGCTCGCGAGGATCAGACGGGAAGAGCGACGCAGCATCGTCAGGGGCGACGGTGACCGCCGATCGGGAGCGCGGGTGTGAGCCCGGCGCTCACGCCTTCATGAAGCCGAGGTCCGGCTTGGCGAAGCGGCCGAGGTTCGGGAAGACCATCGGCAGGTCAGTCGCGCTGACGCCGAACCACCTTGCGAGCGTGGCGCTGTACTCGTCGACGCTGGTCGACGGAATCCACATGCCGCGCGAGCCGGCGTCATCGGGTCCGCGGATCGTGAAATCCTGCATGGTACCGTAGATGCTGCCGCCGTTGACGGCGCCGCCGACGATGAAGTGATGGGAACCCCAGGCGTGGTCGGAGCCGTCGCCGTTCGTGTCGAACGTCCGGCCGAAGTCGGAGGCCGTGAAGGTCGTCACTTGGTTCTCCGCCCCGATCGTGCCGAGGGCGCGGTAGAAGGCGTTGATCGAGCGGCTCACGTCGTTGAGGAGGGACGCGTGGGCGCCGCTGGAGCGCTGGCCGACGTTGAGCTGGTTGTCGTGCAGGTCCCAGCCGCCGATCCGCGCGAAAAAGACCTGGCGCTTCAGTCCGAGCGCTTCCTGGGCGTTGATCAGGCGCGCGATCATGTGCAGCTGTTGGGAGAGGTTCGAGTTCATCCCGTTGAACTGCGCCTGGAAGGGGCTGGCGCCCGTGACGACCGAGGAGAGGAAGGCGCTGTCGTCGATCGCCTCCTTGGTCAGGCCGGCAAATGCGGTCTCGAAGAGATTGCGATTCTGCGCGGTCAGCAGGTCGGTGAGCGCGGCGGTGCGCACGCCGTTGACGGACGTGCCGGAGCCGGAGCCCGTGAGGCTGGGGACGGCGTTGGTGCCGACGGCGTACTGCGACACGGTGCGGCCGACCTGGAAGAAGTTCTGGCCGGCGAGCGTCATCGCCATCGAAACGCGGTTGTTGCCGTTCAGCGCGTTGGTGAGGTCGGCGACGCGACCGCCCCAGCCGCTGGCGAAGGCCTTGTCGGGCACGCTCGACTGCCACTCGATCTGCTGATCGTTGTGGGAGAACAGCGCGGGAGGCAGGGGCACCGAGCGGGAAGTGTACTGGGACTTGGTGGTCGGGTAAACGAGCGTGCCCACGTTTCCGAGGATCGCCACCTTCCCTTGGTCGTACATGGCCTTGAGATCAGCCATGGCCGGGTGCATTCCGAAGCGACGGCCATCGGCCACCGTGCCCGCGAGCGGGAGGAGATCGGCCTGCGGGATCGCGAGCGCTCCGCGCCCTGCCGCGTACTGACTGTAGGTCGACGCGTCGATCGGCACGATCATGTTGTTCGCGTCGTTGCCGCCAGAGAGGAACAGGCACACCAGGGCCTTGAAATCGGGCTGCGGTGCGGCGGCCATGCGTGGACCGACGGGCGCGAAGGGACTGCCGGTGTCGGCGACGGCGCCGACCATGCGCAGTTGGGCGAGTTGGGAGAGCAGTCCGGTGGCGGTGACCGCCGCGCAGCACGAACCGAGGAAACGGCGCCGGGACGGATCGTAGAGACGGGAGGTGGAGGAATTCATGGTCGTCGGTGGGTCGGTTACTTCTGGATGGCGCCGGCGGGAGAGGAGACGATGAGGTAGGCGGCGGACCGGACCCGTTCGAGGCGGGTGGCGTCGTTCGTGGCGGGCATGGCGGTGATGGCCTGGGTGATCCGGTCGGTGGTGGCCTTCGGCAGGGCTCCCGAGGCCAGACGCAGCCCGAACTGCTCGACGAGCAGCGCGGGCGTATTGGCGAGGGTGAGCGTGGCGGCGTCGAAGCGCACGCCGACCGTCTGATTGTCGGTGTCGGTGACCGCGGCGCGGCCCGCGTAGATCTGGTTCCAGAGGAAATTCGGGACCGTCATCGCCGTGGTGTCGTTGAGGATCTGATACTCGGGGGCGTAGAGCCCGGCAGCGGCGAGGAGGCCCGGCTGGACGTAGTCCGGCTCGAAGAAGTTGAACACCGTCGGCGCCCGCATCGGGGTCTGGGCGAGGCTCGGGTCGGTCTGGCCGGCGAGGTAGGGGATGCGGCCGCTGTTCGAGCCGGCGCCGAGCCCGCGGGCGAGGGCGGTGGCGCGGAGGATCGGTTCACGCAGCTTGCCGAAGCTGGCCGACTCGAGCATCTGGGGCGAGCGGGCCTCGTAGTCGGTGAGGATCGCCCGCACCACGGCGCCGAGGTCGCCCCGGATCCCGTTGCCGTTGTCGGCGAAGACCCGTCCGACCCGGTACATGTAGCCCGGGCTGGGGTTGCTGGTGACGAGGCGCTGGATGAGCTGGCGCGCGATGAACACGCCGGTGTTCGGGTGCTGGAAGAGCGCGTCGAGCGTGTCGGCGAGGTCCTTCTGGGCGGTCTGGTTGGCCGGGAGCACCCGGCCGCCGACGATCGTCTTGGCGGAGACGTCATGGAACGCCGCGTAGGCCTGCATCGGGCGGAGGTAGTTCGCGCCTCCGCCGGTGAAGTTCGGATTGGCGGCGGTCGAAGCGTAGGACCATCCGGTGAAGACCTTCGCGGTCTCCGAGATCGTCTTTTGGTCGTAGGTGGGGATCGGTGCACCGGTGGGATCGAGTTTCAGCGATCCGTCCGGATGCAGCTGGTTGATGCCGATCGTGAAGAGCTGCATCACCTCGCGGGCGTAGTTCTCGTCCGGGAAGCTCGTCTGGACGCCTTGCGCGTTGTAGGTGCCCCTCGGGTTGCGCAGGTGGCTCAGGTAGATGCCCATGGCGGGGCTGAGCGTCACGTCCTCGATCAGAGTGCGGAAGTTGCCGAATGCGTTCTTCGCGAGCAGATCGTAGTAGAAGGCGAGTGCCGACGGTTGGTTGGTCAGCACGGCGTTGTTCTCGGACACCACGAAGATCTGGCTGAGCGCGAACGCCACGCGCTGGCGGAGTTGGTCCGGTCCGTCGACCGAGACCTTCCACCATGCCGCCTGACGGTTACTCTGGCTCAGCTGCGCGTTGCCTGCGGGCTTGCTGTAGCTGATGAAGTCGGCGTCGGTGGCGGCGTCATGCGACGACATCGGCACGGCCATCTGGCTCGTGATCCATTGATCGAGTGCGGCCGCCGTCTTGCCGGTCAAGGCGGTGATCTCGTCGGGGGTCGGGCCGAACGTGGCCTGCGTGAGGAAGCGCGCGGCGTCCGTGGCGGTGAGTGCCGCCGCCGACATCGCGGGGGGCGCGGCCGGCGGGGTGAAGGCCAGCGAACCCGTTGTGCGCACGAACGATCCACGGAGCTCACCGGTGGGAGCGTTGGCGGTCTCGATCGCCACGAAGACCCGGCCTTCGCGGATGGCCGTGACGATGTCGCTGACGCTGAGGTCGGCGGTGGGGGAGATGTTCCATTGCAGGCCCGAGATCTGGCCGTTCGGCAGGCGCAGGAGGTCGGTGCCGACCTGCCCGGGCTCGCCTAGGCGAAGGTAGGCGATGGTCTGGGCGGAACTGAGACCGTTGAAGTTGACGTTGATCACGGCGTACGAGTCGTCGCTGCTGAGCTGCAGGGACGCCGATCCCGAGGCGCTGGAACCCGTCACGCCGGTCGGCACCCGCAGGCTGGAGCCATAAAGAGTACCCGGATTGTAGAAGATGGTCGCGGTGGCGTTGTTGCTCGCGCCGACCGAGTAAGCGGGTCCGTTGGCGAGGCTGACGATGACGGACTTGTTCGGAGTCATCCCGGCGGATGCGTCCTTGACGACGGGTGTCAGGCTGACCGTCGCGCTCTCTGCTCCCGCCGGAATCGTGACCGAATCAGGGAGGGCGCGGTAATCGTCTCCGCTCGCCGCGGAGCCGCTGGCCGTGAAGTAAACCGTGAGTGGAACGCCGGTGGCGCCGGTGCGCGAAACCGTGAACACCGCCGGCGGTGCGCTCAGTGTGTCGGTGGTGGCGATCGAGGCGGCGATCGCGACGGTGGGACGCTGATCGGTGGTGAGATCGTACAGCTCGACGAGCGCCAGGCCGGTGGTGTTGTTGACGCCGGAGACCTGGACGCTGTAGCTGCCCGGCGCGAGCTCGGCGATCACGGACGCATCGCGTGAACCTTGGGCGAATGCGAAGGCGCCCGCCCGCGCCGCCGCGGCGTTGATGGCGGCGGCGCTCACCGAGCCCCAGTTGTCGTTGGTGGCGACCGCGACGTTGGCGCTGTTGAGGACCGAGATGGAGGGATCGGCCAGCGTGCCGGTGAGGCCGAAGTTCGAGAGCGCGGGGCCGGCGGCGCGGACGAGGAGTTGCCGGTTCCCAGATCCCGGAGCGACGACGACTCCGGTGATGAGGATGCCGCCCCCGGTGCCGACCACGGCGCGCGTGGAGAGGTTGATCAAGCGGGACGATCCACTGACATCATACACCTCCAGCAGAGAGATGCCGGTCCGCGTCGCGCCCAATCCAGTGACCTGCGCGGTGTAGCCGCCCGGAGGAAGCGTCAACAGGATCGCGGCATCGCGGCTGTTGGCGGCAAACGGGAAGGCCCCGACCGTGGTGAGTGTGCCGGTGCCACCGATGCTCGTGGCGGTCCAGTTGTCGTTCACGCCGATCGACTTGTTCTGACCATCGAACACCTCGAGCCGAGGGTCGGCGAGCACGCCGCTGACGCCGAAGCTGGAGAGGGCCGGGCCTGACGCACGGATGAGCACCTGCTTGGGCCCGCCGGCCTCGATGACGAAGCCGATGATCGGTGCGTTCGCACCGGTCCCGACTTGCGTGCGGGTGGAAAGGTTGGACAGGCGCTGCGCGGACAGCGAGGCGGCGACAACGGATCCGAGGATCGCGAGGCGGAGGGAGCGCGTCAGGAACTTCATCGGGCGGAGTGGGGTCGGGGTTCCCATTTCCGAAACCAGCCCACGCGGCTCGCTCAGAATGGTAGAACGTCGGCGATCAAAGACTTGCGCTGATCAAGGGCGAGCTTGGATGGCGTAAATTCGTGTTAATTCCGTATTGCCATTGTAATTCAAAAGCATCGCGGCGAGCCGAGGGTGCCGATTCAGATTATCTCACTAAATGCTATTGAATAGCATTTTAAGTGATTAATTGAGAACTGTGCACCGGCTCGTTCGGGGTGTCCGTATCCGTCGTCCCGTGGGTGCTTCGCCGGTCGATCAGGGCAGTGGTGCGAAGTCCCCGGCGCCACGCCGGGCACTGGTGGGCCCCCTTTCCCCAGCGTCTTCCGCCCTGGGGCGGGTCTGCTTATTGGCTGCGCGCTTGCATCGAGTTCAGCCGAGACGGCGCCATCCGGGGTGCCGCGGGAGTGGGTGGATGAAGTAACCGGTCATCGGGTACGCCGAGTGGCGAGCGAGGCCGGCGCTGCTTCGTTGAGTTTCCATCAGGATGCATTTCTGCGTGACGGACGACGGATGCGGACGACGCCGGTGACGCCGAGACGGTGGCGCGATCAGCCGATGGGGGCAGTTTGCGGTGCCCGGCCCCGAGGAACCGGGCACCGCAAGGCAACGTCAGCCCTGCGTGAACGCCGGGAGGCGGACAATGCGTCCGCCGCGCAGAGCGGACTCGTGGGCGCACAGGCCGACGCAGGTCCAGTTCGCGGACTGGCGCGCGTTCGGATAGGGTTCGCGACCCTCGACGAGGGCGGTGACGAACTCGTGGGCGAGGTGCGGGTGTGATCCACCGTGTCCTGCGCCCTGAGTGAAGCTGAGGTGAGTTTTCTTCCCGAGGTCGTAGACTCCCTGGGTCGTGAACGGACGGATGCCCTTCGGCAGTCGCTTCGCGTAGTCGGGCACGGTGATCTTCTTCGGGATCTTGTGCTCGGGGAGCTTGGCGGTGTGGAGCACGTGGGGCTCGTTCTCGACCAGCGTCCATTCGAAGGACTTCTTCGAACCGTAGACGTCGATGCTTTCGCGGTACTGACGCGCGGTGTCGAAGAGCGAGCGAATGATGCGCGCGGTCAGGTCGCTATCGCGAAGCTTCACGTGTGCGGTCTCCACGGCGAAGGGCGACTGGTAGTGCTTGACGAGTTCGGGACGGATCGTGCCCGAGCCGAAGCAGGAGACGTACTCCGCCGCGGCGTTGGTCAGCGCGAGCATCGGGCCGACGCAGTGGGTGGCGTACCACATCGGGGGCAGGCCGGGCCAGTAGTTCGGCCAGCCGTCCATGTCCTGCTGGTGGCTGGCCTGCAGGAACTGGATCTTGCCGAGCTCGCCGCGGTCGTAGAGCTCCTTGATGAAGAGGTACTCTCGGGCGTAGACCACCGTCTCCATCATCATGTAGCGGAGCCCGGTGCGCTGGGTCAGGTCGACGATGGTGCGGCAGTCGGCCACCGAGGTGGCCATCGGCACGGTACACGCCACGTGCTTGCCGGCCCGCAGCGCGGCGATCGACTGGGCGGCGTGGTCCGGGATCGGCGTATTGATGTGCACGGCGTCGATCTCGGGATCGCGCAGGAGATCCGCGTAATCCGTGTAGCCCTTGGCGATGCCGAAGGCCTTTTGGATGGCCGCGAGCTTCTTGGGATCGCGCTGGCAGACCGCCACGAGATTGGCGTTCGGGTGGGCCTGATAGATCGGGATGAACTCCGCCCCGAAGCCGAGGCCGACGATCGCGAGGTTGATTTTCTTGCTCATGGAATGGGAAAGGAAGCGAGGGAGGATGCGGATCGGCAATCGCAGACGGTTCGTCGATCTTCAGCGCGTCGACGCTCAGCGAAGCGGGGCGGTGGTTTGGAGGTAGGCGATCAGGTCGGCGGCATCAGGCTCCGTGAGGGCTGAGAAGAGACCGGCCGGCATGAGAGAGACTTCCAGGCGCTCCTGTCGGCGAATCTGCTCTTTGGAGAGCGTGACGGTCTCCGCCTGATTCACCAACGTGATCGCCGCTGCGGTCTCGGCAATGACGATCCCGGCGGCGACGCGCCCGTCTGCGAGCTCGATGGTGACCAACTGGTTGTCGCGACCGATGTCCGCATTGGGATCGAGGATGTTGCGGAGGAGGTAATCGAGATCGCCGCGATTCGAGCCGGTCAGTTCCGGTCCCACGGCGCGGCCGTCGCCGTAAAGCACGTGGCACGAGGCGCAGGTCGCGAGATAGAGCTCGCGCCCGCGATGGAGATCCGCCGCGGCGAGGCGGGCGGGCGTCAATTCGGTCTTCCAGCGCGCGATGGCCGCCGTCGTTTCGGCGGGGGTCTCCCGGGCGACGCCCCACACGCGGGTCAGCGCGAGATCGAGTTCGGGCTCTCCGTGGAGCCGCATCTCGCGTGCGAGCGAGGCATCGAAGTCGGTCCGGGGAATGCGTCCCTCCGCCAGTGCCGCGACCAGTTCGCGGGCGTACAGCGGGCGGGCGGCCAGCAGTCCGAGGGCCACGCGCTTTTCCTCCCGCGTGAAGGACGCGTACACCGCGAGGATCGCCGGTGGCGTAGTCGGCACGTCGTAGGCGGCGAGCCCGCGCAGAGCGTCGCCGCGCAGGCCGGGTTCGGTGAGGAGGCGGTGGTAGATCGGCGCGAGCTGAAAGTTCTGCGTCTCGAGCATGACCCTGAGCGCCGCTTGCCGCGCCGGCAGGGGTGCGAACGCATCGGTCACGATCGCCGCTTTGCGCCAGGCGAGCTGGCGGTCGCCGAAGCGGACCGCGAGGGCATCGGCCTGCGCGACGACTGCTGGGTCGGTGCTCAGGCCGAGGTTGGCGTACGCCGCGCCCCAGGCTGCCGGGGCCGTGAGGTTGGAGCGGCCTTCGGTGGCCGCCACGAGGCTGGCGAGCAACTCGCGTTGGTAGGAAGAATCCTGGGTGCGGGCGAGGGCTTCCGCGAACGTGTCGAGCCCGCTGCGGTTCGCCCCGCCGTTGCTGACCGCTGCCGTCTCGTCGGCGAGTGCAGCCGCGCGCCGAGTGAAGAAGGAGCGCAGCGCCGTGAGCGGCATGCGCTCGGCAAGCGCGGCCGCGCGCGCTGGGTCCGCCGGCACGAGGGGCTCCGCGGCATACCAGTAAAGCAAAGGAAGATTCGGGTCGTCCGCGTCCTCCCCGTGGCCCAAGAGCGCTTCCACGATCGGCCAGCGTTCGTCCACCTCGATTCGACGCGCCGCGGAAGCGAGAAAGCGACGCACCACCGGAGAGGGATCGCTCGCGGCGAGCGTGGCGAAGGCCGCGCGCAACGTGGGCGACGGAGCCTGGTCCTCGGACATCAGCTGGACCGTCCACCCGCGCACTTCCGGGTGAGGCGACTTCAGGCACTCCAAGGCCAACTCGCCGGTGAGGCCTCGCGTCACGTGCAAGGCCCAGAGCACGCGGAGCTGGCGCGTCACCTCCGGCGTCGTCCGCAGCAGCTCCCGCAGGGCCGCATGCACCGCCGGATCCGGCCCGCGTTCCTGCAAGAGGAGGCGCGCGCGCCGCACGTGCCATTCATTTCGGTGCAACTGCAGCCGCACCAGTTCCTCGCTGGAGAGCACGGCGAGGTCGATCGTGACCGGCTTCGGATCGCCGTAGCTGATCTTGTAGATGCGCCCGTTCGTGCGGTCCTGCGGGTGTTGCTGATGGCACGCCCGCGCGTCGTACCAGTCGCTGTTGAAGAGGGAACCATCGGGCCCGGTTTCCAGACGCAGCCCTCGGAACCAAGCGTCATTTGCCCGCATGAAGTCAGGCAGGTGTGAACCGATGTAGCCCGAGCCACTCGGGCGCAGCACTTCGCGATTGATGCGGCTGCCGAGGACATTGTGCGTGAACAGCGTGCCGCGGTACTCCTCGGGGAAATTGTCACCGAGGTAAATCAGCGTCCCGGCGTGCGCGTGTCCGCCGCCCGCCGCATCGGTGCCGCCGGCGCCGAAGCGCGCGTCCGACCACTTGACCCCGCGATCGTAGTGGAAGTGGTCCGCGATCGTCTTGATGTCGCCGTAGGCGAAGCGGTTGAAGTGTTGTCCGGCCTGGCGGTGGTAGTGGCCGCCTTGGATGACATGATACAGGTGGGGAATCACGCAGGCGGTGACGAAGGCGTCGCCGACGTCGTTGAAATCCAGACCCCATTGGTTGCTCATGCCCTCGGCAAACACCTCGAAGAGTTTCTTCGTCGGATGATAGCGCCACACGGCAGCGTTGAGCGGCGAGCGCTCGGCGTCGCGCGCGCCGGGGCGTCCGACGTTGGAATGTGTGAACACGCCTTGGTTTCCGTAGAGCCATCCATCGGGTCCCCACACGAAGCTGTTCAGCGTTTCGTGCGTATCCTGCCAGCCCCAGCCGTCGAGCACCGGCTGCGGCGGGCCGTCCGGGACGTCGTCACGATTGCGATCCGGAATGAACAGGAGGTAGGGCGGGCTGCCCACCCACACGCCGCCGTGCCCGACGGCGATGCCGCTCGCGAAATTGAGCTGATCGTAGAACACGGTCGAGCGGTCATGGCGGCCGTCGCCGTCGGTATCTTCCATCACCAGGATCCGGTCGCGGCCATACGGGGACCACGTGGGGTAGGCGTAGTTCTCCACCACCCAGAGGCGGCCGCGCTCATCGATCGTGAACGCGATCGGCTGGTGCACCGCCGGCTCGCCCGCGAAGGGCACGGCGCGAAAGCCGGGCGGGAGCGACATGGCGCGTGCGGCTTCCTCGGGGGTGAGCCCCTTGCCGGCGGCGATGGGGAACTCCCCTGCTTGCGCCGCGAGGCGGACGGACGTCACGCCGGTCGCGATCAGAGTGAGGAGCAGCGCGGCGAGGGCGCCGAGCGTGCGCGGTCTGATCAAGGGGAAGCGGGACATGGGGGCGAAGTCTCCGGAGGGGAAGGTCGGGGAACGGGACCGGGCAGCGACGAGAGTACTTTCGCTTCCCCGCTTGTGCTGCGTCAACCAAGGAGGCGCGACAACCGATGCGATCAAACCTCGGCACGACGCACGCCTTGCGCCTGGGCGGCACCTGTCGCAAGCGCGGCCGCGACCCGCGGCGTGCGGCGTGCAGCAATCGGTCAGCGCGGCTCCGTCCCAGCCTGAGGATTTCGCCGATGAAATTTCAAAACTACGGCCCGGATTCTGAAAGGCTTGGCTGGCGCCGCAGCCGAGCGGTGTGTTGAGTCGGAGTGCGTTCACGGTGATGCGTGGACGGGAGGATCGTGCGCTCTCGGGCGCGAGATCCTTTCTGCTTCGGATACCCCACGATTTTCGACCATGCCCGTCCCCCGTCCTGTTTCCCGCCGCCGCTTTCTCGGCGCGGCGTCCTCTGTCACGGCGGCCCTTGCTTTTCCGGCTCTCCTGCGGAGTGGGCCGGGTGGATCGCCGGGTCAGCGGCTCAACGTGGCCTGCGTTGGCGTTGGTGGCCGTGGCTGGGCGGCGGTGCAAGGGGTGAGCAGCCAGAATCTCGTGGCGTTCGCGGACGTCGATGACGTGCGGGCAGCGCGTACCTTCCGCGAGCATCCGGACGTGCCGCGGTTCCGTGATTATCGCGTGATGCTGGAGCGGTTGGGCAAGGAGATCGATGCAATAACGGTCTCGACTCCGGACCACATGCATTACCCGATCGCGCGGGCGGCGCTGGAGCTGGGCAAGCACGTCTTCGTGGAGAAGCCTCTTGGGCACACGGTCTGGGAGGCGCGCGAACTGAGTCGCTTGGCGAGCGAGAAGCGAGTCGCCACGCAGATGGGAAATCAGGGCCATGCGGCGGAAGGCATGCGTCTGCTGCGCGAGTGGTATCAAGCGGGTATCTTGGGAGAGATTCGCGAGATTCACTCGTGGACCGATCGTCCGATCTGGCCGCAGGGCTTGAAGGGATTCGATCACAGTCAGCGGATCCCGGTCGTGCCGGAGACACTTGATTGGGACCGTTGGCTCGGCGTGGCGGCGGCGCGGCGGTACGATCCCGGGTACCTTCCGTTCAACTGGCGCGGATTCTGGGACTTCGGCACTGGGGCGCTCGGCGACATGGGATGCCACCAGATGGACGGGGCGTTCTGGGCGTTCGACCTCGGCGCGCCTGCCTGGGTGGAGCCGGTGAGCGCGAACGCGACCGAGCTGAGTGCGCCGACGTCCTCGATCGTGCGCTACGGATTTCCTGCGCGCGGCGCGCGACCGGCGGTTCAGTGGACATGGTACGACGGCAACCTCGGTCCGCCGCTGCCGCCGGAGTTGGAGGAGGGGCGAACCCTTCCCGAGAACAGCACGCTGATCGTCGGCACGCGGGCCTCGGTCATCGCACAGGCGAACTACTTCACCGTCCGCATCGTACCTGAGGTCAGGATGCGCGAACTGGCCCCGGCGCTGCCGCCGAAGACGATCCCGCGGATTCCCGGTGGGGATCACTTCGCCGAGTGGATCAATGCGTGCAAGGGCGGACCGGCGGCGGGCTCACACTTCGGCTATTCCGGACCGCTCACGGAGATGGTGCTGCTGGGTAACGTCGCGCTTCGGGCGCGGCGTCGCATCGAATGGGATTCCGCTGCCTTCCGCATCACCAACGTGCCCGCAGCCAACGCGCTGCTCACGAAGGCCTATCGTCCCGGTTGGGGCATCTAGCGATCGCTCGGCTTCCCGTGGCCGTGATCCGGTGGGTCCGGTCCGATGGGCGTTCGGCGCGTGGGCGGTCTACCCGCGCGCCGGATCTCGCCGCTGTTCCATCACGGCTTGGCTAGCTCGGCCTCGATGAACCGGTAAGCCTCCTCCCGGATCTCGGGAGGAAAGTCGTGCCCGCAGTCCGGGTAGCGCACCTGCAAGCGCTCCGGTACGCCGAAGAGGGCGTAGATCTTCGCCGCCTCCTGCACCGAGCGGCGGACGCCCTCGACCGCGAAGTTGGTGTCACCGATCGGGGAGTTGGAGAAGAAGGCCCGTGGAGCAAGGGCCGCGAGCAGCTCCGGGAAATCCCAGGGTACGCGCGCCGGGTCGTTCCCGTACCGCTCACGGAAACGCGGCAGGTAACGCTCCCCTTCCCAACCCCTGAGATCTCCGTTCTTGTAGTCCGGGATTGCGGTCCAGCCGCAACTCGAAACGACCACGCGGATCCGCTCGTCCACGACGCTAAGCCAGATCGCGTTGTGCCCTCCGAGCGAGTGGCCGATCGCCGTGATTCGCTTGGGATCCACGTCCGGTAGTTCGCAGAGCAAATCGACGCAGCGCATGTGGTTCCAAATGCCCTTCAGCGTGCCGGAGGGGTAGCGGTCCTGCGCGAAGTCGTACTTATATTCCCCGAGCGTCGGGAACTCGGGGGCGATGACCACGAAGCCGCGCTGCGCCAGTTCGCGGGCGTAGGCGAGGTTGGGCGATCCGGCGAGGCCGACGATCTCATCCTTGCCGAACCGGAAGTGCGTCTGGTGCAGCGCGATCACCGCCGGGCCCCGGGTGCCGGGGGGCGTGTGGGTCGGACGGAGCAACCATGCCGGGATGCGATCGCCGTCATCCGCGTCGATCATCAGCTTCTCGCGCGTGAAGCCCGGGCCCTCGGCGCGGCTGCCCTCGACGACGGTATAGCGCACCGGACCCAGTGCGCGGCGATCCGGGAGTTCTCCCGTCGAGGCGTAAAGCCCGACCAGGATGTCGGCCCGTCGCTTTGCCCAGTCTGCCTGAGTCCGCACCGGCTGCTCGCGTCCGGCTTCGTCGATGAAGTAATCGACGCGGAGATGATCGCGGGCGAGGGGTTCGATGACGGTGTCGGTGGCTGCGGCTGTGGCCCCGGGAGCCGACGGTGGCGGTGTGCCGACCGGTGTGGCGGAGCCGAGGCTCGCCGTCAGCGCGAGGAGTGTGACGAGTCGCACAGCTCCGCCGAGGGAGCGGCGCCGGCTGCGAGCGGACGGAGCGGAGGAGTTGGGGCGCATGGCGTGGGAAAGTCGAGGGGGGGTGGGCAATCAGCGTACGAGTGAGCCGCGATCCGGAAGCTGAGCGACGGTTTCGAGGATCGCCAGGGCGACGAGGGAGGCGGGGCAGGAGCCCGCCGCGAACGTCAAACGCCACCCGTAGTCCGAGACCGCACTCATCTGTCTGAGAGTCGCAGTGAACAGCATGGCGTCGGTCAATCGTCGGCGAGCCTATCCGAAGAACAGGTAGGCCACAAAGATTGCTGCGACCACGCCTGCGAAATCGGCGAGGAGTCCGTAGGTCACGGCGTAGCGGGTGCGCTTCACGCCGACCGACCCGAAGTACAGGGCAATGATGTAGAAGGTGGTGTCCGTCGCGCCTTGGAAGACGCACGAAAGTCGGCCGACGAAGGAGTCGGCGCCGTGGGTCTGCATGGTATCGATCATCATGGCCCGGGCGCCGCTTCCGGAGAGCGGCTTCATCAGCGCGGTCGGCAGCGCCGCCGTGAAGTCGGTTGGCCAGCCCACCGCGCGGAGCGCGACGTCGAAGCCCGACACGATCATTCCCATCACCCCCGAGTTACGGAGCACACTGATCGCGACCAGCATCGCCACGAGGTAGGGGATGACGGTCATGGCCGTTTGGATGCCGCCTTTCGCACCCTCGATGAAGGCCTCGTAGACGTTGACGCGGCGCTTTGCCGCAATGAGCAGGAGCGTCACGATCAAGGTGAGCAGCGTGACGTTGGCCGTGACCTTTGAGAAGACTTCGATTTGGGGACGCGAGAGCTGGGTGGCGAGAAGCCAGACGCCCCCGATGATCAGAAGCGTCAATCCGCCGAGCCAGCCGAGGATCACGCGGTCGAAGAGATTGATGCCTTGCCGCAAGGCGACCGCGACCAGCGCCGTGACTGTCGCAACATACGTCGCGATCAGGATCGGGAGGAACACGTCCGCCGGATTGGCGGCTCCAAGGATCGCCCGCTGCGCGATGATCGAGATCGGGATCAGGGTGAGTCCCGAAGTCTGAAGCACAAGGAACATGATCTGCGCGTTGCTCGCCTCGTCCTTGCGGGGGTTCAAACTTTGGAGGCTCTCCATCGCCTTGAGGCCGATCGGCGTCGCGGCGTTGTCGAGGCCGAGCATGTTGGCGGAGAAGTTCATCAGGATCTGGCCGCTGGCGGGATGGCCTTGCGGGATCTCGGGAAAGATGCGGGCGAAGAAGGGACCGATCAGTCGCGCCAGCCACTGCACGGCACCGGCCTTTTCCGCGACCGACAGGAAGCCGAGCCAGAGGGTCATCACGCCGGCGAGTGGCAGCGCGAGATCCATGACCGCCGTCTTCGCCGAGGTGAAGGTGCCGTCGACCACCGTCTTGAAGACATCGGCGCTGCCGGTGGTGATCCACTGGGCGAGCGCGGCGAGGAAGCCGACGGCGAAGAAGGCGACCCAAAGATGATTCAGGACCATGGCACTATGCGTGTCGGCTTCCCGTTCCGGGGGCGAGCACGTCCTGCAGGAAGGTCAGGGTGCCGGCCGAGGCATCCAGCGCGACGGGCGTACCGAGTGGCAGGACCTGTGCGCCGGGGCCGTGCCCGGCCGGCCAGCCGCTGAGGACGGGCCGCCCGAGGGGCGCGAGGTAGTCCGCGAGGACGTCTGCGGGTGAGTCCGCGCCCGAGAACCGCCCGAGCAGGAATCCCTTGGCTTCGGCAAGCACGCCCGCGTGCCGGAGCTGCTGGAGGAGTCGGTCGACACGGTACGGTGCCTCCCCCACTTCCTCGAGGAAGAGAAGGGCGCCGCGGACCTTCAGCGCGTACGGCGTCCCGACGAGTGAGGCGATGAGGCTGAGGTTGCCGCCGACCACCGGACCTTCTGCCGCGCCCGGGTGGTGGAAGAGCGCGGTCTCCCGCGCGGGAGTCCAGCGGGTCCCGGCCCTCAGGCCTTCACGAAGGATATCGAATCCGAGTTGGGTGGGCGGGATCGGCGAGTCGACGAGGTCCGAGGCCAGCATGGGCCCGTGAAACACGATGCGGCCGGCATTGGTGAACTGCGCGTGCAGAGCCGTGAGGTCGCTGTAGCCGACGAACGGCTTTGCCTGAGCGAGGAGGCGTGGCCACGAGACGCGATCGAGGATGCGCCCGCTGCCGTAGCCGCCGCGGACCGAGAAAACGGCGGCGATCTCCGGATCAACAAACGCCGCCTCCAAGTCGCGGGCCCGCAGGGCGTCCTCTCCGGAGAGAAAACCCTTCCGGGCGTGGCAACTCGGGTAGAGCCGGGCGCGATAGCCCATGGCCTCGAGCGTGGCCGGGATGCGCGCCACCGCTTCCGCCGGTGCCGGTCCGGCGGGCGCGATCACGCCCACCAGCGCACCCAGAGGGAGCGTAGGCAGCAGGGGAAAGGGTGAAGGCGTGGCGGGTAGGGACATGCGGGCGTGGGGGCGCGGAAGTCAGAGCGAGGATCGCGGGGTGGGCAACGGGGTGGTTCGGCGCTCAGCTTGAGGCTGAGACGGGCACTTTCGCGATCAGGCTCCTTCGCTCAAGGGGCTGGATTGGTCGGCTCAAGTCGTGCCTCCAGCCACGCGTCGATGGCCGCGCCCAGCTGCGGCACTTTCCACGTGGTGGCGGTGTTCTCCGTCGGGGCGTAGCGCGTGCCGAGGTTCGAGAGCAGGGCAATGATGTAGTGGCGGCGCTGCGGCGTGATGCCCACTACGATGCCAGCGTCGGACAGGAAATTCTCCGTCGTGCCGGTCTTGTGGTCGAACTGGACCTCGGTCGCGGACTGCGCGGCACGGATGTCGGAGGGTCGCTTCAGCTCAAACGCCGCCACACCGCCCTCGGGGGTGATCCAGCGCTCCGGCACGCGCGCGGGAATGCCCGGTCGCCAGCCGGGGACCCCGGCCACGGCGGTGCTGGAGAGCACCTCATGCAGGGCTTGGCTCGCCAGCAAGGCGCGCACTTCGGCGCGGCTCGTGTCCGTGAGCAGCGGCGGTGTCCCCGCCTCCAGCCAGGGCGGGGGTGGAGTGGCCGCGTCCAGCAACCAGAGCAGACGCGCGGTGTCCCAGGCGGTCATCTGGAGTTCGCCGACGCCTGCACCGTCGCGGTTCATCCAGCCGCCGTCCGGGCGTGTGTTGCTCAGACGGAGCGTGGTGAGTCCGTAGCGGGTGAATGCGTCGTGCACGCGATTGCGCTGCTCGGCCCCGTCGGTACGGACGATCGCGCCCACGTGGTGGAGCAGCGCGACGAGGGCCGACGTCGCGTCGTTGCTGCTCACCGCGATCATGCGCTCCGCCCATGCGCGCACCGGCAACGTCTCGGTCCGGTAGGCCCAGGGAGCGGACCACGCCGTGCGGCCGGAGTCGATTTCGCGGGCGATGCCGACGAGCACCATGAGCTTGACGAGGGAAGCGGGGTAGGGAGCGACGAACCGCGGCTGATCGGCCGGGCCGGCCAAGGTGCGCCACGTCAGGCGATCCCAGTCCGCCCCGGGAAGCCAGCTCGCGGAATTGCCGGCGGCGTCGCGCTGGTCGACGAGGAAATGCACATTGCGCACGAAACCAAAGGCACCCGCGAATTCCGCGATGCGGCCGTTGGGGTGGTCGCGGGAAAAAAGAACGTTGGCCCCCACCGGTGGTCCGGAGGAGGGGAAGGCGATGACCGCCACATCGATCGTCGGGAAGACCTCGACGGGTGCGCCCTGTCGCAGACGGTCGGGGGTGGATTGGAACTGCTGGGTTTGGACCGCGAGCAGCAGCGCGGCGGCAAGTTCGGCGGAAATCATGGGGCGGTCGAAGGAGGCGGGGTCGGTTCCTCCGCGGAGGAGGGGGCTGCGCGCCGGCGCAGGCCGTAGAGGGCGGCGCCCACCGCGAGCGCGCAGGCACCGGCGACGAGGTTGCGCCAGGTCGCGCTGGCGAGGAAGGCGAGTGAGACGGTGACGGCGATGATCGGGATGGTCGGGCCGCCCGGCAGACGGATCGCGCCGGGTGCTCCCGGGAACTTGCGCCGCAGCACGGGTACGGCGGCCGCGGTGCCGATGTACGTGGTCAGCCGTGCGATGACTGAGAGCATGGCGAGCTGGACGAATGAGCCCGAGAGCGCGAGGGCCAGCGCGATCGCGGTCTGGAGCACGATCGCATTGGCCGGCGTGCGGTAGCGCGGGTGGATGGCCGCGAGGGCGCGGGGACCGTAGCCGCTCTGGGCGAGGGCGAAGAGATAGCGCGGACCCATCAACGTGGTGTTGCTGAGAGTCCCGATGATGGAGACGACCGCTCCGAACGTGAGCAGCGTGGCGGCCCCTGCGCCGGCAAACGTGGCGGCGGCCTGGGCCAGCGGAGCCTTGGCGGTCGCGACATCGGGGAGCGTGCCCATGGTGATCACCTGCACCGCGGTATAGATGACGGTCACGACCACGATCATCGTCAGCATCGCGAAGGGAATGTCGCGCCGCGGATTCCGGTACTCTCCCGCGGCTGCCGGAGTGTTCTCGAAGCCCGCGTAGGCGAACAGCAGCAGCAGCGCGGCTTCACCCAACGATGCGTTCTCCGGCGTCGGCACCGCGCCCAGACGCGCCCCATCGATGAACCACATCCCAACCAGGATGAAGAACACCAGCGGTACCAGCTTCGCGATGGTGAGGATGACGGCGGTGCGCGCGCCGGAAGTGACGCCGACCACGTTGATGCGGGCGAGCGCGAGCAGCGTGACGACGATGATCGCGGCGCGCGGCCAGCCTGAGGAGGCCGCGGGCCAGAGGTAGGCGGAGGCAAGCGCCAGTCCGTTGGCCAGCGAAGCAAGCGAGGCAATGCGCGCGAGCCAGGTCATCCAGCCCACCTCGAATCCGATGAAATCTCCGAACGCCGCGCGGGTGTAAAGGAATGCGGCCCCCGGCTGGTCGAAGTAGCTGGCGGCCTCGGCGAAGCACAGCACCAGGAACGCCACGGCCAGACCGGCGGCCACGACCGCCCATGCGCTCGAGGGGCCCAGCAGCGCGGCGGCGGCGGCCGGGAGCAGGTAGACGCCGCTGCCGATGACGTCGTTGATCGAAAGGCCGACGATTTGCCACCGGGAGATGCCGCGCACCAAGGTGGGCGCAGAAGGAGAAGAGGACGACATGGGGTAACCGCGGGCGCGGCGCAGTCAGGCTGACTTCGCCCCGCCACGATTCAAGCTCCCGCGTCGGGTCCGGGCGCAGCGCGCGGCCCGACGGGTGAGGGTGGAAACGATGCCCGGTTCCCCCGGACAGATCAGGGAGCGGGACCCGGCTGGGCGGGGGTGCCGCCGAGCAGCGCGTGCCCGATGGCGTGGTCGGCGGGACGCACGCCCCGACGGTAGCCTCCGAAACGATAGGGAGTCGGCGTGTAGGGATCGACGACGCGCGCGTCGGCGCGGCCGGGGATGAAGAGGCCGAAGCTCCAGTAAACGGAATTGATGACGAGACGCCGGAGGTCTTCGTCGACGAGATCCGAGGCTGCACCGAGGGTGGTGCACACGATGCGCTGGGGTGTGCCGCCCTCGCGTGGGCGTTCACGGACCCAGGTGACGGGCATCATGGGTTCGTTCACCGGTTGCTTCAACCCGTCGGAGGCGCGGACGTTGGTGTACGTCGCGGGCGGATCGGAGGCGTTCATTCCGCTAAGGACCTGTCCGCGCAGTAGGATCGTGGCGTCCGCGACCGGATGGGTTTCGTAGACTCCGGAGTCGGCGAGGATGGGACCGACCCCGCGGAGGATGGGATGGCGGGCGTTGGCCGCCTCGACGACGCTGAGCGTGGCTCCCTGGCGATTCGGACCCCAGTGGCTGACCCAGCCCTCGCCGAGCACGTCGCGACCGAACGTGTTGAACGTGCGGAACGCCGTGGGTGAGTTCTCGGGAAACCGGAATGCGTGCGTGCTGGTGCGCAGCGCGACCATGGGGATCCCGCGGGCGACGGCGTCGGCGAACCGCTGCATCACCGCATCCGGCCAGCGGCGAAAGCGGAGCATCATCACCACGCCGTCGGCGCTTTCCAGTGCCTCGCTGTCGGCGAGGCTGGCGGCGTTGTCGGGATTGATCGTGCCGTTGGGATCGAGTGGGAAGAGGACGGTGCAGCGGAACCCGTGCCGGACGCTCAGGAGCTTGGCGAGCATCGGGAGCCCTTCCTCGCCGCGGTACTCCTCGTCGCCGGTCAGAAACACAAGATGCCGCCCACCGCCCCCGCCCGAGCGGAGATTGGCCGGGTAAGTGATGGAGTCCGCAGCGCGTGCAGTCGGGGTGGTGACGTGCGCGGCAGAGAGAAGACAGCCGAGTGCGAGCAGCGCGAAAATCTTGAGGGGTTGGGCGACGAGACCGGTCATCGGGGGGATAAAGTGAGTCGAAGGCGGTGCGTAGGGAAGCTGGCAGCGCGACCCGGATCACTCGATTTGAAATGACCTGGGTTGGATCGGGAGTCGATCCAGCGCTTTGCCTCGGTTTCCACCCGTGTGGTGCTACGGCCCCCCAATCCTACGAGTACACCAGCAGCCGTTGGCTGATCGGGCTGATCAGGTTGTGGTTCCGGATCTTCGAGATCGTATTTGAGCTGAGCGCCTGGCCCTCGCCGACGAGCAGCAGGCCGTGCGGGCTGTAGAGTCCGTTGGCGAGCACCATGCCGGGGGAGAGTTCGTCGAGAAGCACCTCGCGGACCTGCCGGGGCAGATGCAGCAGGTGCGTGACCTTGAGGAAGAGGCGCACGGCCTCCGGGTCGAGGGCGCGACCGGACTCGGCGAGGATGAGCTCGATGGCCTGCTCTTTGGGCAGACCGCTTTCGACGAACCACACCGCGACGGCGAGGCAGCGGGCGGTCCAAGGAATCATCTCGCCCCCGAGTCCGTCGGGATACCCGGTGCCGTCGAAGCGCTCGTGGTGGCAGCGGATCGTCTCGCCCACCTCGGGACTCGGATCGACGTGGGAGGCGAGGGTCTGACTGTAGACTGGGTGGTGGCTGATCGCGAGACGCTCCGACTCGGTGAGTGTTTCCGGATGATTGCGGAAGTGGCGCAGGACATCGCGCTGCACGCCGATCAGGCCGAGGTCGCACAGCCATGCGGAGGCGCGCAGGGCGTGACGCTGGGAGTCGGTGAACCCGGAGGATTCGGCCATGCGCCGGGCGATCTCGACCATGGCCTTGGTCTGGCCGGCGAGGTGGGGGTCAAACGTGTTGAGGATGCGGCTGCAAAGGTCGAGCGAGTGCTCGTAGCTGGTCTGCAGTTGGCGGTTGGCCGCGTCGAGGGCCGTGCGCTGAAGCTCCAGGTCCTGCACCTGGGCGGCGAGGGCGGCGTTGGCGAGGCTCAGCTGCTCGTTGAGCCGGCGCGTTTCGCCGCTCAGCCGTTCGTTTTCCTCGATCAGCTGGTAGCGTGAAAAGGCGTTCCGGACGGTTGCGGTGAGCTCCTCGCGCAGCCACGGCTTGGCGACGAAGCGGAAGATTTCTCCGCGATTGATCGCATCGACGATGGTCGGAAGCGAGAGGACCGCGGTGATGAGGATGCGGGAAGCGCGGGGGTTGAGCTTGCGGGACTCGATGAGGAAATCGAGGCCTTGCATCTCGGGCATCCGTTGATCCGAAAGGATGACGGCGAACTGCTGTGTGCGGAGCAGCTCGAGCGCCTTGAGCGGGCTCGAACTCGTGACCACATGGTACTTTTCCCGCTCCAGCGTCTCTTTGAGGGCGGCGAGGACCACCGTCTCATCGTCGACGATGAGAATCGGTGGAGGCGGAGAGTCGGTGGCGGGAGGGCTCATGGAAGTCGCAGCATTTGGGCCACGGCATCGGCTGCGTCTTGATCGTGAATGCCGGTGGGGAGGAAGAGGTCGACTTGGGCGCGCAGGCCGGCGCCGCGTTCGGCGGCGGGGAGGGTGAGGTTGAGGGCGATGCGCAGTCCGGGGTGGTCGCGCCGGAGTTCGGCGAGGAAGACCCGCAGCGCGCCATCCGCCTCGGGCTGGCGGATGAGGATAAAATCGATTCGGGCGCCTTCCTCGCGGAGCTGGCGCTGGGCGTGCTCGACCGTCGCGAGGGTTCGCACCTCCCATTCGCGACTGCGCAGGGCTTCCACCATCGGGCCCTCGTCCGTCATGTCGCGCTCCAAGTACAGCCCGCGCACGGCGCGGGGGATGGCGGCGTCGCCGGGATCGCGCACGCCCGCGCGGTCGAGGTCCGCGAGGGGCAGGACCAGGTGGAACGTCGTGCCTTCCCCCGGTGTGCTGCTCACGGAGATGCTGCCGCCGCAGTCCTCCGCGAAGAGGCGGGCATGATAGAGACCGAGTCCGGCGCCCCGGGCGCTCTCCTTGGTCGTGAAGAACGGGTCAAAGATCCGGCTCAGGTGGGCGGGGAGGATGCCGACGCCATTGTCGGTGAAGGTCAGCTCGACGGCGGGGAGGGGAAGAGGGGCCGGGAGGGGGTGGGCGTCGGTGGAGATTGCTTCGCCAGGGGCGAGAGCGCGCAGGGCGATGCGGATGTCGCCGGGCCCGCGCAGCGCGTCGCGCGCGTTCATGGCCAGGTTGACGAGAGTCTGCCGGAAGGCCGTGTCGTCGAGATGCACGGGCCACGCTCCATCCTCTCCCGGTCCGGTCAGCTGCGTGCCGCGGGGCAGCACCAGCTTCAAGAGGTTGAGCTGATCGCGCACGAGGCGCCCCAGGTTCAGGTAGCTTCGTTCGCCGGCGGTGTCCGAGTTCAGCTCGAGGATCATGCGGACCAGTCGCTGCGCCTCGGCGGCGTTCTCGCGAATCAGGGCCAGTCCTTCCCGGAGCGGGTGTCGCAGAGGCAGGGTGCTGTGGTACAGTTCGCTCAGGGAGAAGATGCCGGTCAGCGCGCTTCCAAAGTCCTGGAGCAATCCTCGGGTGAGAGTGGACAGTGACTCCTTCCATGAACGGCTGCTGAGGCGGTCTTCCGCAATTTTTTGCCGGGTGATGTCGAGCCAGATGCCCTCGTAGCCGAGGAGCAGGCCGCTGGGTGAACGCACGGCCTTGCGGATATCAAGAAGGTAGACGTAAGCGCCCGTTTGGGGATTGAGAACACGATAGACGGAGGAGAATGGGCGTTCCGCGAGGGCGGCGCGCTCCAGCTCCGCGTGGAATGCCCGCTCATCCTGCTCGTGGATGAGGCGCAGCAGCGGTTGGCCATTCCGCGCCAGCGGTTGGGGATCGAGCCCAAGCAACGCCTCAAAGCCGGGTCCGACGAATGCGAAGGAGAAATCCGGTCGTTGGTGAAACACGACGCCGGGAAACAGCGAGAGCATCTGCTCGAGCCGAGCTTCCACGGTGCGCAGGCGCAGGAAGATGCGCGCAAAGTTTGCCGGATCCTGCTGGAGCTCGGCCAGACCGGCGGAAGACGAAAGGCCGCCTGCTTCATCCGCGGGGCCGTGCCCGCCGGGACCCGGCGACGGGGACGGGGGGGGCTGATCCCCGGGGAGATCAGAGGCTGTTCGAGCGGAGGAGGACATGCGGTTCAGAGGGGGCGCCGATAAACGTGGGGCGCGACGCGATGCAGCGCGGGAACATCGCCGGCGAAGGGATCCAACCGGCCGACGATCAGGTACCCCCCTGGGACGAGCTGGGTGAGAAGGTGATGAAGCGATGCCGTGCGAGACTCCGCCGGCCATGCACTCAGGGCTGAGCGGCAGAGGATGGCATGAAAAGGATCACGGAAGGGTAGCTTCTCCTCGGTCCCGGTGAGGTCTCGGAAGGTGATGTTCTCCTGCAGCCGCGAGCGTACGCGCACGCGGCCCGACTGGGGGCCGAAACCACGCTCAAAGCCGGCCGTCCGCATCGCCGGGGGGACACGTTGCAGTGCCTCCTCCGCATAAACGCCGATCCGTGCTCGCTGGAGGGCGCGCGGCGAAGGCTCCGACGCCTCGATCCGCCATGGCCACACCGGATCGAGGGGGGCAAGTGCCGCCTCGGTCGCGAGCGCGAGCGAGTACGCCTCCTCGCCGGTGCCGCACCCGACGCACCAAAGATTGCAGGTGCGCCACCCCGCAGATCTCCGCCGAGCCGCTAGGGTCGGCAGAATTCCATCGCCCAGAAACGAAAAGTCCTCGGGATCACTGAAGAATCCGTCCGGCGAATACGCGATGGGCGGATTTCCATTCGCATCTCCCGTATCCCGGGGTTCGTCCTGGAGAAAACGCCAGTAGTCGCCGATCGATCCCACGTTCCCACCGGGGCCACGCGAAAGAGCGGGGTGGGGCAGCAGGCAGGGTTCTTTATCGTGATCCGGCATGGTCTCAAACGCGACTATCGACTCGTTCAACCACGAATGAAGATGCGCACGGAAAAACTGAGATCAGCGCACGCGATGAGGCGGGCAAGAATTGCCGCCGCCAGCGCGCGCTGGTCTCCGGACAGGTCGCCGTCGGTAGGTATCATTTTCCATGCTACTTTATTCGCCTTGGCATCAGCGACATGCGTCGCGTGGAACTTTGCTGGCACGCCCATTGCAATCGGGGGCGAGCATGGTTGACCCGATCTTCCAGTCCTCGAACTACCAGCTGGCGCGTACTCTGCTGGATGCCTCGGTGCTGCGTCACTCGGCGATTGCCGCGAACATCGCGAATGCCGAGACGCCGGGCTACCGGCGTCTGGACTTGGCGCCGGACTTTGCCTCTGAGCTGCGCGCCCGGATCACGGCTGGCGCTGGTCCAGCTGAGCTGCGTGGGCTGACTCCCTCACTGTCGGAGGATGTCCACGCCCGTGCGGTGCGGCCGGACGGAAACTCGGTGGAAATCGAGGAGGAGTTGCTCGCGATGAATCGCAACGCGGTGGAGTACGATTTCGTAACGGAGATGGTCAGTCGCAACATCAAGCAGCTGCGCCTCGCGATTACGGGTCGTCCCTCCTGATCGCACCGGTGCCCCAGCGTAGCTTCATCCTGATCCCTTGCCCATGAATCTCATCAGTGGAATCGACGTCTCCGCCGGCGCGCTCAACGCGCAGCGCACGCGCCTCGATGTTGTCGCCCAGAACATCGCGAATGCGCAGACCACGCGCGGCCCCGATGGGCAGCCTTACCAACGTCGCCTCGTGACCTTTGAAAGTGAGTTGCTGCGGACGCAGGGTCAGGAGGGAAACTCCCTGCAGGGGGTGCGCGTTTCCTCAATCGTACCGGATACGTCGCGGGGGCAGCGCATCTTTGATCCGCAGCATCCCGATGCCGGGCCGGATGGGATGGTGCAGCTGCCGAACGTGAATCTGGCGTTCGAGATGGTGGATCTCATCACCGCCACGCGCGCTTATGAAGCGAACCTGAGCGTGGTGAAAAATGCGCGGCAGATGGCCGCCAAGGCCCTCGAGATTGGACGCTGAGTTTGCCCGCCATGTCACCGCTTGGATCCGTTGGAGCCGTGGTTTCGCCCCTTCTCGCCCGTGTGAGTCACGGTGGTGCGGTGGATGCGCCGCTGGCGCCGTCCGCGCTGTCGCTGGGAGCGCCGCCGACCGGTGCTCCGGGGTTCAGCTCGGTGCTCGGCAACCTCGTGTCCGCCGTGGATGCGAAGCAGGATCACGCCCAGCAGGTCACCCGTAGCGTGCTGCTCGGCCAGGGCGCGCAGTTGCACGAAAGCGTGATCGCGATGCAGGAGGCCGGGGTGTCCTTCCAGCTCATGGTCGAAGTGCGCAACAAGCTCGTGGAGTCGTACCAAGAGCTGATGCGGATGCCGGTGTAACCTTGCCTCGAATCTTTTTCACTCATGCAATCCTTCCTCGGATCCCTCGTTGCCCTGTGGCGCCAGCTGGGACTCAACCAGCGGGTCTCCTTGATCGTCGCGGCGCTCGCCGTGGTTGGCAGCCTCGGCGCGCTGGTCATCTGGTCGCGGCAGCCGGACTATCAGCTCCTGTATGGTCGCTTGTCCGACAAGGACGCCGCGCAGATCATTGGCAGCCTGCAGACGCAGGGAGTCCCGCACCGCACGGGCCAAGGCGGGGCGATGGTCTACGTACCGGCCGATCAGGTCCACCGCCTGCGCATGGAGCTGGCGGGGAAGGGACTGCCGAGCGGGGACGGGGTGGGTTTCGAGATTTTTGACAAGGGGCAGTTCGGCCTCTCTGACTTTGTCCAGCGGACCAATTACCTGCGCGCGCTGCAGGGTGAGCTGGCGCGCACCATCAGCCAGCTGGACGGTGTGCGCAGTGCGCGCGTCATGATCGTGCAGCCGGAGAATCGCCTGTTGCTCACGGAGCAGGGCATCAAGCCGACCGCCTCGGTTTTCGTTGAGCTGGCTGGAGGGCGACTGGAAACGGAGGCGGTGAACAGCATTCGGCACCTCGTCGCCAACGCGGTGCAGGGACTGCAGCCAGACCAAGTGGCGGTGGTCGACCAAAAGGGACGCGTGCTGTCGGAAGACCTGCGGCAGGATCCCCTGCTGAGCACGGCGTCTTCGCAGATGCGTTATCGCCAGCAGGTTGAAGAGTACCTTGCTCGAAAGGTTGAGGGACTTCTGCTGCCGGTGGTCGGGGTGGGGAATGCCGTGGTTAAAGTCTCAGCGGAGATTGAAACGGAGGCGACGACCACGACGGAGGAGCGCTATGATCCAGAGGGCCAGGTGGTGCGCTCCCAGATCGACACGGAGGATCGCGCCAATTCCTCTGAGCAGCGGTCCGGAGGGACGGTCGGTGTGGCCGCGAATACCCCAGAGAAGCCGGGCGCGACGGCGACGGATGGGACGCGACCGACCACGGTGACGGAGACGAACCGCAAGAACCGCACCACGAATTATGAGATCAATCGATCGGTGACGAACGTGACGCGGCAGCCGGGCTCGGTCCGGCGGCTCACGGCTTCCGTCTTCATTTCGCGGCGCAAGGCGAGCGCTCCCCCGGCCGATGGCGCGACCGACGCTGCTCCAGCCGCGGCTCCGGCCCCGCGTACGGAGGAGGAACTGCAGGCGCTGCGTCAGATCGTGGTCAACGCCCTCGGCGTGCGTCCGGCTCCGGGCCAGACGCTGGAGTCGATGGTCAGCGTCCAGGAGGTCGAGTTTCAGACCGAGCCGGTCGCGTCGGCGACGTTGGAGCGCATTGAGAGCGCGACCCGTTTTCAGGGATGGGTGGAAGGTGCGCGTTCCTACCTCGCGGTGGCGCTCGCGCTCGCGGTGCTCGCCGTCTTCTGGCGGATGCTGGGGCGCCAGAAGCCTGAGGCGGTGCCGGTAGAATTGCTCACCGCCGCGGCGTCCGATCCCGGCCGCCCTCTGGGTGCGGGAGCCCTCACGCCGGAGCTCTTGAACGAGCTGATCCGCCAGAAGCCGGTAAACATTGGGACCGCGCTGAAGGATTGGGTCGCGGTGCGGAAGAACTAAGCCGAGCCCTCGCGCCTCGCCATGTCCACGCTCCCCTCTCCCACCAGCGACGGCCCCGTCGCGATCGACTACGCCAAGCTGACGCGAATGCAGAAGCTCGCGCTCTTCCTGATTGTGATCGGGCCCGAGGCGGCGGCGGAGATCCTGCGTTCCTTCGACGACGGCCAGATCGAGCTCCTCTGCCGGGAAATGGGAGGATTTCCGATGGTTCCGGATGTTGTGCGGCGTCAGGTGCTGGAGGAGTTTTCTCCCCTGATCGGCGAGAGTGTTTCCTCCAGCTTGGGGGGACTTGATTTCGCGAAGCGCGCGGTGGAAAAAGTCCGCGGTGACCACCGGGCGAACTCGATTCTGGGGCGGGCGGGCATGACGGACGGCGCGGCGACGGCCGACGCGCTGCGGGACTTCGGTGAAATGGAGGGTCGGCAGATCTTCAACCTGCTCCGGGCGGAGCATCCGCAGACTATTGCCTTCGTGCTCTCGCACTTGACCAGCGCGAAGGCCGCCGAGGTCTTCGGACTGCTGGTCCCGGAGACCCGTGAGGAGGTCATCGAGCGCCTCGGCATCATTGATCGAACATCCACCGCTCTGGTCGGCAAGATTGTCCGCAGCCTCGGCCGCCACCTTGAAGCGGGTCCACGTCCGACCCTGCAGGCCAGCGGAGGCGTCCGCGCGGTGGCAGATCTGCTGAACGGGCTCGACAAGGCGACCTCGAAGACGGTGCTCACGCGTCTGGAGGAGCGCAACGCGACTTTGGGCGCGGCGGTGCGACGGAGACTCTTCAGTTTCGAGGATCTCTCGCGGCTCACGGCGGCGGATCTTCAGCGCGTCCTCCGCGAGGTCGATTCCTCCAATCTCGCCATGGCGCTCAAAGGGGCAAGCGACGGCCTCAAGGACAAGGTTTTCGGCGCCATCTCCAAGCGCGCCGCTGAGAGCCTGCGGGACGAGATCGGAATGCTGGGTGCGGTGCGACGCAAGGAAGTCGATGCGGCGCAGGATTCCGTGATCGAGGTCGTCCGCCGACTGGAGGAGGAGGGCGCGGTCACCCTCGATGGCGATGCCGCGCAGACTCTTTCCTGAACGTGGGGAGCCGCTCATGCCGACGACGACGCTAGTTGCCTTTGATCGCCCGCTTTCCGGGGCCTACTTGCCCGGTCGCGATGGGAGCTGGATGACGGAGAGCGCCTTGGCGACGATCCGCGTTGAGGCCTACCAAAGGGGCGGCGACGCGGCGCGGGCCTTTGCGGACCAGCAACTGGTGGAGTTCCGGCGCGAGGTGCAGGATCTGCAGGAAGGCCTCCTGACGCGGCTCGCCGACGTCGATCAGCGGATCACGAGCCAGTTGCAGGCGACCTTGCCGTCGCTTGCCGTGGAGATCGCGCGGCGCCTGCTCGCGGGCTACGAGCCCACGCCGGAGCGCGTGGTGGCGGTGTGCACCGAGGCACTGGACCAACTTTATCCCGACACCGAAGCCCTTGAGCTTCTGGTCAGCCCGTCCGACGTCGAGCGACTTGAGCAGGTGGACCAGCAATGGACATCCCGGTATCCGGGCCTCAGGGTGACCGCGGTTCCGGCGCTGCGTTCGGGCGACTGCCAAGTCCGCAGTCGTTTTGGTCTCACCGACGCACGCCTCGATGCAAAGCTTGAGTCCCTGCGACGCGAGCTGGCTCCAGAATCAACCGCCAAGGCTTCATGAGTGCGGCCGCGATTCCCGAGTTGATCGATGCCTTGCGTTCTCAGGTGCGGACGGCCGCAGCCGTGCGCCGCGTCGGCCGCGTCACCGCCGTGACGGGCCTCATCGTCGAGAGTGACGGGCCGAACGTTGGCTTGGGGGAGCTTTGTGCGCTGCGCTCAGCGCGCGGTGAACTGGACGAATTGGCTGAGGTGGTGGGGTTCCGGGGCCAGCGTGTGCTCCTGATGCCGCTGGGGGAAATGGCCGGGTTGCACGCCGGCGCGGAGGTCGTGGCGTGTGATCGGCCCCTCGTCCCGGTGGTTGGCCCGCAGCTGCTGGGCCGGGTTCTCGACGCGCTTGGTCGTCCCATCGACGGGCTCGGCCCGGTTGAGATGGCTCGACCCTCTGCATCGGCTGGTCGTCCGCCCCACCCGTTGCGCCGACGCCGCATTGTCGAACCTTTCGTGACCGGGGTCCGCGCCATCGATGCCTTCACGCCGCTCGGGCTTGGGCAGCGGGTGGGCCTGTTCGCTGGTTCCGGGGTCGGCAAGTCCACCCTGCTCTCGATGATCGCCCGCGGAGCCAAGGCGGATGTGGTGGTCATCGGCCTGGTCGGCGAACGTGGACGTGAACTCCGGGAGTTCCTGGAGAAGGATCTTGGTCCGGAGGGCTTGGCCCGCGCGGTGGTGGTCTGTTCCACCAGCGATACCCCGGCGCCGTTGCGCTTGCGCGCGGCCGGGACCGCAACGGCCATTGCCGAGGCATGGCGCGATGCCGGGGCGAACGTGCTGCTGCTCATGGATAGCGTGACGCGATTTGCCATGGCCCAGCGCGAGATCGGCTTGGCGGTGGGAGAACCTCCGGCGACGCGCGGCTATACCCCGAGCGTATTCGCGCAGTTGCCCCGGCTGCTGGAACGCGCTGGCGCCGGAGAGTCGGGCACCATCACCGCCTTGTACACCGTGCTCGTCGAGGGCGACGACTTCAACGAGCCGGTCGCGGACACCGTGCGCGGCATTCTGGATGGGCACATCGTGCTGTCGCGCGCCCTCGCGCAGGCCAACCACTATCCGGCGATTGATGTCCTCGAGAGCGTATCGCGTCTGGTGCGCGATGTTTGCGGTCCGGAGCAGGTGACGCTGGCCGGGAGGGCGCGGGAGCACCTCGCGGTCTATCGGCGCAACGAGGATCTAATCACCATCGGCGCGCATCAGAAGGGTGCCAATCCCGCGCTGGATCGGGCCGTCGCCCTCCATGAGCCGCTGCGGGGGTTCCTTTGCCAGTCGATCGACGAACGCAGCGAGCGCGCCGATACCTTCGGGCGGCTCCAGCAATTGCTGGGAGCAACGGGAGGAGACAACCGATGAAGAAATTTCGTTTTGCCCTGAGCTCCGTCGCGGTGGTGCGTGAAGTCCGGGAGACCCTGCGTCGTGAGGTCTTCGCTCGCGCGGTGCGTGAGACCACGGCAGCGGAGCGGGCGCTGGAGAAGGTCATGGCCGAGCGCGCGGCGTTGGCCGCCGCGCTGGCGGCCTCGCGGGCGGGTACGTTCCGTCCGGCGGTCCAGACCGCCGGGCTGGCGGCCCAGCAGCGCGTCACCCAGCAGGAGGTGGAAGCGACCACGGTGCTGCAACGTGCGCGGCAGGCGCTCCAACTGCGCCGCACGGAGTGGCTCGCGGCCCGGCGCGACGTGCGCTTGCTCGAGCAACTGAAGGCCAAGGCGAAGGAGCGCCACCGGATCGAGGTGGCACGCGCCGACCAACGGGAGCTGGATGACCGTCCGAGTGCGGCTCTCCTGCCGATCGAGGAGACAATTTCAGCATCATGAAGAGGTTACTTCCCACTCTTGGAATCGTCCTGCTCGGCCTTGTGCTTGGGGTCGGGGCGGGGCTTGGCACGGTGTGGACCGCCGCGAAATCGCTCGTGCAGGAGCTGCGGGTCCAGCGCGAGGAGGCGTCGCGGCCGGTGCGCCCCGAGCGCCCGTGGGATTTCTGGACCGTGGAGATCGAGTCCTTGGCCGCGGAGTTGAAGGCGCAGCGCGAGGCATTGAGTGTCCGGGCCGCGGCCTTGGATGAACGTGAGTCGCGGCTCGCGGCGGACGCCGCGGAGCTGGAGAAGGTGCGCCAGCGATTGGAATCCTTGCGAAAGGAGATCGCTCAGCGAGTCACGGAGGTATCGGCCGAGGAGGTGAAGAACCTGAAGGCCCTGTCCGCGACCTACCGCAGTCTCTCGCCTCCGGCGGCCGTCGGTATCCTGGCCGAGATGGATCAGCAGACCGTCGTGAAGCTGCTCTCGCTGATGAAGCCGAATGAGACGGCGGCGATCTTCGAGGAAATGGGCCGCTCGAACGATCCGACGATCGTGAAGCGGGCAGCCTCGCTCTCCGAGGGCCTGCGCTTGCTCAACGCGACCCGAGCGGGCGTCACGCCGTAGGAATTTCATGCCGGTCCGGTTTCTACCCGTGCCACGGATGGCGCGGTTCACTCTCCCAGGGAAGGGGTGCTCGCATGATAACCTCATCTTCTCTTTTTCCCTCCACTCTTCCCCCCGCTCCGTGTTCGACCCCTGACCCCGTGGCGGCTCTCCGATGCGGTCCGGGCCATGACCGGTCGCCGACGTTTGGTTCGCTGCTCGACCCGGTTGACCGCGTGCGGGATCAGCCCCCGGGGCAGCCCGGCTTCGAGCCTATCTCAACGCACCGCCGCACGGAGTCCCGGTGCACCGTCGGTCTGGCCGACGCCGACGGAGGTGAGTCCGGTTCGAATGACGAAGCGCCCGCAGCCATCCCTCGGGAGGACGAAGATCGAGCGCGTGCCGGTTCCGATTTGGCTTCATGGATCCCGACAGCCATGGCTGGTGCGAGGCTCGCGTTGGCCGCATGCCCGGCCTTCCCACAAGCGGACTTCATCCACGGCGAGGCAGTCGAGCAAACCGTGAACCCCGAGGTCGACTCCGACGCCACCGAGCCGCTCCGAACGCGCGCACGCCTCCCGGCCCGCGCATTGCAGCTAGTCGACCAGGGCGCATCTCAGCCCCCATCCACCGGGACCGCTTGTGACCGCGTGCTGGCGCTCGCGGCGGGCAGCGGGCCGCATCAGGGAGTTGAGACGACGGGCACCCCCGGTGTGGACGAACCGGCCCCGAACTCCGGCGCAGCAGTGGCGGCCCCGGCGGAACGTGCCCCCCGAGTCGAAGCACCCGAATTCCCGCCCGAAGACCGAGGTGAAGCGCTTCGGTTTGAATGGGCCCGTGCGCCCGCGTTCCTTCGCGATCACGCGAGTTTCAAGACCCCCGTTTCAACGGGATCGACCGAGGCCGCGGCGAGCCGCGAGGCCTCGGAAATTCCGGACACGTTCGAGGCCGCACCGATGGGCGGACCCACGTTACCGCGCAGCGATGCCGGCGCGTCCGCGTCTGCCGTGCGCCTCGTGACGGCGGACAATCGTGACGGCGGACGAAACGTTCTGGATCCCCATCGAGCCGCCGAGCTGAGCCGCACGCTCGATGATCGGGGACGATCGCACCCGGCGGCAGAATTTTCCGGTGCGCAAGAAGACGGCGAATCGGTCGCTCCCCTGCGCGAGCGATCGATCCACATTTCGGAAAAAAAAGATACGCTAACCGCTGATAAAAAGAGGGAAGCGAAAGTGTATTACATGGTTGGCATCGAAGCTGCAAACATGCCCGCAATCATGCGTAGCGACTCTCTCACTCCTTCAATCCTCAGCAGCACGTCGGGCGGCGCCGTTCCGATGCTGGTGGGCCCGGGCCAGTTGGGTGAAGTGCGCGTGGTGGAGGGAAGTGCACCGTGGACCGCGGTCGGGCGCGTATTGGACGCGGCGGATGTTCTCTGGGCCACCGATCGTGCTGGCGTCGATTTCAAGTTGGAGGTCGGGGGTGAGGGCATCTGGGTGCGCGTGGATTATCGGGATGGTGAGGTGACGGCGACCTTCCGATCCGACTCGCCTGAGCTGAGCGATCGGCTGACGGCGGCGTGGCAGCAGCATGTCGCCGGAGTCGGTGAGCAGCGGCCCTATCGCCTATCTGAGCCCCTGTTTTCAATCAACGATGACCGTGCGTCCGGTTCGTCGGCGCACGGGTCGGCCGCCGAGGGCGATGCTGGTCGTCGGGGCTCGAGTGGTCGTGAGGCGGCGGACCTAAGTTCGAGCGAGCGGATCTCGGGGACGTTGCCCTTGGCTGCCGCGCGAGGTTCGTCCCCGTCGGAGGTCAACCGACTCAACGACCGCGGCAGCCGTCATCGCCTGAGCGTTTTCGCCTAACCCTTTACTCCCATGCCCATCTCCTCCGCCACCTCCTCGCCCTCGATTGCGGCGCTCACCGCTAACCCTGCGAACGCTGCCGCCGCGCGAGTGAACAAGCGCACGCTTGGCCAGGAAGACTTTCTCAAACTCATCACCGTCCAGCTTTCGAGTCAGGATCCGCTCAAGCCGATGGAGGACACGGCCTTCATCGCGCAGATGGCGCAGTTCAGCAGCCTCGAGCAAAGCTCGCAGCTGACCCGCGAGTTTTCGGCGATGCGGAGCCTCAACGAACTGAATTCGGCCGGCTCCATGCTGGGTCGTCAGGTCACCGTGAAGTCCGGTGACGATCAGACCGTCACCGGAGTCGTGCAGGCGATCGACAGCACGGGTGCGGCCCCTCGGCTGCTGATCGACGGCAAACTTTACCCGACTTCCGCGGTGACGCGCGTCGAGATTTTCGCGCCGACGGATCCGCGGCCGGCGGCGTGACCGGATGGTTCGCCGCTGCGGCGTGATGCATTTCCAAGAAAACCCATAACCTCTCGTTCAAAACCATGTCCCTCCTCGGTACCCTCAACACCGGTGTCAGTGCTCTCCGCTCCTTCTCCAAGGGGCTCGAAGTCGTTGGCAACAACATCGCCAACGTGAACACGTCGGGCTTCAAGAGCTCGCGCGCCACCTTCTCGGATAGCTTCAGCAATACGGTCCGCAGTGCGGTGCCGTCCGCCTCGAGCGTCGTCGCACTTTCCTCCACGCAGGTCGGCACCGGGGTGAAGCTGGACGCCGTCGCGGGCAAGTTCACGCAGGGTGCGTTGAACTCAACCGGCGTGATCACCGATCTCGGCATCTCGGGCAGTGGATTCTTCCGCGTGGTCAATCCGACGGACGATGCGCAGTACGTCACGCGTGCGGGTGGCTTCCGGCTGGACTACGAAGGAAACCTCGTGACGGGTCAGGGCTATCGCGTGCAGGGGCTCACGGGCGGATCCGCCGGCTCGCCTCCGACCGCGGTCGGCGACATCAAGCTCGGAACCCCGCCGGCTGGCACCGCGTTGCAGTCGCTCTCAATCGACCGAGCCGGCAACCTGATCGAGTTCTATTCGAACGGCACCTCAACGATCACGAATCGGGTACTGCTGCAGAACTTCAACGATCCGAACGAGCTCAAGAAAGTCGGCGACAGCCTCTTTGCCGGCCTGGAGGCCGCCGGTCCGGTCGGCGGCGTGAATCTCGCAGCGGCGAACAATGGACCGGGTGAGAATGGTCTCGGCGCGATTGAGGCCGGCGCTTTGGAGCTCTCGAACGTCGATCTGACCGAGGAATTCGCGGACATGATCACGATGCAGCGGTCGTTTCAGGCGAGCTCGCGACTCGTCACGGTGTCGGACTCAATCCTCGAGGACATTGTCAATCTGAAGCGCTGATTTTCGCCGCTCTCCGATCGCTGCCCGCATGTCTGCAAAATCCGAAACTCCCCCGGCCTCTGGTGCCGCCGACGCGGCTGCCCCCGCGGCCGGCAAGGCGCCGTCGAAGCTCGGCGCGCTCCTGCCCGTGATTCTTGTGGTCGTGCTGGCCCCGGCCGTGTCGTGGGCGGTCGCGCAGTTTGTGCTCCTTCCGCAGCTGAAGGCGGAACTGATCAAGGCCTTTCCCGCCGAAGCGGCCGGTGCGGCCACGGCCGGCTCGGCCGCGCACGCGGCGACGCCGGCTCCCGCCGCGTCTGCCAAGGCGGAAAAGACCGATAAGGAGGGAGGGCAGGGCAAGAAGGGTGAAGCAACCGGCGTTGGTCACTCCTACACCTTCGAAAATATCGTGGTGAACCTCTCTGGCACCATGGGGACGCGCTACCTGAAGACCACCTTCATGGTAACCGGCACCGATCCGACGCTCCGCGCCCAGTTCGAGGCCAACCGGCCGCAGATGATTGATCTCTCGCTGAACGTGCTCTCTTCGCTGACACTGGCCGACCTCGAAGAGCCGGCGGCGAAAAACATCCTACGCGAGAAACTCGGGGCCGCCTACAATCAGACGCTCGGCCGGAAGGTCGCCGAACAAATCTACTTCTCGGACTTCGTCGTCCAGTAAGCAATGTCCTCGACGGAGAGCACCTCAGCACCTGCGGAGAGCGCCGAACTGCCCGAGGCCGAAGCGGTGGTCGCGCGGCCGGTCGCGACTGTTCCGGTGGAGCCGACGGGGCCCAGCGTGGAGCGTGCGACCGTGTACAGCAGCGCGGGTTCCCGCGTTGGCGTGGTCGTTTCGGCCCATGACTTTCGCCGGCCTGGTCGCCTCACCGAGTCGGACCTCCGCCGTCTTCGGGAGCGTCATGACGAGTTCGCGCGGCACCTGGCCGCGCGCATCTCTTTGTTCCTCCGGATGGAGTTTTCGCTGAAGGTGACGTCGGTGGGGACTCCTTCTTACCGTGGATTGATCGACAGCTTCTCGGAGCCGACCCACGTGTGTCTCTTTCGGGTCGAGCCGCTCGCGGGCGTGGGCCTGCTGGAAATTCCGCCCCGGCTCGCTTTGACGTTGATCGATCGCCTCCTCGGGGGACCCGGGCGGCCGGTCACGACGTTGCGGGCCCTGACGGAAATCGAGATTGCCCTGCTGGAGGACGTCGCGCGGCTCGTGACGGACGAGTGGTGCGGCCACTGGACTCTCCCGGCGCCCTTGAAGTCGGTGATTTTCGGTAATGAGCGCAGCGGACGTTTTCTGCGCACGGCGCCGGGGGACACCATGATGCTCGCGCTCACCTTGGAGACTGCCCTCGGTGAGGGAGTCGAGACGCTCCGCCTTGCGGTGCCGTATCCGATGATCGAGCCAGCGGTGAAGGCGGTATTGCCGGCGCGGAGCCGCGAATCCGCCCGCGAGTCTCGACCGGCCCCGGCCGCCTCCTCATGGCGACCGGTGTACGAGCAAGTCAGCGTACCGCTGCAGGCGGAGTGGGATGCCTTCACGCTCTCGCTCCGGGACCTCACTGCGTTGCAGATCGGCGACGTGCTGGAGTTGCCCGCCGGCATCGTGGACCGCACCCGTGTCGCGCTGAACGCGCAGACCAAATTCATCGCGACGGCGGGCCTCGAGGGCACGCGCGTCGTCGTCAAGCTTACCCAGCGCCTCGATTCCGGAGATCCCAGTCATGCCCACCCTTGAAGAAAAGTCCCTCGACCTGGTCCTTGATGTGAAGGTCAAGGTCGCCGTCCAGATTGGCTCGTGCCAACTCCCGATGCGGGAAGTGTTGGGACTCAGCCCGGGAGCAGTCGTGCAGCTTGACCAGCACGCGAGCGACCCGGTGGGCCTCTACGTCAACGACCGTCTCGTGGCCTACGGCGAGGTGGTTGTCGTGGAGGACAACTTCGGCATCCGCATCACCGAGTTGGTCGGTGGATCGGCGCAGGCCATCCCGAGCGCGTGAAGGTCGGTATGGACGCGGCCATGAAGCAGTTTTTTCAAGCGCAGGTGGGGCGACTGGAACGCCTCGAGATTCCCCGACTTGGCGTGCGGGTCGGGTTGCTGCTCGCTGGGCTGATGTTCGCCGCGCCGTTGCGGGCGGATCCGCGGGAGACCCCGGGTGGCCTCGCGCCTGGAACGGTGATTTATCCGCAAGGTGCGGGTCCGACGAGGACGGAGCCGTTGCCTGCGGGCTCGGGAAGCTCGCGCGGCTGGCTGCTCGCGGTGGCGGGTGCCTTGGCCGCCGGCGGCGTTTGGGTCTTGTATCGTCGGCGGGCGACGGAGGGACCGCGCGGCGTTGGGCGCTCCATCGTCGTGGAGGAAACTCGCTCGCTGGGCAACCGGCAGTACCTCGTGGTCGCGGCGTGTGACGGGCGTCGTTTTCTGCTCGGTGTCACTCCCGGCAGGATCGAGTTGGTTGCGCCGCTGGAAGAGCGCAAATCGGAGGACGCGTCGTGAATTGGCTGCGTCGTTCATCGTGGTTTCTTCTGTCCCTCAGCCTGCTTGGCTGGGCGGGCACCCTGCCGGGCCAGACGCCGGTCTCGCCGAATGAACCTTCGGCGGCCGTCGTTCCTGCAGTGTCGGCGGCCCCGAACCCAGCGGGCGCGAGCGGACCGGCGGTGACCGCGGGGGGGGCGTCCTCGAATCCCTTGCGGCTCAACATTGGATTGGAAGGCGGAGGTAAGCCGGCGGACGTGAGTGTTGCGATCCAGCTCGTGGTGCTGATGACGCTCCTGACGCTGGCGCCCTCGCTGGTGATCCTGATGACGAGTTTCACGCGCATCGTGATCGTGCTCGGATTCGTGCGGACGGCGATCGGAGTGCCTTCGGCGCCGGCGAACCAGATCATCGTGGGTTTGTCGCTCTTTCTGACCTTTTTCCTGATGGGACCGGTCTTTGACCGAATGAATGCTGAGGCCCTGCAGCCGTATCTTGCCGGCGAGATGACCTCGGTGCAGGCGGTGGAGAAGGTGACCGTGCCCTTGCGCGAGTTCATGCTGAAGCAGACGCGGACGCGGGATCTGGAGTTTTTCCTCGAACTCGGGCGCTTTCCTCCGACGCGGGTGGAGGACCTCCCGTTGCGCGTGGTCGTCCCGGCCTTCGTGATCAGTGAACTGCAGACGGCCTTCCAGATGGGGTTCCTGCTCTTCCTTCCCTTCCTCGTCGTCGACTTCCTCGTTTCCTCGATCTTGATGGCGTTGGGCATGATGATGATGCCCCCGGCGATTGTTTCCCTGCCGTTCAAGCTCCTTCTTTTCGTGTTGGTGGACGGCTGGCACCTGGTGGTGCGGAGCCTCGTGGAGAGCTTTCGCTGAGTAACGCGGACGACAAAACGGCGCACTATGAACCCGGAGCTCGCGATCGATCTATTCAAGGGAGTGGTGGTGTTTTCACTTTACGTCGTGGCGCCCTTTCTCGGGCTGCTCCTCGTGGTGGGCTTCGTCGTCAGCCTCTTTCAGTCGGTGACCAGCATTCAGGAGCAGACCCTGATGTTCGCGCCGAAGCTGGCGGCCTTGGCGGGCCTGTTGCTGCTGGCGTCGCCGTGGCTCGTGCGGGTCCTCTCGGAGTACGCGACGGCGATGATCACCCGGATGGGCACGCTCGGGCACTGAGTGCGCCGGCGAGAGGAGTGCGATGCCGGTCGACTTGGGCTTTTGTTGGTTGATGGTCGTGTTGCGGGCCACCGGGGTGGTCGTGTTGCTCCCGACGCTGGCGGGCCGCGCGCTGCCGCCGACCGTGCGCGTCGGGCTGGCGGTGTGCCTTGCGGGGTTGCTTTACGGGATCGTCCCGCACCGTTCGGTGCCTGAGACCATGTCGGTGCTGGTCGCCGCCGTGATCGGTGAGGTGGTGCTGGGGCTGGCGATGGGATTCGTGGGGCGACTGGCCTTTTCCGCCGTGGAGCTGGCGGGCCGCCTCATCGCCAACGAGATCGGACTCACTGCGGCGCCGGGTTTTGACGCGCCTCAGCCTGGCCAGGAGCCGCTGGCCGCGTTTCTCGCGGTGTTTGCGGGAATCATGTTCTTCGCGCTGGGCGCTCACTTTGGCGTGCTGACGGCGTTCAGCCGGAGTTTCGAGTTCGCGCCGGCGGGGATGGCCGGCTTCGGGCCGGCGGCCAGCGAGACCCTGATTCGCGGTACGGGGCACATCCTCGAGCTTGGCTTGCGCATCGCGGCGCCCTTCATCGCGCTGAACTTTCTCGTGAACCTCGCCTTCTCCGTGCTCGGGCGGGCGGTGCCCCGGATGAACGTCTTCATCTTGAGCTACTCGGTGCGCCTACTCGGCGGATTTCTTCTCCTCGCGGGCTCGGGCGCGCTCATTGCGCGCTACCTCGTGGTGGAGTTCAACGGACTGCCGTTTCAGTTACTGGAGATCTTGCCGCCGCGTCGCTGAGAGCCACCCGCGGGGGCGGCAGAAAATTCCCCGCCGATCCAGACGCACCTTTTCTTTGCCATCTAAGCGTCTGAATAAAAGCGACTAGTGGAGTGAGCAGTACAGCTGGCACCGTCCCTGCATCATGGGTGGGTTCATGGACCAGGCGGACAACGACTCCAAGACTCAACTCCCGACCGAGCGTCGGCAGCGGGAAGCGTTGGAGCGGGGGCAGGTGGCGCGGTCCCCGGAGTTGCAGGTGGTGGCGATGCTCGCGGCGGCGCTGGGGGTGTTCAGCGTGGCGACGGCGACCTCGGTGCGGGATTTGGCGGCGTTGTCCTCGCTGATTTGGGGCGATTTGGCGGCGGGAAGGGAGTCCTTTCGCACGCTTCCGGTGCAAGTGGCGGAGAGCGCACGTCTCCTGGCGTTCGTGCTCGCCCCGATCGTACTGGCGTCCTTGGTCGCGGCGCTCTTGGCGGGGGGATTGCAGACCGGGTTCCAACTCACGCCGAAGGCGCTGGGCATGCGATTCGAGCGGCTCAACCCGGTGGCGGGTTTCACCCGCATCTTCTCGCGGACGACGGCGATTCATGGCCTCGCGGACTTTGGCAAGACGCTGGGCATCGGGGTGGTGCTGTGGTTTTCCGCGCAGAGCCTCCTGGGTGATCCCTTGTTCAGCGCGCCGGTGGAGGCAGCGTATCTGGGCGGGTTCCTGCAGCGGGCGACGCTCGAATTTCTCGGCAAGCTGATTCTGGCGCTCGGGGTCATTGCGGCATTGAGCTATGCGTATGAGCGTCATCGCAACTTTCAGGAGATGAAGATGACGCATCAGGAGGTGAAGGAGGAGCACAAGCAGTCGGAGGGTGATGCGTTCCTCAAGGGCGCGATGCGCCGCATGGCGCGGCGGTTGATGCAGCGGCAGATGCTCGATGCCGTGCCGACGGCGGATGTGATCATCACGAACCCGACTCACTATGCGATCGCGCTGAAGTACGAGCGGGGCCGCGATGCGGCGCCGGTGGTGTTGGCGAAGGGGGAGAATCGCTTCGCGCAGCGCATCAAGGCGCTCGCGGCCGAGCACGGCGTGCCCATGATCGAGAACAAGCCGGTGGCCCAGATGCTCTTCCGGGTCGGCGAAGTCGGCGAGTCCATTCCCCAGCCGCTCTACCAGGCCGTCGCCGAGATCCTCGCGTTCGTCTATCGCCACCATCGGCTCTACTTCTACGAACTGCGCCAGCGTCGGGCGGCGGCGGAGGGTGCCTCCCTCGCACGCATCGCCTGAGTGGCCGGATCTGCCTCGCCCTGTCCCTTCCCGCTGACCTCCCATGGCCCCTGCATCGTCACCGTCTCTCTCCCCCAGAAGCTCGCCGAGCGGCTCCGGATCCGTGGATCTCCTGAAACGTGCGGATCTCATCTTCACTGGTGCGCTGTTCCTGACCGTCCTGATGCTGATCGTGCCCGTGCCGGCCCTCGTGCTGGACTTCATGTTGGCCCTGCAGATGGGGTTGTCCCTGCTCGTCCTGTTGATCGTGGTCTACGTGAAGGACCCGCCCGAGTTCGGTGGATTTCCGACGCTGTTGCTCGGACTCACGTTGTTCCGTTTGGCGCTGAATATCTGTTCGACCCGTTTGATCCTGACCACGGGGCACGGGGGAAACGTGATCGAGTCCTTCGGTCACTTCGTCATCCAAGGCAACTACATCGTAGGCTTCGTGGTCTTCTTGATCTTGATCGTGATCAACTTCGTGGTGATCACGAAAGGTGCGGGCCGCATTGCGGAAGTCAGTGCGCGCTTCACGCTGGATGCCCTTCCGGGCAAGCAGATGGCGATCGATGCCGAGCTGAACGCAGGCGTCATCGACGAACCCACGGCGACCGCGCGGCGGGTGAAGGTGCAGAAGGAGGCGGACTTTTACGGGGCGATGGACGGTGCCTCGAAATTCGTCCGCGGTGACGCGGTCGCGGGCATTCTCATCACCTTGGTCAACGTGATCGGCGGGTTCGCGATCGGCGTCCTGCAGATGGGCATGAGCCTCGGTGAAGCGGCCACGAAGTTCACGTTGCTCTCGATCGGTGACGGCTTGGTCTCGCAAATCCCGGCCCTCATTGTCTCGGTGGGCGCCGGCATCCTGGTGACCCGGGCGGCTGGAACGGGCAACCTCGGTGAGCAAATCGGCCGACAGGTAGTGCGCTACCCGCGCGCGATCGGCATCGCCTCGGGCATGCTGGCCATCTTCGGTCTGATGCCCGGGATGCCAGCGCTGCCTTTCCTCGGCCTCGCGCTGGCCGGAGGTTACCTTGCCCGCGTGCTCAAGCAGCAGCAGTTGGTTGATGCCGCTGGCACGGAGATCGCCGCGGCGACCGCCAAGCCGGCGGGGTCTGCGAGCGCGAGGTCGCCGGGAGGCCCCGGCGCCTCGCCCGGCAGTGCCCCCACGGCGGGTGGAAAGCCCGCAATCGCGGAGGATATCCGCCGGATGATCGATCTCGACGTGTTCGCCATCGAGATCGGTTATGGACTGCTCCCCTTGGCCGAAGCGAAACAAGGTGGCGATTTGCTCGGTCGTGTCACAGGAGTCCGAAAGTCACTCGCTCGGGAAAAGGGCATCCTCGTGCCGCCGGTGTCCGTGCGCGACAATCTGGAGCTCGAGGCCAACGAGTACCGCTTCCTCCTGCGTGGAAAGGTCATCGCGAAGGGCCAGGTCCAGCCCGGGCGCACGATGGCCATGAATGTGGCCGGCAGCTCCGTTGCCCTTCGTGGCGTGCCGACACGCGAACCGGTCTTCGGGTTGGACGCGGTCTGGATCGACGAGGCGGAGAAGAAGACCGCCGAGATCAACGGCTACACGCTCGTCGATCCCTCGTCGGTGATGATCACGCACCTCTCGGAGAGCCTGAAGTCCGTGGCGCACCTCTTGTTGGGCCGTCAGGACGTCCAGACCCTCATCGATCACCTCAAGGAATCAAACCCGGCCCTCGTGGCGGAGTTGCTGCCCGACCTCGTGACGCTGGGCATCATCCAGCGTGTCTTGCAGAATCTCCTGCGCGAAAACCTGTCGATCCTGAATCTCCCGCTGATCCTTGAGTGCATCGGCGATTTCGCCAGCGTCACCAAGAGTCCCGACGACCTCAGTGAACTGGTGCGCCGAAGGCTCGGCCTCTACTTTGTCTCTGAGTTGGAAGCCCGCCCGGGCATCGTGCGTGCCCTGACGCTCGATCCTCGCCTTGAGCAGGCCCTGATCGGCCGGATTCATCGCACGCCGACGGAGGTCGGGCTCGGGCTGGATCCGGTGCTCGGCCGTCACCTGCTCAATGAAATGAACACCCGTCTGGGCGATTTCACCCGGGCCGGCCTGACCCCGGTTCTGGTGGTGGGCACCGAACTGAGATTGCCGCTGCGGCGTTTCCTCGAACCCTCCTTCGGCCGTCTGGTGGTGCTGGCATTCCAAGAGCTGCCGCTTGCCACTGAGATCGAGAACGTCGGTCTGATCGCGGCCCCGGTGATGCCCGTGGCTCGGGCGGAGCCGGCGACTCTCAAGGCTGCCTAGTATCGCGGGGGCGATCGAAAACTTTCGATCAAGCAGCAACGCCGGCGACCGATTAAGGTTTTCGTCACGCGTCCGGAACCTGCAGTCCTGCACCCGGCAATAAGTGACGCGGGGTGGAACTTTCTGCCGATAAAAGGGCATTTTTTGCCGTCCTTCAGCGGCAATTGTCGCCGGTGCCGTGCCGAAAACGGCTGGCAAAGCCAGTAATATAAGCGACAAAGCACTACGCTACAGGTGCTTAAAAGAGTAGATAAGTAAGTGGCATGGGAAAAGCACTACAAAGTGTTTTCCATGGTCTTGCCTTCTCATCTCCTCAAGGAGTCAGCTGCCGCGCCGGCGACCTATCGACTGGTCGTTCGGTCGGCGGAGGAGGCGGTGCGGACGATTCAGTCGCAGTGGGGTGGTCAAGCGAGGGTGGTCTCGGTGCGGCAGGTTCCCGGCCAGGGTTTGGCGGGCCTGTTTGGGCGTCCGCGCCTTGAGGTCATTGCCCAAGTGGGAGAGGCCTTGGGTGAGGAAGGCGAGCCGTCGCCGGCGTGGTCGAGGACCCTGCAGGACGCGGAGGCTCAGATGGGTGAGCCGCGCGATGAGAGACATGCGGACGGGGACGTGGTGAATTTGAAAGGTAGGGAGGAATCGGTGGCGGCGGCTTTGGAAAGCGAGCCCGTCGATGCGCGGCCTTCGCTGGTGGATTTGCTGCGGCGGGCCGGTTTTTCGGAGAGCTTGCGCAGCCGGTTGCAACTTGAGCCGGGCTGGGAGCGGGTGCGCTCGGCTCCGCTGCATCGCCAAGTGGCGGTGGTTGGGAAGACTCTGTCTGACCTTGCGGCGGCGCGCGGGATGCGGCCGGTGACTGGCCGGGTGGCGTTCCTCGGCTCCGCGGGATCCGGGAAGACGACGGCCCTTGCCAAGTGGATTACTCGGCAGATCGCGGTGGGTGGGGCAGTCGGCCGCGTGGTTCAGGTGGACGGGTCGCGTCCCGTTCCTGCGATCCTGCAAGATGCGGCCAGTTCCGCGGGCCTGAAGGTGGAGACCCTGGCGAGCGCTGGCGTCGCGAGCGCTGGAGGGAGCGTCAGCGGTCCGGTGGCGATGGAGTGCATCGCGTTGAGTGTCACCGACGGCGAAGCGCGTCGATCGCAGCGCCGGATGCTGGATCGGGACGAGATTTCCACCCGGATCCTCGTGCTGAACGCGCTCTACGATGTGGGAACGTTGCAGCGCATCGCAGGTGCGGGCCGCGAGCTCGGTGCGACGCACGTCGTGTTTACGCACCTCGATGAACTGACGCAGTGGGGGCGCCTGTGGGAGCTGCTGGTGGAGGGCGAGCTGAGCCCGCTCTTTCTTTCGACCGGCCCCTCGGCGGTGGGATCACGGGAAGACGATGTGGTGGCGGCGGTGCTGCGTCGCACGGTTCCAGGGGCGGGGAGGGCATGACGATGAAGTTCGCTTTCCTCTCTGGCGGCTTTCTCGGATTTGCGTTGGTGGCGGTCGCGGGCTTCAGCGCGGGCCGGAGTGCCGACCTGGTGCTGCGGGATGCGGCGTTGGCCTGCCTCGTCGGAGCCTTGGTGCTGCGGTGGTTTTGGTCGGTCGTGATCCGGGCCTTTGCGGATGCGATCGAGCAGCGTCGACGCGAGGGAGCTGCCGCGCAGGAAGCCCAAGCCGCTGCCCGCGCCGTGCCGGTGGGCCCGGCCGGTTCCTCGTCGGTTTCAACGCGCCTCCGCTGAGCACCGCTGAGCCACCCCTGATTCTTTCGACCCCAGTCCCCAGATCAACCGTTTGCCGATTTCGTTATGAAAAGCCACGCCGCCGTCGTCTTCTCGCAACCCGCCGCCGCAGCCAATGCCTGGCGGGCCTATCAGACCTCGAGCGGCCAGGTGGATGAAAAGGAGCTGATTATCCGCTACCTTCCGTTGGTCCGGAACGTGGTCGATCGCATCAAGATCAATCTGCCGGCCCACGTTGACGTCGACGATCTTTACAGCGTGGGGGTCACGGGCCTGATTGCGGCCGTGCGAAAGTACGATCCCGAGCAGGGTCACACGTTCGCGGGCTACGCGAGCATGCGCATCCGAGGGGCGGTGCTCGACGAGCTTCGCCGTCTTGATTGGTGTCCGCGGCGCGCGCGGGCCAAGGCGAAAAAGCTCAAGGAGTCCATCAACGAGCTCGAGCAAAAGCTCGGTCGGGCGGCGACTGAGGAAGAGGTGCGGCTGCATTTGAATCTTACGCCGAAGGAGTACGCGAAGTGGATGGAGGAGGCGCGTCCGGTGTGCTTCGTGGCTATCGATCAGACGACGGAGAACGAGGACAGTGATGGCACTTCGCTGCACGAGCTGATCGCCGATGAGGGCGACGTCTCGGTCCGCGATCGCATGGAGAAGGAAGAGTTGATGGGCCTGCTGGCCCAGCGGATCGCTGAGCTGCCGGAGATCCCGAAGAAGATTCTCGCGATGTATTACCACCAGAACATGCGGCTCGCGGAGATCGCCGAGGTCTTTGACCTCACCGAGTCGCGCATTTGCCAGATCCACGCGCAGACCGTGATCGGCCTTCGCGCGTACCTGAAGCGCGTCCGCGAAAAGTGAAGCGCGCCACCCGCGCGCAGGGCGGGCTCCGGGCCTTCGAACAGGCGTTTATCCCGGGCCAGCAGGCTAAAGCGCGTCAAGGGACGCGCCGTTAGACCGATCCTGGCCCATGTTAGTCCTCATCGGAGCACTCATCGTCATTGGTTCGACCCTCGGCGGGTTCATGATCGCCGGGGGCAACCCCATGGTGTTGCTGCACGTCTCCGAGTTCGTCGTGATTCTCGGGATGGCCCTCGGCGTCCTCGTGATCGCGAGTCCGGCGCACATCATGAAGGAGATCGTGCACAAGGTGCAGTTGGCCTCCTTCGGGAAGGGAGTATCGCGGGCGGACTACGTGGACCTGCTCAAGATGCTTTATGAGATTTTCATGGTCGGCCGCCGCAACGGCCTGATCGCCCTCGAGGAGCACGTCATGAATCCAAAGCAGAGTACGATCTTTCAGAAGTACCCCGCATTCCTGGCGCACAAGGAAAGGACTGAGTTTCTCGTCAACGGCATGAAGCCGGTCATCGACGGGAAGATCAAACCCGACCAGCTCGAGGCCCTGATGTCGGCGGAGCTCCACGCCAAGAACGAGGAAAGCGACCACCCGGTCCACCTCCTGCAGATGGTCGGTGACTCGCTGCCCGCCATCGGGATCGTGGCGGCCGTGCTGGGCATCATCAACACGATGGGAGCCATCGCGGAGGGCCCGGCGGCCGTCGGCGAGAAGGTCGCAGCCGCACTCACCGGGACGCTCCTCGGCATCTTCGTGGCCTACGGTTTCGTGAATCCGGTCGCGAATCGCATCAAGCTGATGAACCAGACGGACTCCCAGTACCTGCGCTGCATCCTGATCGCGGTCTCCAGCTTTGCGAAGGGTCTGGCGCCACTTACGGCCGTCGAGATCGCGCGACGCTCGCTCGACAGCTCGGTCCAGCCCAACGGCGACGAACTCGAGGCAACCCTCAAGTCGATGCCCAGCGGGCGTTGACCCTACCCACGCTGCATCATGGCCAAGGGAGGTGGAGCATGGAAGGTGGCTTACGCGGACTTCGTCACGGCGATGATGGCGTTGTTCATGGTGCTGTGGATTTCGTCCCAAGATCAGGAGGTTCTCATCGCGACCTCGCGTTACTTCCAGCAACCCTTCACGTCGCCCATGTCGGAGGGAGGGGGCGTATTGAACCGCGGCGGCAAGGAGTCCATGGACCAGCCTTCCTCCTCCAGTCGGGTCTCCGAGCCCCGTGATGCGTCCGGGGCGGGAGCCGCTCGGGAGGTTGACCTGAAGTTCCTGAGTTCCCTCGCGCAAGACTTCTATCGGCAGTTCCAGATGGACGCCAATGCTGTCGACCGCCCGATTGACATCGAGGTCACAAGCGACGGCCTGAGAGTGACTCTCTTCGATCGCTCGAAGAAGCCTCTGTTCGTCGATCAGTCCGCTGAGTTCACCGAGTGGGGGGCATTCGTGATGGAGGGATTGGCGTGGATGATCGATCGCAACGAATTCCAAGTCATCATCGAAGGGCATACGCGCAAGGGCTTGGACCTTCCCCGGCCCGAGTACTCGACGTGGGAGTTGTCCACCGACCGCGCCAACGCGACCCGGCGGGCGTTGACGCGCTACGCCGTCGCCCCCGAGCTGATCCGCCGAGTGACCGGCTACGGGGACACGCGCCCGGTGCCGCTGGAACCACCGGCGTCAGAGTCAAACCAGCGCGTCGCCATCAGCCTTTCCGTATCTCCGCTGCGCTCCTGGGGACTCCCGCGCGCGGCTCCCGCACCGGCGCGGATCGATGAAGCGCCCGCGACTCCGAAGTCGGAGTCGATGGCGGTTCCGCGTCCGGATTCCTCTCCTCCAAAGTTCCGATGAAATCTTTCCTCGCTGATCGTCCGTCCGCTGCGATTCCTTCCCTTCGCCCGTTGGTCCGCCCACTGGAGGTGCTGTCTGCACCCACCGGGGGGGCTTCGGTCGCTTCGTCTGGAGGCCTCCGCCCAGCGCATGCGCATGCCGCAGCGGGCGCGTCGGTCGAGTGCATCCGGGAGGGTGATCGGGTGGTACGGCTCGTCGTGACGTGTGCCTGCGGCGAGCGGATCGAGGTCGAGTGCCTCTACCCGGTCGGCGGTTGAGCGGGTGGATTCCCGTCCCCTCTGCGCAGCGGCAAAAGCTGCCGCAAGCGGCGCCGATACGCTTCGATACCCGCGCAATTCCTGCCGCAGCACGGCCGATGTATTCGTAAATTGATATCCAAAAGTCACTTACGAACTTGGCACTATCATTGCTAAGGAAGGGGCATGAACGTCGGTCTGTACCAGAGTGCCGCTTCCCTCTCCGCGCTTGAGCGGTGGCAGGATGCCGTGACGCAGAACATTACCTCGAGTCAGGTCTCCGGCTACAAGAAGCGCACGGTCAGTTTCAGTTCGGCGATCAAGGGCGAAGTGATGACCGATCCCAAGGCGCGGGCGGGCAGTGGTGCGGGGGAGCCGATGCAGTTCCCGAAGGTGGGGTATGGGATCAATTTCCAGTTTGGCGAGACGCAGCCGACGCGGCGCGATTTTGATGTGGCGCTGCAGGGCGAAGGGTTCTTCGAGATTCAGCTGGAGGATGGAAGGAAGGCCTACACCCGGGCGGGCGAGTTTCGGCTGCGCGCGGATCGCACGCTGATCACGGGCGACAATGCGACGGTGCTGGGTGAGGGGGGCGACCCGATTCAGTTTTTGCCGGGCGGCGGGCGGATCGTGATCAATGCCGACGGCCGGATTCTGCAAAACGATGCCCCGGTGGGCCGGATTGCCGTCGTGAAGTTCGCGGACAATCGGCAGCTGGTCCCCCTTTCGGCCGGGGCCTTCATCAACCAAGGTTCGGATCCGCAGCCGGTCGAAAAGCCCGAAGTGCTTCAGGGCTACTTGGAGTCCAGCAACGTCACTCCGCTTCGCGAAATGGTGGACCTCGTGAACATCGCCCGTGCCTACGAGGCCAACCAGAAACTCATCCAGACGCGCGATCAGGCACTCGGGCGCACGATTGAAACCTTGGGTTAACCCTCACCCCTCACCCCTCCTGACATGAACCTCTCCCTTTACAGCGCAGCCACCGGTATGGAGGCCCAGCAGCTTAATCTGAACACGATCGCGAACAATCTCGCGAACGTGAACACGCCCGGTTTCAAGCGCAGCAAGATCGAGTTCCAGGATTTGCTCTACCAGCGCCCCCGCGGAGCGGGCTCCGACAGCGGTGGCGGCAACGTCGTGCCGACCGGCATCGAGGTGGGTAATGGTTCGCGCGTGGCGGCGACCGCGAAGGTGTTCACGCAGGGTCAGGTCAATGCCACCGGCGAGAAGCTCGACATCGCGATCCAGGGCGAGGGGTTCATTGAGGTGCAGCGACCCGATGGCACCATCGGCTACACCCGCGATGGATCGCTGAAGCTCTCACCGAGTGGTCAGGTCACCACCAACGATGGCATGCCGATCCTGTCCGGCTTCCAACCCATCCCGCCGGGCGCGACCTCGGTGAACATGGCGGAGAATGGTGAAGTGACCGTGCAAAGTTCGTCCGGGAACCAGACTTTTCGCCTGACGCTGACCCGGTTTGCGAATCCGTCCGGCCTGCGCAGCCTCGGTGGCAATCTCTACGAGGAGACGCCGGCGAGTGGCGCTCCCGAGGTCGGGCAGCCCGGCGAGCAGGGCTTCGGCAACATTCTCCAGGGCTACATCGAGACCTCCAACGTGAACATCGTTGAGGAAATGGTGAACCTCATCGTGGCGCAGCGCGCCTACGAGGTGAACAGCAAGTCGATTCAGACGTCGGACGAGATGCTGCAGAGCGTGGCCCAGATGAAGCGCTGAGAACGCGCCAACCTCGAATCACATGTTCCCCCCTCTTTCCTCCTTTCCAGGCCGGAGTCGCGGCATCGTCCGGTGCGCCCTTGTGGCGGCCGCCCTGTTGATCGGAGCGCTCCTCACGGCGGCGCCGGTCGAAGAGTCGCGCACGCTGCGCGGTGTCCTGCTCGAGAGTCTCTCTCGGGATCTGGCGGCGCACTTCAATGTGGAGGGCGAGCTCGTGCTGGAGCCGGTGCGTCCTTGGCAGCCGGGGGGCGATTCCACGGCGATGGGCGCACCCGAGGGCTGGAGTATCCGGGTCGTCGAGTTCCCGACCGCGCTGAATAGCGCGATTCTGGTGCGGGTGCGCGTGAGCGGCCCAGCGGGCAGCGCGGACGAGCAGACACTCGCGTTCCGGGCTCAGTTGTGGCGCGACGCATGGTTGGCGCGCACGCCGATGGAGCGCGGAGCGAGCCTTGATCCTGCGTCATGCGATGTGCGTCGCATCGACGCCCTGCGGGACCGCGAGGCGCTTTCCACCGCGATCCTACAGCCTGGCGAATGGATGTTCCAACGTTCGGTGCCGGCGGGTCGCCTGCTCAGTTGGCGCGATGTCGCGCGGCGGGCGCTGGTGAGGAAGGGAGATGTCATCGAGGTGGCCGCAGTCGATGGGTCTCTGCAAGTCACCCTCAAGGCCCAGGCGCTGCAGGACGGCGGACGCGGGGAGACGGTGCGCGTGCGCAATCTCGACTCCAAGCGGGAGTTCGCCGCCCTCGTGGTCGCCCCGAACCGCGCCGAAGTACGCTTCTAACGTCTCTCGATATGCTTCCGAGATCCCTCTTCCTTGCCGCCGCCCTCACTTGTGGCGCCCTATTTTCCGCTAGCCTTCGAGCGGAGTCGCTCTGGACGGCTCCGGGCAATTCCGAGCGCCCGATGTTCGCCGACCGCAAGGCGGCGCGAGTCGGGGACATCCTGACCGTCGTGGTCCTGGAGACCGCCGCGGCCCAGTCATCCCAGAAGAAGTCCACCAGTTCATCCGCGAATGTCGAAGCGGGTGTGGAACAGTTCCTGTTTCCTCCTTCGATCAGTCGTCTGGGTACGCACAAGGGCACGCTGCCCGCGGCACGCTTCGGCGGAGGAAACGACTTCGATGGCGGTGGGCAGGTCAACAACAGCCAAACGCTGTCCGCTCGCGCGGCCGTACTCGTCACGGCGGTGCTGCCGAACGGCAATCTCGTCATCGAGGGGGTGCGGCGGGTCGTCTCGGCTGGCGAGACCCAGCATGTCGTCCTCCACGGCATCGTGCGCACCGATGACGTCAGTCCCTCCAACACCGTGCTCTCGAGCAATATCGCGGACGCCCGGGTGGAGTTCATCTCCGAGGGCAGTCTGACGGATGCCCAGCGCAAGGGCTGGCTGGCCCGTCTCTACGAGACGCTGCGTCCCTACTAGTCCATGCCTCATCGGTCTGCGAAAACCCCTCTCCTCGTTCCCGTCATGTTCTACGGCTCTTTGGTCTCTTTCCCCCGGCGTGCACTCTGTGCGGGCCTCGCCTTGCTCTCGTTCGCTCCGGCGTTGTGGGCTTCGAGGGTCAAGGACCTCGCCCTGGTGGGGGGCGGTCGGGAAAATCAGCTGGTCGGCTATGGCCTGGTCGTGGGTCTCGCGGGTGATGGTGACTCCAATGCGCAGGCTACGCTCCGCTCGGTGGCGAACACGTTGCAGCGGTTTGGGATCACCGTCGATCCGACCCAGATCAAGGCGAAGAATGTCGCCGCAGTGATGATCACGGCGGATGTGGGCCCCTTCCTGCGCACCGGTTCGCGGATCGATATCACGGTCGCCTCGATGAGCGATGCCAAGACCCTGCAGGGTGGCGTGCTCCTGCAGACGCCGCTGCTCGGTGCCGACGGGCGCGTGTACGCGGTGGGGCAGGGCCCGATCGCGGTGGGTGGATTCCTTGGCGGCGCGGGCGGGGCGGGCGGTGCGACGGTGCAGAAGAATCATCCGACGGTCGGGGTCATCAGCAGCGGTGCGATCATCGAGCGGGAGATCCCGGCTCGATTCGTGCACGACGGCGTGCTCGCGCTGCAGCTGCACAACCCAGACTTCACCTCGGCGGCGCGGATGGCCCTGGCGATCAATCGGGTGTATCCCGGCGTCGCCCAGGCTCGGGACGCGGCCAACCTCGATGTCCGGGTACCGGAGAACTTCCGTGGACAGGAGGTTTCCTTCCTCGCGGATCTCGGACAGGTGGAAGTACAGCCCGACACGCTGGCCCGCATCGTGATCAACGAGCGCACCGGCACCATCGTCGCGACCTCGACGGTCCGCCTGTCTCGGGTGGCGATCAGTCTTGGATCGCTCACGATCACCATTGCCTCGACCACCGGCGTCTCGCAGCCGAACGCGTTCAATAACTCGGGTCAGACGCAAGCGGTGACCAACACGCAGACATCGGTCGATGAAGTGAAGGGCGGATTCACGATCGTCGAGGATGCGCCCTCGATCGAGCGTCTCGCGTCGGCGTTGAACGCGCTCGGTGTTTCCACGCGTGAGATGATGGCCATTTTCCAGACCCTGAAGCGCTCGGGGGCGTTGCAGGCGGAGCTGGTGATCAACTGATCCTCCGGAGCACCAATCATGGATCCCTTATCATCTCCCGCCTCGGTCACACCGGCGGCGCGTCTGGCCGGCGATGCCGCGGCGATCGGCCGCCCCGCGGGTGCCCGGGCAGCGCGGAAGTCGGATGACGTCTCCCGCGCGGCGGGGCAGTTTGAAGCGATCATTCTGCGCCAATTACTGACTCCGACGATCGAGCCCCTGATGAGCGGAGGCCTTGGCGGGGCCGGAGGCTCCGGCGGTGGAGTTTACGGCTACATGCTCACCGACGTGCTCGCGACCTCACTCGGGGCGGCGGGCGGACTCGGGCTTTCGAAGATGCTGACCCAGCAACTCACCCCGCGCGGTGCACCGGGCGAGGAAACCGCCGGATCGACGCGGGAAGCCGCGGGTCCGCAGCTCTGATCCCTGACGGTACCGATCCCTCCACCCACTTTTCATTCATGACCTCTTCCTGGGAAATCCTGGTGCAACACCTGCGGGCTGAGCTCGAGGCCTACGGAGGCCTGCTGGCGCTCTTCGCGGAGCAGCGGCAGCGGCTCCTGCAACGCGACGCGGATGGCGTGCTTGAGCTGGCAGGCGCGATCGAGTCGCGGGCACAGACCGCCACCGCGCAGCGGGAGGATCGCGAGCGCTGTGTCCGGGCCCTTTCGCTGACGCTGGGTGTGCCGGGCGAGCGAACCCTGCGGGCGCTCGTCCCCTGTTTTCCGGAGGAGGTGCGTCCTCTGGTGGTCGCGCTGATCGACGAAACCAACGTGCTCGTCCACCGCCTGCGGCGTGGCGCGCGGCAGAACCGGGAGTTGTTGGCCCGGACGCTTGAGCTGCAGCAGGAGACACTCCGCGTCCTCCGCCCGTCCAGCGTCGTGTCCACCTATTCCCCGGGAGGCCGGATCAACCTCTCGTCCAGTTCCGCTGCCTGGCAGGCGGCGGGCTAAGCCTTCACCATGTCTGGTCTTTTCGGCAGTCTATCCTCGGGCGTCCGCGCTCTCACCGCCCAGTCGCGTGCGGTGGAGACGGCGGGTCGCAACCTCGCCAACGTGAACAATCCGCACTACGCGCGGCAGCGCGTGGTGCTGGGAGATCGTGGCACGGTCTTCACGCCTGAGGGAGCCCAGTCGCTCGGACTGGAGGCGTTGCAGATCCAACAGCTGCGCGATGTACTGCTGGATCGCCAGACGGTACGCGAGATCGCGGCGACCGCCGCGTTGGATACGGAGGCGGCGGCCTACGAGCGCGCCCAGGCGGGCCTCGGGCAGCAGATCGGTCGCACGGGCGATGCGGTGGCCCTGGGTGCTGCGGGTTCCGGTAACGGCCTCGCCGAGTCGATCACGGCGTTCTTCAACGCTTTTCAGGCTTTTGCGGCCCGGCCCACCGATCTGGGAGAGCGGCAGTCGCTCGTCCAGCAGGCCTCGGCGCTGGTGGATCGGGTGCGGACCACGGACCAGCGGCTCGAGCAGGTCCAGACCGACCTCACCGAGCAGATCAGTACCGACGTGGAGGAGACGAATCGTCTCCTCGAGACCATCGCGGATCTGAACCGGCAGATCGGTCGCGCCGAAATCAATTTTCCGGGCGGAGCAGCGGACCTGCGCGACCAGCGGCAGGCGCGCCTCGAGGAACTGGCGGCGAAGCTGCCCTGTGAGTCCCGGCCGGCCTCGGGTTACCCGGGCCAGCTTGAGATTTCGGTCCGGGACACGAGCGGCGCGGAGGTCGTTCTCGTCGCCGGTCCGGCGACCACCGGCCCGGTGACGCTCTCTGGCGGCACCGTGACGGGGGGAGCAGCGAATGCGGTCATCGCGGTCCCGACCGGCGGGATCGGCGGCGCCCTGGTGGCGCGAGACACCGTGATCGCCGAGACGCGGAGCCGGATCGATCGCCTGGCGGAGCAGTTTGTCCGCTCGGTGAACGCCGCCTACAATCCGACGGGCACGACGGGAGACTTTTTCGGAGCGAGTGGCGTGGCGGCGGCTTCCTTTGCGTTGGCGCCAGGTGTCTCGGCGACTTCGCTCAAGGCGTCGGATGGGGGAGCGGTCGGTGACAACACGGTGGCGCGGGCGGTCGCGGCCCTGGGTGACCGGCGTTTCTCGGTGGCTGCGGGCGATGTGATTGACGGCACCTTCCTGCAGCATTTCACCCGAACGGCCACCGATCTCGGCCAGGCCTTGGCGGGCGCCCGGGCGCGGGCTGACGACCAACGTGGCGTGGAGCAGATCGTGCGCGGACAGCGGGATGCGGTCAGCGGCGTGTCGCTCGACGAGGAGATGGCGGACCTGATGCGCTACCAGCGATCCTTTCAGGCCTCCTCGCGGGTGGTCGCCGTGATCGATGAGCTGCTCGAGACGGTGGTCAACCGGCTCGGAGCCTGAGCGCGCTGCTAACCGACGACCGACTCTTGCCTTTCGACCATGCGTGTTCCCACCCATCAGTCCTCTTCCGCGGTCCTGGCGCAAATCCAGCGTGCCGGCGTGCGTCAGGCGCAGCTGCAACTGCAGGTCTCGACGGGCCAGCGGTTGCGTTCCATCGACGAGGATCCGGCGTCAGCGGGCCGGGTCATCGCGATGCAGGCCGAGCGAGCGAGGATCATCCAGTTCGACCGCAACGCGGACCGGGCGCAGGAAGTTTCTCAGGCCTCGTTCGCGGGCCTCAAAGCCCTGCAGCAGGTCTCGGAGCGTGCCGGGGAGATCGTGACTCTGGGCGGCGGAATCAGCAGCCCCGATGCGCTGCGGGCCTATGCGGTCGAGGTGAACCAGCTCATTGAGCAAGCGGTGCAGGCGGGCAACAGCCGGCTGCGCGACGACTACCTTTTCTCCGGCACGGCGACGGATACGGCCCCCTTTACGGTGACCCGGGATCCGGGTACGGGTCGGGTGACGACCGTGGCGTATGTGGGCAATTCGGATCGCCCGACGATCTCCATCTCGGAGATCACGGAGTTGCCGATGGGTGCATCCGCAGCCACGAACTCTGGGATTCGTGACTTCATTTCCGGCTTGGTCGATCTTCGTGACGCCTTGGCCTCTCTCAGTAACTCAGCGGTCGCATCGACACGCCCGTCGCTCGAGGCGGCGGAGAACGCCCTGCTCAGTGGCGTCAGCGAAAACGGTGCCGTCGAGCTCCGAGTCCAGGCGATCCGTCTGCAACAGCGAGCGCGCGCGGAAAATTTGGAGCAGCTGGTCTCTCGTGAGTCCGACGCGGATCTGGCGGAGACCATGGTAAGGTTGGGCCAAGCCACGACGGCCTATGAGGCCTCCCTGTCATCAGCGAACCGGATACTTCAGCTTTCCATTCTCGATTATCTCAAGTAACCTTATCCCGTCATGAAAGTGAGCTTCGATTCCCCGGCGTCTGCGGAAGCGGCGCCCCAGCTGATCCGCATTCCGGGCGGTTTGGTGGGCTTCCCCGATCATCAGGGCTTCGAACTGTACTACAGTGAGGACCAGCTTCCGTTTCGATGGCTGAGGTTAGTCGGGCCCGAGTCAGTCGACTTCGTGGTCATCGAGCCGACGGGCCTGATCCCCGACTATGAGTTGGAGTTGTTCGACGAGGACGCGGCTTTTCTGGAGATTGCGGATGCGGCGGATACACTGGTCCTCAACATCGTGACGGTCAGCCGGGCGCAACCGCCGACCGCGACGGTGAATCTGGTGGGTCCGGTCATCATCAATCGTCGCACGGGACTGGCCAAGCAGGTCGTGTTGGCCAACCACACCCGCTATAGCGCACGTCATCCCTTGGTCACGGCCGGTTGATCGCTTTCCGCCATGCTCGTCCTCTCCCGCAAGGTCAACGAGTCGATCCTGATCGGCGACAACATCGAGATCCGGATCACCCGCATCGAGGGTGAAATCGTGAAGATCGGGATCGCGGCGCCGCGTGAGGTGAAGATCTTCCGCAAAGAAGTCCTGACGGAGATCGCCGCGTCGAATCAGGCAGCGGTGGTGGCGGGCCGGGATGCGGCGGGCAAGCTCACCTTGCCGAAGCTGCCTTTGCCCTCGGTGAAGCCGCCTCCGGCTGCCGGCAGCGGTGCGTGAATGCGCGCTGCGGGGTGCGGACGCCGGATCCGTAAAGGAATTGCCACCGGCGGGCGAGTGCGTCCGCTTGGCTGAACCGCGGGGCGCTTAGAACGTGGCGGTGACCTCGTGCTGATGCCCGGGCTCGAGTTCGAGCGTCCCGAGGCTTGCGCACTCCACTTGATCGTTCTTGTAGAGCTTGATCTGCACCGGCCCCGTGGCGTCGGGCGTGTCCCACCGCCATTTACCGATCGACACGAAGTGCAGCGGCACTCCTTTCTCCCAGCTCAGACCGGGGCCGGAGCCCCGCGCAAACAGCTTGTTGCCGATGCCGATGTAGGCGGTGACCAGAAGTCGGGTGGCGCCATCGGAGGAGAGCGCGGCTTCGACGGCGGCGTCCGGGGTGCGGTCGACGGTGCGCCGGGCCGGGGCAGAGGCTCTCGTCGGCGCGGTCTCGGCTGGCGGAGGCGGCGGGGGCGTAGGCGGTGTCTCGGAGGAGGCCGGTGTGGCGGTCGCGGCGACCGAGACCTTGGTGGTCGAGACCTCGGCTGGAGCTGGCTTGGACGCTTCGACCAAAGGCAACTCGGGAGTCGGCGAGGTCGGCGCGGGGGCGGCCTTGGGCCGGGAAGGGGCGGCGGGGGTGACCGGCGACGCGGTGGGCGTGGGACTCGGGGTGGAAGCCACCGGGTCGACGACCGGGCCACGGGTTGTTGCGGACGGGCTTGAGGCCGGGAGAGCCTTGGCGGTGGAAACCGCCGGGGCCAGCGGCGCCTGAGCGGTGTCGACGGAGGATTGCTTGGTGCCGGCCGAGGCGACCGACTTGGTCGGCAGGGGGGCGCCGACTGGATTCACGGCCCGTCGGTCTAATGCCGCGAGTTTTTCTTCCAGTTGGCGGAGCGTTTCCCCGGTGTGAGCGGACCAGGCGGATAGAGCGCGCGCTTGGGCTTCCTTGGACTCGTCGACCCACTGGGTCCGCGCGCGGGAGAAGCTAGACTCGATGTCCTTGGTGGCCCCCTGGGCGGCCAGCGTGAAGCTGCTCGTCACCTTGGCGGCGGATTGGTCGCCGAGTTGGAGGAGGGTGGTGGAGATCTGGCTGGCCGCAGCCTCGATGCGGGCGAACTCCCGGGACAGCTTGGCCAGTTCGTCGACGGCGGATTGCAGTCGATCGCTTTCGGCGGTGCGCAGCGTCTGCAGTTCCTGTTCGAGCGCCTCGTTCTCGGCGATGCTGATCTCATTCAGCTGGCTCTTGAACTCGGCGACCTTCTCTTGGAGCTTCTGCGGCAGTGCTTCGAGCGTCCGCGCGCTCCGCGCGTGGCTCTCTGCCAGGCCGTGCAGGCTCGCGGTGGCGATGCTCACCTGCTCGACGCACGCAGCGGTCGTCTTGGCGAGCGCTGCGATCTCGTCCTGACGTTCCCGCAGCAAGACATCGGTACGGCGGCCGTACTCGGCGATGAACGGTATCCCGAGGAGGATCGCGCCGACGACAACGCAGGTGACGATCGCGACCAGCGCACCACCCTCCAGAGGGGTGGGGGCCTGGTAGGCGATGAAGCCGGCGACGCTGAGCAGAAAGACGTCGCTGGCGATGAACGGGAGCTTGGGCAGCTTCGGAACCTCGGGGTGGTCTTGCATCGGCGGGGCGCGGTCGGACCCGTCCGTTATGACCGGGACGGCGCTTGGATCGCAAGCGCTTATGCGTCACCGGAGCGGTGCTTTTCGGGTTTTCATCCCGGCTTCCTGCGCTATTCTTGAAGGGTGCCCACCAACTTTTCGCACTTCCTCCGGATTGAGCGGGACGCAGCCGGGACGGAATCGGTGCATACGGTTGTGCATACGCACGACCCCAAGTTCACGATGGAGTTTGCGCCGGATCGAGAGGCGCCGAACAAGGTGGGGCGGGGCGTGATCAAGCGGGTATGTGTGCCGAATTCCTGGGCTGGCGACTATGGTCGCTACGCGAAGTTCATGACGGAGGCGCAGGAGTTCTTCACCCGCTCGTTCGGGGAACCCGTTGAAAAGTCGGTCACGCGTCGCTTCGGCGTCTGACGGGTGCCGCCATCGGGTCGTGACGTGGCGGCGGTGGGCGGGGCTTCAGCGAAGTCGCCAGGCGAGCATCAGCAGCGAGACGTGCATGCCCATGCGGATCGCGCCCTCGAAGGTGAGAATCACGAGTGTCCAGCGAAGCGGGCAGGCTCGGCGGAACCCATAGCCGAGGAGCGAGATGGCAACCATGCAGGCCACGCGACCCGTTCCGAATCCGCTCGCGAGCATGGCGAGCATCCAGGCTGCATTGAGCAGGATGCCGATGCTCCAGCCCGCGGCGACTCCGGGCGGGAGGACAGCGCGGCGGGGATCCTCTCCGCGCTGCATCGCCTTGATTCCGAGGAGCCGCTCCGCCGCGATTAACTGGACCAACTCCAGCGCCAGCAGCAGCGGTGAAAGGTACAGAAAGACCGGTGGCGTCATGGCCTGCGGTGCCCCCGGACCACGTCGTGCTCCCTCAGTGGCCGGCCGCTCCGGCGTCCGCGCTCCGCAGATCTGGCGCGCCGAGACGCCGGCCGCTCTTGGGATCGATCAGGATGCTGGCGGCGTCGCCCCACGAGCGGGCGGAGGCCTCGGGTGAGTTGGCGTAGAGACGTTGGAGGGCGAGGGTGTGCCCCTTCGCTTCCAGCATGAGCGCGGTGTCGCGCGAAGTCAGGAAGGGCTCCACCCGGATGATGTCTGGCATCCATTGATGGTGGAAGCGCGGGGCATCCACCGCTTGGGTCAGGCTCATGGCGTCGTCGATGACGTGGGTGATCACGTGCAGCGTCGTCGTGATGATGGTCGGACCGCCCGGGCTCCCGGTGACCATGAACAAGCGCCCGTCGCGGAGCACGATCGTCGGTGTCATGGATGAGAGCGGACGCTTGCCGGGGGCGATGGCGTTGGCGGCGCCTTGCAGGAGGCCGAACATGTTCCGCACCCCGACCTTGGACGTGAAGTCGTCCATTTCATTGTTCAGCAGGAAACCGGCGCCGGGGACGGTGACCCCGCATCCGAAGAGCCCGTTGAGCGTGTACGTGACGCTCACCGCGTTGCCGGCGGCGTCGACGATGGAGTAGTGGGTGGTCTCGGAGGACTCGTTGCCGGCGGCGGCGGGAGGCGTCGCCGGTTGGAGTCCGAACGGCGTGCCGGCGGCGAGGCCGGCGCTCGGTGTCGCGCGCTCGGTCGAGAAGTGCTTCATCAGTCCGCGTGCGTAGGCAGGATCAGTGAGGCCGGCGACGGGGACGCGCACGAAGTCCGGGTCTCCGAGGTATTCGGCACGATCCCGAAAAGCGCGGCGCATTACCTCGGTGACGAGGTGGATGCGCGCGGCGGAATGGTGGCCGAGATCGCCGAGCGCGTGGGGCTCGAGCATGGCGAGCATTTGCAGCAGCGCGATGCCTCCGGAGCTGGGCGGAGGGATGGTGATGATTTCGTACCCGCGATATGAGCCACGGAGCACGTCGCGCTCGACTGGGCGGTAGGCGCGAAGGTCATCGCGGGTGATCAACCCGCCGTTTCGCGCCATATCGTCAGCGAGCAACGCGGCCGTCTCGCCTTCGTAGAACTCGCGCGGGCCGTGCGTCTGCAGGCGTGCGAAGGTGCGACCGAGCTCGGGTTGGATCCAGCGTTCCCCGGCTTGGTAGAGTCGCCCGTTGCGCTGAAAGACGCGTCGAGATTCTGGAAATCGTTCGAAGATGCCCTCGCCGGCCGCCAAGTCGCGGGCGAGCCCGGGGGTCACGGGGATCCCGTCGGCGGCGAGCTTGCGGGCGGGTTCGACTAAGTCCGACCAGGAGAACGTGCCGGAACCGTACCGCTCGAGGGCGAGGGCGAGCCCGGCCACGGTGCCCGGGACCCCGGCGGCGAGGTGCCCGAGCGTCGAGCGTCCAGGCACCACCTGCCCTGATTCGTCGAGGTACATGTCGGCCGTGGCGGCGGCTGGAGCCCGCTCCCGGAAGTCGATGGCGGTGGTCCGTCCATCCTCAAGCCGGAGCACGAGGAATCCGCCTCCGCCGATGTTGCCGGCCCGCGGATAAGTCACCGTGAGGGCGAGCCCCGTGGCGACGGCGGCGTCCACCGCGTTGCCGCCGCGGCGCAGGATATCGGCGCCGACCTCCGAGGCAGTCAGGCTGGCGGAGACGACGACGCCCTTGGGGGCCTCGAAGGGTGCGCGCTGGGCGAGCAGCAGACTGGCGGGACTGGAAAAGACCAGCCCGATCGCGAGGAGGTGGGACGCGGTCCGCGCGCTGACCACGCGGCGGACGACGGCGACGAAGGGGAGCGGGTGACGCATGGCGGGAGCCGGGGCTCCCATCACGCAAACCGCAAACGGCGCGGGATGCGAGCGCGCTTCGTCCGAATCCCGCTCCGCGCAGCGTGGCTAGACCTTGCGCAGCTTGGCCGCGCGGCCGCCGCGCACCCACTCGACCACGAAGATGTTGCCGTCGCGATCGAAGCAGGCGTCGTGCGGATGGATAAACCGTCCATCCTCCCAAGTCTCCGGCTTGGTGCGCATCACCAGGCCTCCCTGTCCGCCTTTATTGAGCACGCGATCGGTCCACGCCGGATCGAACCCGAGGTGGGTGATGACTTGGTTGTCCTTGTCGAGCAGCGTGACGCGGGCGTGCAGGTCGGGGATGAGCAGAAGATCGCCGCGGACGTCGATGTGGTCGGGGTTCTTCACCGGTGCCGATGATCGCCTGCTTAGCCGGCCCCTTGTCGGAGGCGCGGAGGATGGCGGGGGCGGCGAAGGCGGTCGACAGAGTGGCGCCGGACTGGAGGAAGGAGCGACGATTCACGCGTGAAGGAAAGGATGCTGAAAGGGCTGAGATGGAAGGAAAGCGGTCCGGATGGCGGGAGGATTTGGGCCGCCGGCTGGCCGGTTGAGTCGCCAGATGAGGTGGGTTCGGGCGACAAAAAAGGCACGCGCCCGGAGTGGGCGCGTGCCTGGGGAGGGAAGCCGAGCTGAGGAGGAACTCAGTTGCTCTTCAGCTGCGCATCGGCGGCGGCGTCGTCGCTCGGGTCGTCCGGAATGCGCATATGGTAGAAGCTCCGGTAGACGAAGACCAAGCCGATGATGAGGATCGCCCAGCCGAAGAGTTGCTTGGCGCCCTCGTCCTTCATCTTCACCGCGATTTCGACGGCGAGCAGGCCGAAGAGCGTGGTGAACTTGATCACCGGATTCAGGGAGACGGACGACGTGTCCTTGAACGGATCGCCCACCGTGTCGCCCACGACGGTCGCGGCGTGGAGCGGGGTGTGTTTCTGACGGAGCTCGACCTCGACGATCTTCTTGGCGTTGTCCCATGCGCCGCCGGCGTTGGCCATGAAGATGGCCTGGAAGAGACCGAAGAAGGCCATGCCGATCAGGTAGCCGATGAAGAAGAACGGATCGAAGAACGGCAGCGCGAGGGCGAAGCAGAAGATCACCACGAAGATGTTCACCATGCCGCGCTGTGCGTACTGTGTGCAGATCCGCACAACCTCCTTGGATGCCTCGGTCGACGCGGTGGCGGCATCGAGCCGCATGTTCTGCTTGATGTAGACGACCGCGCGGTAGGCACCGGTGACGACGGCTTGGGTGGATGCGCCGGTGAACCAGTAGATCACGCTGCCGCCCATGAGCAGGCCGAGGAGAGCCTCGGGGTGGACCAGCGAGAGCCGGCCGATCGTGTCGGGGTAGATCTGCTGGAGCATCAGGATGATTCCGAACACCATCGTCGTGGCACCCACGACCGCGGTGCCGATGAGCACGGGCTTGGCGGTGGCCTTGAAGGTGTTGCCGGCCCCGTCGCCCTTCTCGAGCTGGTACTTGGCGTTCTCGAAGTCGGGCTTGAATCCGAAGTCGCGCTCGATTTCGGCCGCCGTCTCCTTCTTGGACTCGATCTGCGACAGCTCGTAGACGGATTGGGCGTTGTCGGTGACCGGACCGAAGCTGTCGACCGCGATCGTGACCGGACCCATGCCGAGGAAGCCGAAGGCCACGAGACCGAAGGCGAAGATCGGAGCGGCGAAGCCGATGCTCTCCGGAATCATTCCGGCGACGCTCGGGTGCCCGGCAAAGTAGGCGGCTCCGGCCATCAGCGCGAGGATGGTCACGCCCTGCCAGAAGGCGGAGAAGTTGCCGGCGACGAAGCCGCTGAGGATGTTCAGCGAGGCGCCGCCCTGGCGGGAGGACGTGACGACCTCCTTGACGTGGCGGCTCTCGGTGGACGTGAAGACCTTCGTGAACTCCGGGATGATCGCTCCCGCGATGGTGCCCAGCGAGATGATGGTCGAGAGCACCCACCACAGCCCCGGGTGGCCGTCGAGGTGTCCGAGCAGGAACCAGCTCGCGGCGTAGGTGACGATGATCGAGACGATCGAGGTGAGCCAGACCAGGTTGGTCAGCGGCTGCTCAAGGTTGAAGTCGCGCGAGCCGCCATAGAGCAGCTTGCTCATCGACTCGTTCATGAGGTAGCTGACGAGTGACGTCACCACCATCAGGATGCGCATCGCGAAGAGCCAGATGATGAGCGTCCCGCAGAGCACCGGGCTGGCGGCGAGGGCGAGGGCGAGGAAGGCGATCAGGGCGACGCCGGTGACGCCGTAGGTCTCGAAGCCGTCGGCGGTCGGACCGACGGAGTCGCCGGCGTTGTCGCCGGTGCAGTCGGCGATGACGCCGGGGTTGCGCGGGTCGTCCTCCGGCAGGTTGAAGACGATCTTCATCAAGTCCGCGCCGATGTCGGCGATCTTGGTGAAGATGCCGCCGCAGATGCGCAGCGCGGAGGCGCCGAGGGATTCACCGATGGCGAAGCCGACGAAGCACGGGCCGGCGAGGTTGCTGGGCAGGAACGCGAGGATCGCGATCATGAACAGCAGCTCGATCGAGACGAGCAGCAGGCCGACGCTCATGCCGGAGCGCAGCGGGATGGTCAGGGTGGCAAGCGGATTGCCGCGCAGCGCGGAGAACGCGGCGCGCGAGTTGGCCACCGTGTTGATCCGGATGCCGAACCACGCGACACCGTAGCTGCCGAGGATGCCGAGGACGGAGGACGCCAAGATGATCGCGACGGCGCCGACGGATTCCTGCACAAGACCACCGAAATAATAAGCCATGCACACCGCGATCAGGCCCCAGAGCCCGATCAGGAACTTACCCTGCTGCGCAAGGTAGGTCTTGCAGGTCTCCCAGATGACGTTGGAGACCGCTGCCATCGACCGGTGAACCGGGAGGGCCTTGGTCTGTTGATACTGCCACCAGCCGAAGAGGATGCCGACCACGCAGACGGCGAGTCCGAGGTACAGCACTTGGTATCCGGACAGCGCGCCTCCAAGAAAGGAGACCTGCCCGAGATCGGGGATCTTGATGTCGGCTTCGCCCGCGCGGGCGGCCGGAGTGAGGGACACAGCCAATGCAGCGGCTGCGGCCAAGCTTTGCCAGGGTTTCAGAATCATACGGGGTAGGGAGTGACCGGACTGTTGCCCCGCCCCGGCCTGCTTCGCCAGTCAATTTCCGGCCGAGGGTGCTCCCGGGGAGTCGTTTAGGTGGCCGCGGAGGAAGGCCGAAAAGCGGACCTAATGGGGCGGCGAGGCCTCTGCTACCTCGGAAGCGGTCGGGGTGCTTCCGTAAAACCAACGCGAATCTGCAGTCCGGCTATGAACGGAGCTACTTCCTGATTTTCGCCTCGGGCTGATCTGCGCGTGGGCTCAGATCGAGCATCCGGCGCAGCACCCAGCAGAACGCGAGTGTGTCGAGGAACGGGAAGATCGCCATCTTGCGGAACGTGTAGTTCGCGGTGCCGGCCACGCGTGGGCGGTGGGCGACGGGGACCTCCATGACGCGCCAGCCGCCGGAGGCCGCGCAGGCGGGGATGAAGGAATAGAGCGTGCGAAACGGGGGGAGCGACGCGCGTGCCTCGCGGCGGAAGAGGCGCAGCGCACAGCCGCTGTCGCTGACGCCGTCGCGCAGGAGGGCACGGCGGACATGGTTGGCGATCCGCGACATGATCTTTCGGGCCAGTGAGTCCTGTCGTCCCACGCGGCGCCCGACCAGCAGATCGGCCTCTTCGCGTCGCTCCCACAGGCGGGCGAGTTCGGCCGGGGGATTCTGGCCGTCGCCATCGAGGGTGGCGATCCAGGGAGCGCGCACGCGTTCAAGCCCGCGCCACAGCGCCACGGCTTGCCCGCGGTTTCGGGGAAGAACCACGAGCTGCAGCGCCGGCCATTGCGCAGCCGCTGCGGCCAGCACGGCGCGAGAGTCGTCCGAGCTCCCGTCATCGACGGCGATCACCTCGGCGTGCAGGTTCAGGCGGTCCAGCGTCTCGCGCAGCTCCGCCAAAAGGGGCGGGATGTTGGGCGACTCGTTGTAGAACGGAATGACGACGCTGAGCTCCGGAGTACGCTCCGCCGACGCGAAAGCCGGCGTGGATTCAGGCGAGAGGGCGCGCATGGTGCAGCGAGTCTTCAGCAGGGGTAGGGGACCGCTCCGGGCAGCGTTGGGCATCCTTACTCTGCCGACTCAGTCCGCGGGCGCAAGTGGTCCCGCGGCGACCGCCGCCCACGGATCTCCGCCGAGGAGCAGTTCGCTCAGCCCAAAGGCGCTCAGCAGGGCGTCCTCGTGGAAACCGTAGCGGAAGTAGCTTCCGCAGAAGTAGGTTTCCGTCGTCCCGCGCGCCGCCGCATTGAGACCCGGAAGCGCGGCCTGCGCTTGGATGGCTCCCAAGCTGAAGAGGGGGTGCGCCGTTTCGATTCTCTGCAGGACGCGCGCCGGGTCGATGGACTCCGGACGGCCGATGGTGACAAAGTAGTTCTCCCGGTCGCTGACCCCTTGGAGCTGGTTCATCCAGTAATGGGTCGCCGTGGTACCGGGCCCGCCCTTTCGCGACGTGAGCTCGTAATTCCACGAGGACCAAGCCAGCCGGGTCTTCGGCATGACGCTGGCGTCCGTGTGCAACGTGGCCGTGTTGGGCTGGTAGCGGAACTCCTGCAGCACCGCGCGCTCGCTAGGGGTGACGTCGCCGAGGAGAGCCAAAGCCTCGTCGGCATGCGTCGCGACAATGACACGGTCGAAGGCATGGGTGGCGCCGGATGCCGTCTCCACGATGACCCGGCCGGAGGCCCGCTTGATGCGCGTGGCGGCGTCGCCGACGAGGATCCGGTCGCGCCACGGCGCGGTCAGTCGGCGGACGTATTCTCGCGAGCCGCCCTCGACGGTGCGCCAGGGATGCTGGGTGTTCAGGCCGAGGAAGCCGTGATTGTGGAAGAAGTGCAGCAGCGTAGCGGCCGGAAACGTCATCATGAGTTCCGGTGGGGTGCTCCACACCGCCGAGCTCATGGGCACGAGGTAAAGATTGAAGAAGTCGTCGCCGTAGCCGCGCGCGCGCACGTAGTCGCCCAGCGTCAGCGCGGCGGTCTCCGGCTGATTCAGCGCGGCCACCGCCTCTTGGTTGAAGCGGTTGATCTGCAGGAGCATCCGGATGAACCGGGGGCGAAGCAGGTTGCGGCGCTGGGCGAAGAGATGGTTCAGCGAGGAACCGGCGAACTCGATGTTCTCGACCGTATGCTTTACCGAGAACGACATGTTCGTCGGCTTGGTCGGCACCGCGAGTTCGCGGAAGAGTCGGGTCAAGAGCGGGTACGTGACCTCGTTGTAGACCATGAAGCCCGTGTCGACGGGCCGGACACGCGCGGGCCCGAGGGCGGATGCGGGCTCGTTGATCTCGACGGTGTGGGTGTGTCCGCCGACACGGTGGTTGCGCTCGAACAGCGTGAGATCGTGGTGTCGCTGGAGAAAATGCCCGCAGCCGAGACCGGCGATGCCGGTACCGATGATCGCGATGCGGGCCATGGCGGCGAACGAACGTCGCTGAGGCGTCAGGCGCCCGGTGCGGGGGGAGTCTGGGAGGACGCCTGGCCCGAGCGGAGTTCGTGGGCGAGCTCGCTCACGTCCTTGTGCACGGCGGGCGACTCCGTCTTCCGGGGGGCCTCGCTATTGGCGGCCTGCACGGTCGCCACCGCGATGGCGGCGGCGGCCGGGATGACGTGCTTCAAGGGGGAACTGCCGTGCTCGCGCCGGGCGCGGGCGGCGGATTCGGCCGCGGCGACGGAGGCGGCATGCTCGGCGCGGGCCCCTTCGTCGAGGACCGCCTGCGGCACGGGCTTCAGGCCCCAGATGAAGCCCGTCCAGGACAGGAGCTTCAAGCCGTAGTAGGTCGGATCGACCTCCCACCAATAGAATCCGTTGCGGGTGGATGACTGGTAGCGGTGGTGGTTGTTGTGCCAGCCTTCGCCCAGCGTGATGATGGCGAGGATGAAGCTGTTGCGCGAGTCGTCCTCGGTGCGGAACCGACGGCGGCCCATGAGATGCGCCATGGAGTTGATGCACGCGGTGCCGTGGAAAAGGACCGTGGTGCTGATGAAGAAGGCCCAGACCAGCATCTGGGGCCCGGTGGTGCCGAGGCCCGGGGCCACGCGCTCCAGCAGCGCACCCACGCCAAACAAAGCGACCGCGAACAGGGTGGGCACGACGAGATCGAAGCGGTTCAGCCACACCAACTCGGGAAAGCGCGCGAGGTCGCGGATCTTCGAGTAGTCGGTGGGGAAATTGCGGCGGCTGGTGATCCAGCCGATGTGCGACCACAGGAAACCGTGCACGTGCGGGGAATGGGCGTCATCTGGCTGGTCGGAATGCTGATGGTGGTGCCGGTGATGATAGGCCCACCAGAGCGATCCGCGCTGCACGGTGGTCGCCGCGAACACCGCGAGCAGAAACTGGCCGAAGCGCGACGTGCTGTAGGTCTTGTGCGAAAAATAACGGTGATGGATGCCCGTCACCGCAAACATGCGGATAAAGTAGAGGGCGACGGCGGCCCAGACCGCGACCGGGCTCCAGCCGACCCAGATCACGCCGAGGCAGCCCGCGTGCAGAAAGATGAACGGCAGCACGCGCAACCAGTCAACCCGGTCGGGTTGCTCACGCAGGCGATCGGCTCCTTCCGGACAGTGGTCGGAGTCGATCCACTGAAGGAGCGCGCGATTCATGCGCTGCAGCAAGGAAAGCGGGACAGTGGATGGGACTGACTCGGGCATCACTCCCTAATGTTCTCCCGGAATCGAAGCGAGGCAAGCGGTGTTTTTGGAGGGGCCGGGGGATCGTTTGGATCTCCTTCAGCCAGCGTGGGTCGTGGGCTAGCCGCTGTTCGCTTGCGTTGACGACGGGGAGAGGCGACCCTTGGAGATGAGTTCTCCGCACACATCGTCGGTCCGGCGGCGGGAGATCTTCGGTTGGTGCTGCTTCGATTTCGCCAACTCGGCGTTCACGACGATCATCATCACGGTCGTCTATGCGGTCTACTTCAAGGACGTGATTGCCGGCGGTGCCGCGGAGGCGGCGGGGTGGTGGGGTCGGACGCTGGCGTTGTCCCAGGCGGCCGTGATCGTGCTCGCCCCCTGGCTCGGGGCGATGGCGGATTTCACGGCGCGAAAGAAACGGCTGCTGCTGGGTTCTGCGCTCGTATGCTCGGTGGCCACCGCGGCGCTGAGCCTCACCGGGCCGGGGGACATCCTTCTGGCCGTGACCTTGGTCGCCTTGGCCAACGTGGCCTTTTGTCTGAGCGAGTCGGCCTGCGCCAGCTTCCTGCCCGAGATCAGCACGCCGGCGAACGTGGGACGTATTTCCGCTTATGGGTGGAGCTTCGGCTACATGGGCGGCTTGCTCAGCCTTGTGCTCGCCCTGGCGTTGATCGTGGGCTTGGGCGCCTCGGCCCGCTGGACCTTCTTGATGACCGGCGTCTTCTTCCTCGCGGCGACGCTCCCGACGCTCCTGTTCTTGCGCGAACGGGCCGAACCGCGCGCCTTGCCTCCGGGGGAAAGCTTTGCGCTGGCGGTTTGGCGGACGCTCCGTCGCACCGCCCGGGAATTGCCGCAGCATCGCACGCTCGCCGTTTTCTTCGTCGCGTTCACGCTCTTTATCTCGGGCCTGATGGCCATCATCACGTTCGCATCCCTCTTCGGCGCAGAGGTGCTGCGGCTGACGGCGACCGAAAACCTTGTCCTCTTCGCGGGCCTGCAGATCTCGAGCGCCCTCGGCGCGCTCGCGTTTGGTTTCCTGCAAGACCGGGTTGGAGCGAAGCCCGCGTTGGTGGCGTCGCTGGTCTTGTGGGTGATCGTCTGTGTCTGGGCCGCCTATTGCCGGACAAAGACGGAGTTTTTTGTGATCGGAGCCGTGGCCGGCTTGGGGATCGGCTCGATCCAGTCGGCCAGTCGAGCGGTGGTGGCTGTGTTGACGCCGACCGGGCGGTCGGGCGAGTTCTTTGGCTTCTGGGGACTCTTCGCTCGCCTCGGCGGCGTGATCGGTCCACTCGTCATGGGTGAACTCGCGACCGCGCACGGCTTCCGCGTCGCGGTGCTGGTGAACGGGGGGTTCTTTCTCGCGGGACTCGGAGTGGTGCTCGCGCTCCGGTTGCCGCGCGCCGGAACGCCAGCCTCCGCCGCACCCTCCCCCCTCCCGCATTCATGATTCGTCTCGCGCTCAAGATGCTCTTCGGTGACCGCGGCAAGTACCTGCTGCTGGTCAGCGGACTGACTTTCTCGACGCTGCTGATGACGCAGTTTCCGAGCGTGTTCTGCGGGCTGATGACGTGGACCTACGCGAACCTGTTCAACTCGCGGTCGCACATCTGGGTGATGGATCCGAAGGCGGAGCAGTCGCTCGACAGCAAGCCCCTGCGCGACACCGACGTGAACCGCGTGCGTTCCGTGGCGGGCGTCGCCTGGGCGGCGCCCTACTTCCAAGGAACGCTGCAGGCGCGGATGCCGGACGGAAACTTCAAGCTGGTCACGTTGGTCGGCCTTGATGCCACCACGCTGGCGGGTGCACCGGCTCTCCTGCTGCAGGGTAGTCTCGATGAACTGCGGTTGCCCAATACGATCATCACCGACGAGTTCGGGCTGGATCGCTTTTCGGAGGGGCAGCGGAACCCGGACGGCTCACCACGGCGGATTGGGATTGGCGACACCATCGAGATCAACGACCGCGAGGCGCGCATCGTCGGCGTGGCCAAGACCCGCCGCAGTTTCACGGGAGGACCCTTTGTCTTCACCACGTATGACCGAGCGGTGCTTTATGCGCCCCAGCAACGAAAGATGCTCACGTTCATTCTCGCGGCCGGAGAGCCCGGTTTGAGCGACGAGGAGGTCTGTCGACGCATCGCTGCGGAGACGGGTTTGCGGGCGCTGACCGAAGAGGAGTTTAGGTGGTCGACCATCTGGTGGTACGTGCGCAACACGGGCATCCCGTTCGCGATCGGTTCCATTGTCCTGATTGGCGCGATCGTCGGGATGCTGATCGCCGCGCAGACCTTCCACGCGTTTGTCCTCGAAAACCTCCGGAACTTCGCCGCGCTCAAAGCGATGGGAGCGAGCAATGGACGCCTCACGGCGATGCTGGCGGTCCAGTCCCTCACCACGGGTCTGATTGGCTACGGCATCGGCGCGGGGGTCGCCTCGGTTGTCCTGCGTTTCTTCGTTCGCCTCGGCAAGGTGGGCGTCTACACCCCTTGGCAGCTGCCCGTGGCCGTGCTCGGGGTCATCCTCCTGATCAGTGGTTTCTCTGCCCTCCTCGGTATCATCCGCGTGACCCGCACCGAGCCGGCGATCGTGTTTCGTTGAGCGCGTCGATGCCCGATCCTCTCCCTCCTTCCCGGCCCGCCATTACGGTGCGTCAACTGGACAAGTCCTTTGGCGAGGGCGATGCGCGTATCGACGTCTTGAAGCGCGTGGACTTTTCGGCGTGCGAGGGCGAGATGATGTTCCTCGTAGGGCCCTCGGGCTGCGGCAAGACGACCTTGCTCTCGATCGTCGCGGGCACGCTGGCCGGTGATGCCGGTGAGATCGAAGTGCTGGGCCAATCCCTGCCGCGGCTCACGCGCGCCGAAGTGACCGCGTTTCGCGCCCGGCACATCGGATTCGTCTTCCAGCAGTTCAACCTGATTTCGACCCTGTCGGTGCTGGAGAACGTGGCCGTGCCGCTGCTCATTCAAGGGGCTCCGATGCGGACTGCGCTGGCCCGCGCGCAGGAGTCGCTGGCCCGGGTGGGGATTCCGGAAAAGGCCCGGGAGCATCCCGGGCGCCTGTCCGGCGGGCAACAGCAGCGCGTCGCGATTGCGCGTGCGCTGGTGCATGAGCCGCGCGTGATCATCTGTGATGAGCCGACGGCCTCGCTGGACCGCGAGAACGGCCAGCGGGTGATGGCGTTGCTTCGCGACGTCGCGCGCGATCCCCGTCGCTGCGTGGTGGTCGTGACCCATGATCCGCGGACCTATCCGTTCGCCGATCGCATGAGCGAGATGGAGGATGGCCGCATCCTGCGAGTCCTGCAGACTCCGGCGGAGATTGGCGCCGCGCACACGGAGAAACTCTGAATGGTCTCCCCCGGTCCCGTTTCGGCGTCGTCCGCTTTTTCTCTCCCCCTCTCCCGTCCCCATTCTCCATGATCTTCCTGCGTAAAGTCTCGGTCTACCTCGCGATCCTCGGAGTGATCGGCATCGCCACCTTTGTCCTGCGGTTGCGGGCGACGTCGAACGTGCCGATCCCGCCGCCCCCGTTGCCGCCGGCGGCGAAACCGTTTCCGCAGGCCATCGGAGCGAGCGGCCTCGTGGAGGCGCGACGCGAAAACACGCTCGTGGGAGTGCCGCTGCCCGGGGTGATCAAGGCCGTGCGTGTCGCGGTGTGGCAGCGCGTCGCGGCGGGTGCGGCGCTGCTTGAGCTGGATGACCGCGAAGCCCGGGCGGCCCTCGCCGCGCAACGCGCACAGGGGGCGGTGGCGGAGGCGCAGGTGGCGACCGCTCGGGCATCGCTTCGGCGCGTGCGGGACGCCCTGAACCGCGTGGAACGACTGCGGGAGGGAAGCGTGGCCTCGGCCGAGGCGCTGGAGACCGCGCGCAACGAATTCGCCGTCGTCGAGGCCCAGTTGGCGACCGCCGAGGCGCAGCGTGAGGCGGCGCGCGCCGCAGTGGGACAGACGGAGACCCTGCTGGAGCGGCTGGTGATCCGGGCGCCAATCGACGGGACGGTCCTCCAGGTGAATGTGCGGGCCGGGGAGTTCGTGATCGCCGGCGCGGCGACACCGCCAATGGTGCTGGGAGACATCGACGAGGTCCAGGTCCGCGCTGACGTGGATGAGCAAGTCGCGCCTCGCGTGCGACCGGGTGCGCGTGCGGTGGGCTACCTGAAAGGCGACACGAGCCGACCGATCCCGATGGAGTTTGTGCGCATCGAACCCTACGTCGTCCCGAAGCGCTCGCTCACCGGCGCCAGCACCGAGCGGGTGGACACCCGCGTGCTGCAGGTGATCTACCGCTTCCCGAAGGCCCCGGACCGCACGGTGTACGTGGGCCAGCAACTTGATCTCTACATCGAAGAATGAAACCGCATCGCTCCTCCCCACCGGCGTCCGTGAGCATCCCGAAGGGCACCGTCGTGTCCCCGGCGGGGCTTGACCGCGGTCGTCGGGCCTTCCTGCAGGCTTCGCTGGCCGCCGGTGCCTGGGCGGCTCTTCCGGCGCGGCTGCGCGCGGGCGAGCCGCCGGCCCGCCGTTTCCGCACGGTCCTGATCGGCTGTGGGTGGTGGGGAGGAAACATCCTCCGCGAAGCGATGGCCAGTCGTGCCTGCGAGATCGTCGGCCTCTGTGACGTCGATGCGCGCCAGTTTCCCGCGACGCTGCAGCGGGTTCAGGAGGGCACGGGTGATGTGCCGCGTCTCTACAAGGACTACCGGGAGCTGCTGGCGGAGACCAAACCGGAGATCGCGATCGTGGCGACCCCGGATCACTGGCATGCCCTGCCGACCATCGCCGCGGTGCGGGCGGGGGCGCACGTGTACGTGGAGAAACCGATCGCCCACACCGTGCGGGAAGGTCGCGCGATGGTACGTGCCGCGGAAGCCGCCGGCCGCGTCGTGCAGGTCGGTACCCACCGCCGCATCTCGCCCCACAACCTGAGCGCCCGCGACTTCATCCGCCGGGGTGGGATAGGAGACATCGGCTCGGTGCGTTGCTTCGTGAATTCGGGCGGGGGACCAGATCGGCTCCTGCCGACGCGCGACATCCCGCCCGAACTTGACTGGGACTTCTGGTGCGGCCCGGCGCCCCTGCGACCGTACAACGGCGGCGATCCGCGCGAGCTGCGGGGCGCGTGGTCCGGGGCAATCCACCCGCGCGGCTTCCGTAACTACCTCGATTACGCCAACGGAACGCTCGGTGACTGGGGTATCCATTGGCTGGATCAAGTGCGCTGGATCACCGGGGAGGACCAACCCGACCAGATCTTCTCGACCGGTGGGCGTCCGATCGCGGGACCGGCCGTGCTCACGCCGGAGGCGCAGACAGCCGACGCACCGGATCACCAGATCGCCACCTACCGTTTCCCTCGCTTCACGGTGACGTGGGAGCATCGCCGCTTTGGTGGCAACGGGGCTTTCCAAGGTGAGAGTGTCGGCTGCCACTTCCATGGAACCAAGGGCATCCTGCACCTCGGTTGGCGGGATGGCTGGGTGTTCTACCCGAGTGACCCCAAGGCGACCATCGTCCGGGAGGCGGCGCAACTGGGTCAGCCGGATGGCCAGAACATCCGTGAACTCTGGGCCGATTTTCTCGAGGCGATCCGGACGGGACGGAAGCCGGTCTGCGATCTCGCGGACCTGCACGTCTCCAGCAACTTGGCGCTGCTGGGCATGGTCTCGCTGCGGTGTGGTCGCAGCCTTGCGTGGGATGGCGGCCGCGAGCGCGTGGTCGGTGACGACGCGGCCAACGCCCTGCTGGGTAGACCGTATCGGGCCGGGTGGGAGTTCCCGCAGGGCTAGCGGATCCGACCGGCGCAAACGGGGTGGACAGCGCGGGCGGTGCGCGCGAGTCTTCGCACAATCCCATCCCCGTATGCTGCGCTCCCTGCTGTCCCTCGCTCTTGCCCTTAGCCTCTTTCCGCTCGCGCGCGGTGCTGCCGCCGCCGACGCATCCGCCGGCCCGACGCTCGGGCTGCAGACGTGGACCTGTCGCAACATGAGTTTCGACGAGGTGGTGCGCTTCGCGGTGAAGCACGGCATCCGCAACCTGCAGGTGATCGCGGCGCACCTGGATCCGCTGGCGCCGCGCGAAGAGACCCTGCGCAAGAAGGCGATTCTCGACCAGAACGGCCTCGTCGCGTACACCTTCGGCGTCGCGGCCACCTCGCTCGACAAAGAGAAGAATCGCCGCCTCTTCGAGTTCGCGCGGCTCGTCGGGATCAAACTGATCGTCGTGGAACCGCGCGATCAGGCGGAGTGGGACAACCTTGAGCAGCTCGTGAAGGAGTACGACATTCGGCTCGCCATCCACAACCACGGGACCGGCACGGTCTACGGCGATCCGGCGACGGTTCGCCAAGTCCTGGCGGCGCGGGACCCACGCATCGGGGTCTGCCTCGATGTGGGTTGGATCACGGCGGCGGGCTTCGATGCCGCCGACGTATTCCGGAGTTACAACGGCCGGGTCTTCGACATTCACTTCAAGGACAAGACCCGCGAGGTGGTGGACGGTAAGGTGGTGGCCTTGGATACGGAGATTGGGCGTGGGCATGCGAACTACGACGGACTCTTCGCCGAAATTCGACGCTCCGGATGGACCGGCGTCATGGCGATCGAGACCGATAGCAAGGCGTTCGCGGCGGATCCCAACCGCTTGGTGGCGGAGGCGAAGGCCTTCTTCGCTTCGAAGATCGCTCGCTGAGTGAGGTCCCCTTGCCGATGCACCTGACCTTGGTGATCTTGGCGGCGGGCATGGGCAGTCGCTATGGCGGACTGAAGCAGCTCGACGGGGTAGGGCCGGCCGGAGAGACGGTGCTGGACTACGCCGTGTTCGATGCGCGCCGGGCGGGATTCACGCGCGTCCTGTTCGTGATTCGGCGTGACTTTGAGGACCAGTTTCGGACGCAAGTGGGCGCCCGCTACGCCGGCGTGCTTCAGGTCGACTATGCATTCCAGGCGGTGACCGACCTCCCGGACGGGCGAGTGCCTCCGCCGGAGCGGGTGCGTCCGTGGGGAACGGGGCACGCACTCTGGTGCGCGCGCGCGCAGCTCGCCGGGCCGTTCGCGGTCATCAATGCCGATGATTTCTACGGTCGGGATTCCTTCGACCGACTCGCCCGGTTTCTCGCGGAGGGACAGCATGGGCTCGGCCCTGAGGCGGCGCGATGTGCGATGGTGGGATTCCGCCTCGCCAACACCCTCTCGGAACATGGCACCGTCTCGCGCGGCGTATGCGAACTCGTCGGCCGCCGCCTTGAGCGGGTGACGGAGCACACCGGCATCGCGGCGACGGAGGTGGGAGCGGGCCGACGGTACTCCGGTGAGGAGGTGGTCTCCATGAACTGCTGGGGCTTCAGCCCAGCGGTCTTGCCCCTCCTGGATCGGCGGTTGCGCGCGTTCCTCGCCGAACGCGGGGCGGACCTCAAGGCGGAGTTCTATCTCCCCGAGGCCGTGTCGGGCATGGTGGCGGCGGGAGAAGCGACGGTCGAGGTGCTGGAGACGACCTCCGCTTGGTTTGGCGTGACCTATCGCGAGGATCGACCGCGGGTCGAGGCGGCGTTGCGCAGTCTGGTTGCGTCCGGCGAATACCCGGAGCGACTGGCCGATTCGTGAGGAAGGCCCGGCGGGGGGCGCCGGAAAGGGGCCTGCGAAGAGGGATTGGCAGCGGGGCTGATCCTGCTACGATCATACTCCGTATGAACGCTCCCTCGCTTGAGTCCCAACAGCGCGAACGCATTCCGACCACCGTCTGCGCGAGCGCCGACGAAGCCTGCACCCAGTTGGCCGCCGAGATCGCCGAGCTGATCCGCCGCAACGAGCAGGCGGGTCGCAACACGGTGCTCGGACTCGCGACCGGCTCGACGCCCGTGCGGCTCTACCGCGAACTGATCCGGCTGCACCGCGAGACCGGCCTGAGCTTCAAGCGCGTCATCACCTTCAACCTCGACGAGTACTACGGTCTGCCGCGGACGCACCCGGAGAGCTACTGGCGGTTCATGCACGAGCAACTTTTCGCGCACCTCGATATCCCGGCGGAGAACGTCAACGTCCCGGACGGCTCGGTCGCGCGCAGTGACGTCTTTGCGTGGTGCCGCGGCTACGAGGAGCGCATCCGGGCGGCGGGCGGACTCGACCTGCAGATTCTGGGCATCGGCCGCACCGGCCACATCGGTTTCAATGAACCCGGCTCGACGCGGGAGTCGCGCACCCGCCTGGTGACCCTCGATGGACTCACGCGGCGCGACGCGGCGCGTGATTTCTTGGGTGAGGCCAACGTCCCGCGTCATGCGATCACGATGGGCGTGGGTACGATCCTCGACGCCCGTTCGATTGTGCTGCTGGCGTGGGGTGAAGCGAAGGCTGCGATCGTCGCGCAGGCGGTCGAGCACCCCCCGACCGACGCGCTCCCGGCGAGCTTCCTCCAAGGGCACCCGCAGGCCCGCTTCCTGATCGATCGGGCGGCGGCCTCGGCGCTGACCCGGGTGCGCTATCCGTGGCTAGTGGGTTCCATCGAGTGGACTCCCTCGCGGGTGCGCCAGTCGGTGGTCTGGCTCTCGCAGCACGTCGGCAAGCCGGTCCTCAAGCTGCTTGACGAGGACTACAGCGAGCATGGCATGGCGGACCTCCTGACTGAGCGCGGCCCGGCCTACGGCTTGAACATCGACGTGTTCAATGAGCTGCAGCACACGATCACGGGTTGGCCGGGCGGCAAGCCCAACGCCGACGACTCGCATCGCCCCGAGCGGGCGAGCCCGCATCCCAAGCGCGTGGTGGTGTTCAGTCCGGAGCCGTCGCACGCCGTTCTCGGCATGGGTGGCACGCTGCGGCGTCTGATCGAACAGGGCCATGACGTGACCGTGATTTGTCAGACGTCTGGCAGCCTTGCTCTCCCGGACGAAGAGGCGCTTCTGGCGGTCGATTTGGTGGGCGAGCTATCGACGGCCTTTGAGTTGGGCGGTGGCCCGGCGGCCGGCTTTGCTGCTGAGACGGGTCGGCAACTGCGGGCCAAGGCGGCCTTCGCCGGTGACACCGGGGAGATCCGCCGCCTGAAGGGGCTGGTCCGTCGCTGTGAAGAGAGGGCGGCGCTGGCCGCGTGCGGGCTCGGCCGGGAGCGGGTGCGCTTTGCCGACCTCGCCTTCTACGAGCGCGGACGTTACCGGCAGTTCCGTCCGGATGCCGCCGACGCGGCCGCGCTGGTGTCGGTGCTGCGCGAGCTTCGTCCGCATCAGATCTTCGCCACCGGTGACCGCGATGATCCGTCCTCGATCACCGCGGTGTGTTTCGACCTCATTCGCCGGGCCTGCGCCGAGTTGCGCAGCGAGGCGTGGTTCGCGGAGTGCCGCGTCTGGCTTTACCGCGGGGTGGAAACGGCGTGGGACGCCGCGGAAATCGACATGGCGGTGCCATTTAGCCCGCGTCAGCTCGAGCAGAAGACCCAGGCGATCTTCCACCACCAGAGCCAGCGCAGTCAGACTCCGGTGTCGGCTGGACTGCGCGAACCCTGGCAGCAGGCCGAGCAGCATAACCGCGCACTGGCCACCGTTTATGATGCGTTGGGCCTCGCGAACTACGAGGCGATCGAGGCGTTCCAACGGTGGCGCCCGGCTTCGGCCTGACGCGGATCGGTTCCATGCCGGCGAGTTTCCGTCCCTCGTACCTTCTTCGTTCTTCCTCTCCCGATGCGCTTCTCCGATCCGATGGCCGATGTCTATGTGCCTGCTGGCGCCCTGGCGCCGGCGGAGGCGCTGCGCCAGGTGACGCACCTGTGCGTCGCCGCGCACCAGGATGACATCGAGATCATGGCCCATGACGGCATCTGTGACTGCCTCGATGCGCCGGACCGTCGCGCGTTTGGCGGAGTCGTGGTGACCGATGGTGCGGGTTCCCCTCGGACCGGGCCCTACGCGAACCTCACGGACGAGGACATGAAGGGAGTGCGGCGGCAGGAACAGCGGCGGGCCGCGGAGCTCGGGCGTTACCGGATCCAAGTGCAGCTGGCTCACCCGAGTGCGCGCGTGAAGCAGTCGCGCCAGCCGCAGGTCGTCGCGGACCTGACCACGATCTTCGCCGGCTGCTCGCCCGAGGTCGTGTACTTGCACAACCCGGCCGACAAGCACGACACTCACATCGCGGTGTTGCACCGTTGCCTCGAGACGCTGCGCAGCCTGCCGGCGGAACGCCGCCCGCGGCGTGTGCTGGGTGTTGAAGTGTGGCGCGACCTCGACTGGCTGGACGACACCGTGAAAGTCGCGCTCGACGCCGGCCGTCGACCGGAGCTCGCGCTGGAGCTGGTGCAGGTTTTCGACTCACAGGTGACGGGGGGCAAGCGCTACGACCTCGCGTCGCAGGGGCGCCGGACGGCCAACGCGACCTACAGCACGCCGCGCGCGGCGGACCAGCTGGCGGGCATTACGTGGGCTTGGGACCTCACTCCCGTGTTGGCCGAGGGAGGCCCGAGCCTGGAGGCCTTCACCCTCGCGCAGATCGACCAGTTCCGCCGTGACGTGCAGGAACGGCTACAGCGCTTCGCCTAACTTGTTGCATCAGGGCGGTGGGGCCGCGTCGGATCCGGAGCCGCGCGCCGGTCCGAGCGGGGCAGAGAAAAGTGGACCGGGCGGGTGACGCCGGGTGGGTTGAGCCGGGCCCGGCCTGCTGAGGACGCTGGCGTGCAGTTCGGCCCCTTGCGGCTTTGCGGCGGGGTCGCCGGTCAGAGATCGATCGTGCGACCCTCGATCGCGGACTGATCAGCCGCGATGACGACGCGGAGGCTGTCGATGGCGCTCTGGAGGTGGGCGGTGAGATCGAGGTCCTCGCGGATCGCGCGCAGGAAGACCTCCTGCTCGCGGCGGCAGAGCTCGTCGTGGGACGGCTCGTCCGAGACGTCGATCCATTCGTCGGCGCGGGAGAACGTGCCATCGGCCGCCAGATCGGAGTGGTGACGCAGCAGTGACTCGGTCGCGCTGTGCGAGCCCACGTCGGCGGATTTTCCGGCGCTGGCGGCCTTGCGGGCCATGATGCTGACGCAGCCCTTGGGACCGACGACGTCCTTCACGAAGAACGCGGTCTCGCTCATCATCGGGCCCCAGCCCGCCTCGTACCAGCCGACGGAGCCATCGTCGAAGGCCACCTGCAGGTGGCCGTAGTTCACGCGGCCGGCGGGCAGGTCATCGGTGAGGCAGGCGCGCAGCCCGCTGACCCGGATCGGGCGGGCCTGGGTCATCCGGCACATCACCTCGATGTAGTGGACACCGCAGTCGACGATCGGGGACAGGGACGACAGCAGGTTGCGGTGCGTCTGCCAGTTGGCGCCGGAGCTCTGCTGGTTGAGGTTCATGCGCATGACCAGCGGCTTGCCGAGCGTCTGGGCGAGTTCGACGAAGCGCAGCCACGACGGATGGACCTGCAGGATGTAGCCCACGACCAGCTTGCGCCGCAGGCGGTGCGCGGTGGCGACCACGCGTTCGCATTCCGCGACCGTCTCGGCGACGGGCTTTTCGAGGAAGACATGGGCCCCGGCCTCCATCGCGGCGATGGCGTAGGCAGCATGCGTGTCCGGATAGGTGCTGATGCAGACCACATCCGGTCGCGTGGCGGCGAGCGCCTGCGTGTAGTCCGAGAACTCGGCGATCCCGCCCCCGAGCTTGCGGTTGAGGACCCCGCGGGAGTCGGCCCCGCGGCTGACCAGGCCGACGATTTCAAAGTCTTGGGTGAGCGCTTGGTAGGCGAGCGCGTGGGAAGTGCCCATGTGGCCGCAGCCAGCAACGAGGACGCGAAGACGGGAAGGCATGGCGAGTCGGGGAAAGGCGGCGCAGCGCGGGTGGGAGTCCGATCAGTGGGGAGTGTTCGCGGGACTGGCGGCGGCGGGACCGTGGGTCGGCGGACGGAAGAAGAAGAGCAGCAGTGCAATCCCGGCGATGGCGATGACTGTCGGGACGAGGAACAGCTGTTGGTAGTCGATTGCGCCGCCGGCGGGCGTGAACGTCGCGACGAGGCGCGGGAACAGCTGGCTCGCCACGACCATGCCGAGGCCGAGGATCAGCAGGTTGGCGGCGCCTTGGGCGCTGGCCCGGACATCCTTCGGGAAGACGGCATCGACGAAGATGTAGACCGTGGCGAAGAAGAACGCGTAGCAGACCCCGTGCAGGACCTGCACGGCGATGATCAACCACGTTTGGTTGGACTCGGCGAATGCAGCGAAGACCCCGTAGCGAATGGCGTGGCCGAGGATGCCGCAGATCATCGTCCACTTCCAACCGAGTCGGGTGAGGACCGCGCCGAGCACCAGCATCGTGACGATCTCCGCGACCTGTCCAAGGCTGCTCACCACCATTGTCATCTTCGCGGAAATGCCCACGTGCGTCAGGAAGCCGTCGATGACGACGAAGTAGCCGTTGTGGATGACCGAGTCGAGGAACGTGACGAGGAACAGGATGGCGACGAACGGCTGGCGGAGCAGCTTGGCCGCGCGCATCCAGGCGTAACGGTCCAAGCCCTGGGCATCGCGGCGGGGAGGCGTGTGCGGAAGGGTGAGACTGTAGGCGGCGAGCACGAATGAGATCAGGCCCGCGACGATGAAGACCCAGCGCGTATCGGCGGCATCTGCCTTGTCACCGAGGAGGAAGATGAACGGCCAGCTGACGACGATCCAGCCGACGGTGCCGCCCATGCGGACGAAGCCGAAGTCGCGCGCCGGGTCGCGCAGGTGAGCGAAGGCGAGGGAATTGGTGACCGACAGGGTAGGTACGTAGAGCAGACCGTAGATCAGGAACAGCGTGAAGAACGTGGCGAAGGAGGTGGTGTACGCGGTCGCGATGAGTGCGATGCCGCCGACGAGATGGCTGAAGGCGAGGAAGCGCTCGGCCGCGAAATTGCGGTCGGCGAATTGATTGCTGAAGAAGAGGCCGACCACGGAGGCGATACCGAACACGCTGCCGATCCACGCTTGCTCGCCGGCGCTGAAGCCGAGCATGCCCATGTACGGGAAGATCTTGATCTGCCAGGCGCCCCAGATCGCAATCTCCAGGAGCATCATGAAAAAGAGCCGGTTACGGATGGAGGAGTTCATGAAGGAAAGTGCGGCGGAGTCGGGTGCTCGTGGGGTGAGGGGTTGGCGGGGCGATATACGCCAACGGATCGAGGGCGGCTCGGCAACTCCGAGTTTCCGGAAGCGTCGATTTGCCGCCGCGGTCCGCCCGTCGTGACCCTCACCGGTGAAGGACGGCTTAATCCCCTGACGGATGCTCTGCCCGAAAGACGGCCGCCCGATTCGCGCCGGGATGATCGCCACGGCGCTGCTGGGGTGGGTGGACGGTCAGCGTCGCCCGCCGCCCGCCGAGCGGTGACCCGAGCAGGCTCCGGCTCAGCCAGGGGGCCAGTGCAGCGCGCGGCCGCCGAGAACGTGGACGTGCAGGTGGGGAACGCTCTCGCCCCCGTGAGGGCCGTGATTGATGACGACGCGGAAGCCCTGGGTCAGTTGGAGGCGGGAGGCGAGCTGACCCGCCGTGAGGAGCAGGTGACCGAGCAGGGCTTGGTCGCTGGCCTGAGCCAGACCGAGCCGATCGATGCGGCGCTTCGGGATTACGAGCACATGCACCGGCGCCTGGGGATTGATGTCATGAATGGCGATGCACTGGTCGTCCTCGTGCTCGATGCGGGCAGGGATTTCCCGGGCGATGATGCGTTCGAAGAGGGAAGGGGAGGGCATGACGGAGCGAGTCGGGCTAAGGCTCTCTTACAGGAGAAGCAGGTTGAGTGATGTCGAGCGTGGGACGCGCGTGGCAGCAAGCTCGCGGATGAACGTGAGGGACTCCTCGTAGTCTCGTTGGCGGCGCGGGCTGGCGCGCCGCCCGGGCGGGATCAGGGCGGAGCGGAGGTTCGTGATGAGGAGCGTCGAGTCGCGAAACCCGGCGAGGTGGCGCAGCCCTTGGAGGATTTCCGCGCGGGTGAACAGCGGCGTCGCAGCCACCGCGCCAAGCGACGCGTCCCAGTGGTAGAACCCATGCCGTGGGCGGTCGCGGAAGAGTCGGGCGAGGAGGTCGGCGGCGGCGGCGTTGAACGCCTGATCGTAGGCCAGTTCGTGCCGTGCATCCCCGCCGGCGGCCTCTTCCGCGAGATCGGCAAGGCGAAACCGGATCGCCTCCTTGATCTGCTGGGCGAGGTACAGGTCGCTTCCGGTGAGCGGAGCGCAGAGCGAGTGGATCAGCTGGAGCCGGCGGGACTCGGCGCGCGAAGGCTTCGGCATGGCGGCGACGTGGGCGCGGTCCGTCGCGCGACTCAGGAAGGATCGGACGCGTCCGCGGCGGGACGGCGGAGCGAGCTGATCTCGTCGACGAATTCCGTCACGTCCCGGAACTCCTTGTACACGCTGGCGAAGCGGACGTAGGCCACCTGGTCGATCTTGCGCAGGCGCTGCATGACCCCGTCACCGATCGCCTGAGAGGGAATTTCGGAGTCGAAGCGGGCTTCGAGGGCGTCGAGGACGTCCTCGATCAGCATGGCGATCTGTTCGGCGTCCACCGGGCGCTTGTGGCACGCGGCGCGGACGGCGCGGACCAGCTTGTCGCGGTCGAAATCCTCGCGGCGACCGTCGCGCTTCAGTACCACGATCCCGTCGCGCACATGCGTCTCGGTGGTGGTGTAGCGGTGGCCGCACTCGAGGCATTCGCGGCGGCGGCGGATGGTGGACCCCTCCCGGCCGATTCGAGAGTCGATCACCTTGTCCTCAATCGAAGTGCATTTCGGGCAGCGCATGGTGGGTGGGACCGCTCGGGTTCAACCGAGTTCGAGGAAATTGCGGAGGATCTGCATCCCGCCCTCGGTGGCGATGCTCTCGGGGTGGAACTGGACGCCCCAGATGGGAAGGGTGCGGTGGCGCAGACCCATGATCTCGCCCTCGGCGGTTTCCGCGGTGATCTCGAGCTCGCTGGGAAACGAGGCGCGTTCGACCACGAGCGAGTGGTAGCGGGTGGCGCGGAATCCTTGCGGCATCCCGCGGAACAGATCGGTGTTGCGGTGCAGGATCGGGGACGTCTTGCCGTGCATCAGGCGGTCGGCGCGCACGACCTTGCCCCCGTAGGCGTGGCCGATGGACTGGTGTCCAAGGCAAACGCCGAAGAGCGGCTTGCGCCCGGCGAAGGCACGGATGATGTCGAGGGAGACGCCGGCTTCGGCCGGTGAGCACGGGCCGGGGGAGATCAGCACCCGGTCGGGATTCAGGGCGATCGCCTGCTCGGGAGTGATCTCGTTGTTGCGGAAGACGCGCTGCGCCACCCCCAGTTGACCGAAGTACTGGACGAGGTTGTAGGTGAAGGAATCGAAGTTATCGATGACCAGCAGCACGGAATCAGTAAACCGGTGGATTGACAGGGGGGTCAAGCGTGCGGGTAGGGTTCCCAGACCGCCGCATGTCCCAGCACTTCGACCTCCTGCTCACTGATCGTACCACGGCGGCCCGGCGCGGACGCCTGCGGACACGTCATGGCGTCATCGAGACGCCGATCTTCATGCCCGTGGGCACGCAGGGCACCGTGAAGGCCATGACCCCGCGTCACCTGCGGGAGATCGGCGCGCAGATCATTCTCGGGAACACCTACCACCTCAACCTTCGGCCGGGCAGTGAGCTGATTCGTGACCTCGGTGGGTTGCATCGCTTCATGGGGTGGGATGGACCGATCCTGACCGACAGCGGAGGTTTCCAGGTCTTCTCGCTCGCGAAGCTGCGCGACGTGCGGGAGGACGGCGTGGCGTTCCAGTCTCATCTGGATGGGTCGCGGTTGTTTCTCGGGCCGCGGGAGGTGATGACGATCCAGCGCAATCTCGGCAGCGACATCGCCATGGTGCTGGACGAGTGCCCGCCCTGGCCCTGCGAGCGCGATGCCTGCGCGCGGGCGGTGGCGCGCAGCCGGCGCTGGGCCGAGCAGTGTCTGCGGGAGGCGGAGGAGAGTGGTTTCCTCGCGGCGGGGCATCACGTGTTTCCGATCGTGCAGGGATCGACCTTCGACGACTTGCGGCGTGAAGCCGCGGAGTCGCTGGTGGCGCTCAATTTCCCCGGGTACGCGGTCGGCGGGGTGAGCGTCGGCGAGCCGGAGCCCGAGATGCTCAAGCAGGTCGGTGCGACCACGCCCTACCTCCCGGCGGACCGTCCCCGCTATGCGATGGGCCTGGGTACGCCGCCGCAGCTGCTGAAGATGATCGCCCTCGGAGTGGACATGTTTGACTGCGTGATGCCGACGCGCGTGGCGCGCAACGGCCTCGCCTTCACGCCGGACGGGCCAATGAATGTCCGCAACGAGCGATTCCGGACTGACCCGCGGCCCTTGGTTGAAGGCCTCGACAATTACACGGCGGGTTTCTCGCGCGCGTACCTGCGGCACCTCCAGCTCGCCGGCGAGATGCTGGCGGGCACACTGCTCTCGATCCACAACCTCCACTTTTACCTCGACCTCATGGCCCAGGCGCGGGCGCACCTTGAGGCGGGCGACTTTGCCCCTTGGAGCCGAGGCTGGATCGAGCGTTACGAAGCCGGCGAGGCCGCGCGGTAGTGGTTTAGCCGTCTACGGGCCGCGCGGTGCGTTTTGCTGGCCAAGACGGCGACCTTTCGGCAACGATGTTTCCCTCATGCGCATCCTGATCACTGGAGGAGCGGGTTTCCTTGGCTCGCACCTGTGCGACCGTCTTCTGGGCGAGGGCCACGAGGTCATCTGTCTCGACAACTTTTTCACCGGCCGGAAGGTGAACGTCGCTCACCTCCGCGGGCACCCCCACTTCGAGTTGGTGCGGCACGATGTGATCGACCCGTTCAAGTTCGAGGTCGATCAGATCTACAATTTCGCCTGCCCCGCGTCGCCGCCGCACTACCAGTTCAACCCGATCAAGACGACGAAGACGTCCGTGATGGGGGCGATCAACTGCCTGGGTCTGGCCAAGCGGGTGAAGGCCCGGGTGTTCCAGGCCAGCACGAGCGAGGTGTACGGCGATCCACAGGTGCACCCGCAGCCTGAGACCTACTGGGGCAATGTAAACCCCATCGGCAAACGGTCCTGCTACGACGAAGGCAAGCGGTGTGCCGAGACCCTCTTCTTCGACTATCACCGCGAGAACCGCGTCGATATCCGGGTCGTGCGGATCTTCAATACCTACGGCCCGCGCATGAACCCGGATGACGGCCGCGTGGTTTCCAACTTCATCGTGCAGGCTCTGCGCGGCCAGGATCTGACCGTCTATGGCGATGGGACGCAGACCCGCTCGTTCTGTTACGTGGACGATCTCCTCGAGGGTTGTCTGCGGCTCATGAATCAGACCGAGACCGTGGGCCCCGTGAACCTCGGCAACCCGGGCGAGTTCACCATGCTGGAGCTCGCGGAGCTCACCCTCAAGCTGGTGGGCGGCAAGTCGCGAATCGTGCACCGACCCCTGCCGGCGGACGACCCCCGCCAGCGCCGTCCCGACATCGCCGTGGCGCGCCGTTTGCTCGACTGGGAACCCCGGGTGGCGTTGGAGGACGGCCTGCAGCGCACCATCGCCTACTTCCGCACGCAGGTCTGAGCCCGGGACCGACCGGCGGGGCCGCTCGATTTGTCGTTTGCCATGGGCGGCCTTCCGCCTAGGGTTTGCGGCCCTCCATGCTCTCGTTTCTTCTCAAGCGTTTCTCCGGCCGCCATTATCGGAAGTTCCTCGAGTCGGCGCGCCCGCTGGTCGCGAAAATCAACGAGGCGGAACTGGGCTACCAGAGCCTGACCGAGGAACAGCTGCGGGCGAAGACCGACGAGTTCTGGGCAAGGTTCAAGGCCGGGGAGACCTTGAACAGTCTCCTTCCCGAGGCCTTCGCGACGGTGAAGAACGCCGCCCGCCGCCTCTGCGGCCGCAAGGTCCTCGTGTGCGACCATGAGCTGAGCTGGGACATGGTCCACTTCGACGTGCAGCTGATCGGCGGCATTGCGCTGCACCAAGGAAGGATCTCCGAGATGGCCACGGGCGAGGGCAAGACGCTCGTCGCGACCCTGCCGCTGTATCTGAACGCACTCACGGGTCGCAATACGCAGCTGGTGACGGTCAACGACTACCTCGCGCGCCGTGACTCCGAGTGGATGGGGCACCTCTACAGTTACCTGGGCCTGACCGTGGGTTGCATCCAGCAGCAGATGCCGTCGGAGCTGCGCCGGGAGATGTACGGCCGGGACATCACCTACGGAACCGCGTCGGAGTTCGGTTTCGATTATCTCCGCGACAACGGCATGGCCACGCGGCGCGAGGATCAGGTGCAGCGCGACTACTGGTACTGCATCGTCGACGAGATCGACTCCATCTTGGTCGACGAGGCGCGGACCCCGCTGATCATTTCCGGTCCGGCCCCCATCGAGCGCGAACAGCCTTTCACGCGGATCAAACCCCCGATCGAGCACTTGGTCGCCGAGCAGCTCCGCCTGTGCAATCGCTTTGCGGCGGAGGCGGAGGCGCTGCTGGGCAAGCCGGCCGTCACGTCCGAGGACAAGCAAGCCGCCGCGCGGCGCATGCTGCAGGTCAAGGTGGGACACCCCAAGAACAAGCGCCTGCTCCGCCTGCAGGAGACGCCGGAGTGGCGCAAGCTGCTCGACAAGGTCGAGACCGAGCTCAATTCGGACATGCAGAAGGAGGAGCTCTACCGCCTGAAGGAGGAGCTCTTCTACTCGATCGACGAGCGCCAGCACCAGGCCGACCTCAGCGAGCTGGGCCGTCGCCGCCTGCGCCCGGATAGTCCCGACGCGTTCGTGCTCCCCGATCTGGCGACCGAGTTTAGCGAGATCGATCGCAACGCCGAGCTCACGCCCGACCAGCGCGAGGAACGCAAGCTCTCCGCCCAGCAGCGCTACGGCGATGTGTCGGAGGAAATCCACACCATTTCGCAGCTCCTCCGCGCGTATTCGCTCTACGAGCGGGACGTCGAATACGTCGTGCAGGACGGCAAGGTCCTGATCGTTGACGAGAACACCGGGCGCGTCATGCCCGGCCGCCGCTGGTCCGATGGCCTGCATCAGGCGGTGGAGGCCAAGGAGGGAGTCACGATCGAACGCGAGACGCGGACCTACGCGACCATCACCATCCAGAATTACTTCCGTCTCTACGAGAAGCTCGCGGGCATGACCGGCACGGCGGAGACCGAGGCGACGGAGTTCAACGACATCTACCGGCTCGCCGTCCAAGTCATCCCGACGAACAAGCCCTGCATCCGCGTCGACCGGAACGATTCCATCTTCAAGACGCGCCGCGACAAGTACGCCGCGGCGGTGGGCGAGATCCAAGAGGCCAACAAGCGCGGTCAGCCGGTTCTGGTCGGCACCGTATCCGTCGAATCCTCCGAGGTGCTGTCGCGCATGCTCAAGCGCGCCGGCATCATCCATGCCGTGCTCAACGCCAAGTATCACGAGCAGGAGGCCGAGATCGTTTCCCGCGCCGGCGCGCGGGGGGCGGTCACGATCGCCACGAACATGGCGGGCCGCGGCACCGACATCAAACTTGGCGAGGGCGTGCGCGAACTGGGCGGCCTCTTCGTGATCGGTACCGAACGCCACGAGTCACGCCGCATCGACCGCCAGCTCCGTGGTCGTTGCTCCCGCCAGGGCGATCCTGGCCTGACGAAATTCTTTCTTTCCCTCGAGGACGACCTGATGCGCCTGTTCCTCCAAGGGAACCTGGCGTCGCGGTTGATGGAAGGCTCGATGAAGGAGGGTGAGGAGTTGGAGCACCCGTGGCTCAACCGCTCGATCGAAAGCGCGCAGAAGAAGGTGGAGCAGCAGAACTACTCGCAGCGCAAGCGACTGCTGCAGTACGACGACGTGCTGAACCAGCAGCGCGAGGTCATCTACGGGATCCGCAACGGAGCGATTCACGCCGAGCGCCCGAAGGACATCATTTTCGAGCAGGTCGAGGAGGAGATCGTGACGCGCCTCGGAAACGCCGGCGTCGGCGAGAAGGGTGGGGCCACGCAGACTGCCCTCGAAGGATTCGTGGGCTGGGTCAATGCGACCTTCCCGATCGGGCTGAAGCTGGAGGATCTGGGCTCGACCGACCTCGACTCCCTCGCCGCGAATATCGTGGGGCGCATCCGTGACGCGTATGCCGTGAAGGAGTCCGTCGAGATCCCTGAGGCCCTCGGCGCGCTAGAGCGCTACGTGGTGATCAATGCGATCGACCATCACTGGCAGGAGCACTTGACCGAGATGGAGGAGCTGCGGCGCTCGATCGGGCTGCGAAGCTATGGCCAGAAGGATCCCTTGGTTGAATACAAGGGGGAGGCCTACAAGTACTTCGAGGAACTGATGCAGAACGTGCGTCTGCAGATCTGCACCGGGCTCTTCCGCAGCGCTTCGAATCTCAACGCGTTCGAGAACATGCTCGCGATCCTGAGCCGCAATGCGAAGGCGGTCGGGCCGGCTTCGCCGGCGCCGGCGGCTCCGGCTCCCCTGCCGGAGGCGGCGGCCGAGTCCGAGGTGCAATTGCCGAAGGTGACGATTCGTCGTGAGGCGCCGAAGGTAGGGCGCAACGATCCCTGCCCGTGCGGCAGCGGCAAGAAGTACAAGGCGTGTCACGGGCAGTAGGCGGTCGTCGCCGATGAATAACGCGGAGTTGCTCGCGACGCGTCCCTACGACGGCTCTCCGCCGTGGTGGCGGCGGCACGCGGATGTGCTGATCGCGGCCGCGGTCTTCGTCTCGACCGTGGTCCTGACGGTAATCTCTTTCCCGCCCTATGGACTGCCGGAGGCGGCGTACGTGTTTGCCGCTCCCGCGGCGTTCTGGGCCTACCGTCGTCCGCCGTTCCGTCGCTTCGCCGCGGTGGTGCTCGGAGCGCAAGCCGTGGCATGGACCGTGATCCTTGGTTGGCTGCACCATGTCACTTGGCTCGGCCTCCTGCTGCTTGGCCCGTTCATCGGCGTCTGGGTGGGCCTGTGGTTCCTCGCCGTGCGAGCGGTGCTGCCGCAGTTGCTGGGCCGGCCGGTGCTCACTCGGATCACGCTCGTGTTCGGGCTCGCGGCGCTCTGGGTGCTGAACGAATGGCTCCGCACGTGGGTGCTGTCGGGGTTCCCTTGGCTGCCGCTGTCGGCCAGCCAGTGGCAGCGGCTGAGCGTATTGCAGATCTCGGCCTACACCGGCGCGTGGGGCGTGTCCTTCGTGCTGATCGCGATGAACCTCGGATTCGCCGCGTACGCGCACCGGCTCCTCCTAGAGGGACGCCGCGGACTGCAGCGTCGCAGTCAGGAGTTCCTCGCCGCGATGTTCCTCCTCGTCGTTTGCCTGAGCATCCACGTTCAGGAAACCTTCAACCGCGGACGCTATGCGGTCGGGCTCGGCAAGATTGCGTTCGTGCAGCCCTATATTCCGCAGGAGGTGAAGTGGGACCCTTCGCGGGGACCCGGCATTCTCGAGATCCTGGAGAAGCAAACGTTGCGGGCCGCTTCGCTGCGTCCGGACCTGATTCTCTGGCCGGAGGCGTCCACGCCTTGGGCCTTGCGGGGCGATGACTCGGTGCGGGGCTGGACGGAGGACCTGGTGGCCCGGGCGAAGGCGCCGCTGCTGCTGGGCTCCGTCGGCGTGGAGAACCTCGGCCAGCCGGACGAGCGCTGGATCAACGGCGCGTTCCTCGTCGATCCCCAATCCGGCCTGCGTCCGGAGATGTACGCGAAGCGTCACCTCGTCCCGTTCGGTGAGTATGTGCCGCTGCGTCCGATTCTCGGCTGGCTGGAGAAAGTGGTGCCGATCGGGGGCGACTTTACGCCCGGATCGGACCCGGCCCCGATGGTCTTCCTGATGAAGGATGTCCCGGTGGCGATGGCGCCGTTGATCTGTTTCGAGGACATTTTTCCGGGCTTGGCGCGGAGTAGCGTGCGGGCGGGTGCGGATGCCCTGGTGGTGCTGACGAACAATGGATGGTTCGGGGAGGGGGGCGCGGCCTATCAGCATGCGGCGCACAGCGTGCTCCGGGCGGTCGAGACGCGTCGGCCCGTCCTGCGGGCGGGCAACGGCGGTTGGAGCGGCTGGATCGATGAATTCGGCGCGACGCGTGCGGTCGTGACCGACCCCGAGCGAGGCGTCTATTTCCGCGGAGCTCGCGCGGTCGAGGTGACCCGCGACTTCCGCTGGATCGGCCAGCAGAGTTTCTACGTCCGTTACGGAGAGTGGTTCGTGATGGCGTGTGCGCTGTTCGTGCTGTTCGCAGGGCTGACGCTGCGGCTTGCCCCGCCACCCGAGTCGCCGACGGCGGCGGCGGAGTCGCTTTAGGACGGTCCTTTTGCATCCTTGCATGTGCGACGGTTTTTCGACTCCTCAACGGCCGGTGCGCCGCTAGGCTGACGGGAGGTTCGGGGTGCGTCGCTTCGCGGCGAGGCCTCGCTGTCCTCCCTCAACCCACTTTCCTCCGATGCCCTCCGCCTCCCTTGCTTCCCGCCTGTTTCCCGTGCTCGACGGCTTCGCCGTCGAGACTCCCTCCTGGGGATTCGCCGACACCGGCACTCGCTTTGGCAAGTTCCTCCAGGACGCCGCGGCGATCGACCTCGGCGACAAGCTGGCGGACGCCGGCCATGTGCATGCGCTGACGGGCTGCTGCCCCACGGTTGCGGTGCACGTGCTGTGGGATTTCGCGCCTGGCCAGGATCCGAAGGAAGTGGCCCGCCTTGCCCGCCGGCACGGCGTGCGGATCGGCGCGATTAACCCCAATCTCTTCCAAGACCAAGAGTACAAGTGGGGATCCTTTGGCCATGCGGATCCTGCGGTGCGTCGCCGTGCCCTGCAGCACTGCTTCGATTCCGTTGCGATCGGCAAGGCGCTCGGGAGCGAGTACGTCTCGCTGTGGTTTGCCGACGGCACCAACTACCCGGGTCAGGAGAACCTGCGGGCGCGCAAGGCCCGCTTTGAGGAGTCGCTCGCCACGCTGCACCGTCGCCTCGGGCCGCGGCAGACGATGCTGGTCGAGTACAAGCCGTTCGAGCCGGCGTTCTATGCCACGGACATCGCGGACTGGGGCATGGCCTATGTGCTCGCGCGGAAGGCCGGACCACGGGCCAAGGTGTTGGTGGACACCGGCCACCACTACGCCGGGCAGAACATCGAGCAGATCGTGGCCTTCCTCCTCGATGAGGACATGCTGGGCGGGTTCCATTTCAATGACCGGCGCTATGCGGATGACGATCTCACGCTCGGCTCGATCGACCCCTATCAGGTCTTCCGGATCTTCCACGAGATTCACAGCTTCGCCGCGGATCGCGGCCGTGCCCCGAAGATCGCCTACATGATCGACCAGTGCCACAACGAGAAGCCCAAGATCGAGGCGACCATCCAGACGGTCATGATGGCGCAGGAACTGTACGCGAAGGCGGCCCTCGTCGATCACAAGGCGCTCCGCCGCGCTCAGGACCGCCACGACGTCGTCGCGGCGGAGCTGGAGTTGCGGAAGGCATTCTTCACCGACGTCAACCCGGCGCTGCAGGCCTGGCGCCGGGCGCAGGGCCTGGCGGCCGATCCGCTCACGGCGCATCGCAAGAGTGGATACGAAAAGGCCGCGGCGCGGGACCGTTCACGGCGGCGGCGCGAGTTGGGGATGGCTAAGGCGGGCAGCTTCGCCTAACCGCGGGGGGGGGCGCTTTTCCGGCGCCCTCTCGGCTAGAGGTCGATGGCGCGAAGCCGTCGTTCCTCGGCCGCGATGGCGTCGCGCACGAACTCCGGGTGAAGATTGGCCAGGAGAAAGTCGTGCGTCATGATCTGACCGGTTTCGCGGTCTCGCTCCTGCCGCGGAGGCGGGACGTCACCTGACGGTGACGAGTCGTGGCGGAGTAGCGCCTTCGGCTGGCTCGACCGGGGCACGGACGTCTGCGTCGGGAAGCGCGGGTTCGGCTGGGGTCTGGCATTCATGGTCATGCGGGGTGGTGGTGGTTTTGGGTGAACCACCCCCTGCGGTGACTGCGCCAGGTGGGGAAACAAAAAACCCCCTCCGGCGGCACCGGAGGGGGAGAGTCATTGAGAGTGACGTCAGGCCCCCTACGGCGCGCGCGTAACGACGACGGCGACGGAAATGGATGCAATGACGGAGGCGACCACGGAGTAACCGTGGACGGAAAGGCCTGCCGAGATTGTCGTTCCGCGAAGGGACATGAAAGAGTGGGGAGGAAGCGTGGCCTCCGGGCCCGTGTCAAATCCGTAATGGCGCGGTCGTCCGCGCGTGGAATGGGTCAACGGGGTGTGGGTCGACCGGTGCCGGCGTCGCCGCAAGCCCTCAGGCGCGCGGGTCGCGCAGCCGGGAAGCGGTCGTGACCAAGGCCTCCGCGAGTCCGCGGACCGAAGTCCGGGTTCGCTCATGCGTCAGTTGTCCGGCGGCGTCGAACGCCGTATCGGCGGCCGGCAGCAGAGCCTGTTGCGGGATCACGTGCACGCCAAGATGGGTGAGCACCGCGCGCAGAGCGGCCACGGCCCGCAGACCACCGAAGGCGCCGGGTGATGCGCCGAGTAGGGCGGCGACCTTTCCGCTGAACGGGTTATGGCCGACGCGGGTGGCCCAGGTGATGGCGTTGGCCAAGGCCGGGGGAAAGGTTGCGTTGTACTCGGGGGTCGCGATCAGCAGCGCGGGATGTTCGGTGATGAGCGCGGCGAGGCGCCGGGCATTTTCCGGCACGCCGTGAGCGTCCTCGAAGTCGCCGTCGTAAATCGGGAGCGGAAAGTCGATGAGCCTGATGGAGGTCACCTCGCTTCCCGTGGCCCGGCAAGCTGCGGCGGCCTCGTGGAGCAAGCGGAGATTCAGCGAGCCCGCGCGGGAGCTTCCCGAGAAGGCGAGAGTGCGGGGAGCGGAGGACATCGCCGCGAGACAAGCGGCTCTGTCTGGCCGTGCAAGCCCTCCTGAGACCGCACGAGCGTGCGACCAGTGGAGCGAGGCAGTCGGCGGTCATTCCCGTCGCGAACGCTAATCACGGCCCGACGGGAGCTGGGCGGGCTCGTTGCGCCCCTTGAACTGCACGCCCTGCTCTGGCGCGGGCGCACCCGAGGCCTACGGTTTGCCGAGCAGGCCTGGCAGCATTCCGCCCAGCCCGGGCATCTCCATGCGCTGGTAGCCGGCCGGCGGCGTGAAGAGGGAGTCGGGGAGGCGGATCTTTTCCACGGAGATCACTTCCATGCGGGTCTCGGTGCGCTTCTCGCGGATGACGGTGCGGAGCGGAAAGAACCCCCTGTTCCGCAGCAGTTGCTCCCAGGCCGGCGTCTTCGACTTGCCGCCGAAGGGACCGCCC
>JBEIGD010000008.1:0-110024 GCA_040382075.1 Opitutaceae bacterium
AGTAGGACTCGGCGTCGGGGAAGGCGTGGGGGTCGGGGTTGGCGTGGGCGTGGGCGTGGGCGTGGGCGTGGGCGTGGGCGTGGGCGTGGGCGTGGGCGCCGGAGGCGTTGAAGCGAACGCTACCGTCTTCGCGGCGACAGTGCTGGTCTGCGTGCCATCGAAGACCTTGAACGTCACGGTGCGGTTGGCGGTGTTGGGGGAGCCGGCGCTATTGTTGTAGGTGACGGCGCGCAGGGCGGCCTCCCACTGGGCCTTGGTCGCGGTCGCCCCGACCGACTCGAGCCGGAGGATGCCGAGGAGGGGGTCGTACGTGCCGGCGATGTTGCCGAAGGTCGTCGCGTTGGTGTTGGCGAACGCCAGCACGTCCTGCGCGGCTTGGAATCCGGTCGTGAGCTGGACCGTCGCGGTCGCGAGCGTAGCGGGCACGGCCGTGAGCGTGAGGGCGGAATCGGCGATCACCGCCCCGCCACCGGCGGTGAACGTCGTCGAGCCGCCGCTCGCGGTCACGCTGGGGGCGGCCGTGCCGGGGGGCGCGAGCACGAACAGGCTGTTCAGGGCGTTGAGCGCGGTGGGGCCGCTGATCGTCGCGCTCGGCGTCGCGCTGGTGTCGTTGGTGGCTTTGGGGAAGGAAAAGACCGCCGGCACCGGCGTGGTGAACAGGTCGCCCTGGTCACCGACGTACAGATGGGTCGCGTCCACGGCGACGAAGAACGCCCCGGGGGTCAGCGAGAAGGAACCTACGGTGCTCGCCGGCGCCACGTCGCCACTGGCGCCCAGCGCATAGGTGGTGACCTCGATGCTCAGGGAATTGAGTACGTAGATCCGAGACGCGTCCACGGCGACGGAGACGGGGACGTTCAGGGCTGTGCTGGCACCGGCGATCTGCCGGACCGGCGCCGCGTTGCCGGTCGCCGCGAGGGCGAAGACCAGCACGTCGTCGCCGAGGCTGTTCGCCACATAGATCGCGGAGCCGTCTACGGCGAGGCCGCTGGGGCGATTGAGGAGCGTGGCATCGCCCGTGACGGTCCGCGTCGCGGCCAGCGGGCTGATCGCGGTGTTGATGGTCAGGCTGCTGAGGGGGTACACGTTCACGGCTCCGAGGTCGGGGATGATCCCCGTGCCGTTGTCGAGCAGGTAGAGATTCGTACCGTCGATCGCCAACGCGTTGACGAACCCGAACTCCCCCGCGGCCGGCGCGAGGTACGTCTTGCTCACCGGCGCCGCATTCCCGGCGGTGGGCAGGTTGAACTTCAGGACGAACGGCGGCTCGACGAACGTATTGAACAGCGCGTAGAGGTGGTTCGCGTTGGCGACGACCGCCATCGGCATCGTGAAGCCGGTGCTCGGTCCGGCCAGAATCATGTCGGGCAGGACGTCGCCGTCGGCGCCCTGCGCGAAGACGGAGACCCCGCCGACCGCGCCGTTCAGGCTCCCGTCGGCGACGTAGATCTGAGCGCGCGCCATCGGCAAACCCAGGGCGACGCAGAGGAAGGCGACCGCGGTCACGGTGCGCGCGAAGCGGCGAGCGGACCGGTGCACGAAGGACGCAAGAGCAGCGAGGAAAGGAGTCATGGCGGCGAAGGAGAAGAGGGGCTGATCGGACACGCGGAGAGTCCGGCGAATGCGCAGGAGTGCGCGGTTATCGCACGTGGGTCAAACCCGCTGTGACGAGCGCAGGCCGATTTGTGACGAGCGCAACTGGGCCGAGCGCGATGGATACGACCGTGGAGGTGCAAGCCCCGTGGATACGCCGCGAAGAATCCGGGCTGGAACGCGCGCCGATTCCCTGCCAACAAAAGATTCGGCGATGGACCCTACGCTGATGCCCGCCGGCGGGACGCCCCGGCCTCCGCGTTCCCCGGATTTACAACTCAGCTCATTTGCGTTGGTTGCCTGCCAAAAAGCTTCACTTTCGATCCAATGAGCACCCCGACGCCAACCAGCGACATGCCCCCAACTCCCGTCAAAGCACCGCGGTGGAGGGTTTCCCCCGCGAACGGGCGTTACTACATCAACTCGGTGGCGGTGTCAGCCGACGGCGGACGGGTTCTCGGCGGCACGTTCTACCACCAGTACGGCGCGGACGAAGCGCGGCGCGGCCCGGCCGCGCCGCCGGCCACCCCGCCCTCGCCTGAAAACGGCACGTTCGGCGTCTACGCCTACGACGCCGTCGGCGCGCCGCTCTGGAAGGACGAATTTGCGGGCTGGCAGGGCGTGTACTGGGTGGGGATCTCCGCCGACGGCTCGCGGGCCGCGGCGGGCGGGTTCATGTCGGCGACGGCGCCGCAGGGATTCCTGCGCGCCTACGACGCCACGACCGGGCGGCGGATGCTGAGCTTCGCCACGGCGCAACGGGTGAATCAGGTCGCGCTGTCGGCCGACGGCACGTGGCTGGTCTCCGCCGCGGAGACCCTACGGCTGTTCCGTCAGACCGGCGCCGGAGCGGATGCGGCGTACGTGGCGGCGGATGACTTCAAGCCCAACCACCTGCAGGGCATCGTCAGCGTGGCGATTTCGGCGGACGGCAGCACGGTGGTCGGCGCGGATTTCGCGGGGCAGGTTCACCTGTTCAGCAACCAGGCCGGCACGCTCGCGTTGCGCGCCTCGTGGAGGGTTCCCGGGGGCGCGGCGTCCGATTTCTGCCACATGATCGACCTCGCGGCCGACGGCCGGACCTTCGCGGCGGGCGGGGCGGGCGGGTGCTTCTACGCCTTCGACGTCGCCCAATTCATCGCCACCGGCCAGCCCACCGCCCGCTTCGCGACCGGCGTCGCGGGCGCGGTCTATGGCGTCGCGATGGAGGGAAACGGACACCGGTTCGCCGGCGTGGTGAACGACGGCGCGGCCGGGAGGGCGTACATCGTGCTCCTCGCGGGCGGCAGTGCCGGCCCGGCCCGGTCCTTCGCCCTCGCGCACAACCCCAACAGCATCGTGCTCAACGCCGCGGCTCGCCTCGCGGCCGTGGCCGACGGACACCCCGACGGCACGCCGGGTTGCTTCTATCTCATTGACCTCTCGAAGGGCGCGGTGCGCTGGACGTGCGCCACCGGCAACATGAGTTGGCCGATCGCAATCGCGACGAACGGCAGTGCGGTGGTCGGCGGCAGCGACGACTCCCACATCTACTACTTCACCCCGTAGTCCGGGCCGTTTCCTCCGTCGATGCGCCTCCCCCGCCCGACCAAGCCGCTCCTGCTCTGCGCCGCGTACGTGGTACTCCATGCGCTGGTGCACTTCTCGGCGGGCTGGTTCGAGGTGGAACCGGGGATCGCCATCTCGATCTGGTACCCGCCCGGCGGCCTCGCGCTGGCGCTCCTCGTGCTGCTCGGGCCGCGGTATGCCGGGGTCGTCTTTGCCGCCAACTTCGCCACCGCGTGGGCCTCAAACTCGGCGCACGAGCTCTGGTCGGCGATCTTCTTTCCCGGACTCCTGACCGTCACGTACACGACGGCCGCATGGCTGGTGCGCCGACTCCTCGGGCCCCGGCTCCTCCCGGGCGGCCCGCGCGGCACGGCGGTGTTCTGCCTCACGATCGCAGGCGCGCCCTTCGTGGCGGCGCTGATCGGCACCGCGGTGGCGACGGCGGTGAGCGGCCGGCCCGAGCCGGTCGCGCTGCCGGCGTTTTTCCGCTCGGTCCTCGCGTGGTGGATCGGCGACGCGAGCGGTCTGCTCACCGTCGTGCCCGCCGCGATGGTGCATGCGGGGGCGTGGCTCGACGGGACGCGGCCGACGCGCTCCACCTCCCTCGTGCCCGCGATCGTGCGCGGGGCCGTGCTGCTCGGAACGCTCGCGCTCGTGCTGGCGGTGCCGGTGCTCCGCGAGCAGCGCGCGTTCTACCTGTGCTTTCTCCCGCTGGTGTGGATCTGCGTCCACCACGGCCTGCGTGGTGCGACCCTCGCCACGCTCGCGGTGATGCTCGTGGGCCTGGTGGGCATGAAGATCGCCGGCACGACGGAGGCCCTCGCGTACATCTTCCTGCTCTTCACCGTCGCCGTGGCGGGCGTCGGACTGGGCCTCGGCACCGTCGTCTCCCGCCGCGATGAGGCCGAAGCAAGGCTCGCGGCGAGCAACGCCGAACTGGACCGACTGCGCCGGCTGGAGTTCGACGAGAAAATCGCGGCCCAGCTCGCCGAGGAGAAGGCCCGCCTCGAGGTGCTCCGCTACCAGCTCAACCCCCACTTCCTCTACAACGCGCTCAACTCCGTCTACGGTCTCCTGTTCGAGAACGCACGCGCCGCCGGCGACATGGTGCTGCGGCTCGCCGAGTTTTGCCGCGCCACCCTCACCCGCCCCGCGGACACGTTCCCCACGCTCGGGGCGGAGGTCGAGGCGCTGCGGGGCTACCTCGACGTGGAGAAGGTGCGCTGGGGCGACAACCTGCTGGTGGAATTTGCGGTGGCGCCGGAGGTCGAGGCGGTGCGCCTGCCGCCGTTCCTGCTGCTGCCGCTCGTGGAGAACGCGATCAAGTACGGCAGCCGCACGTCACCCGGCGTGCTCCGCGTGGCGGTGCGCTCACGCCGCGAGGCCGAGGCGCTGGTCATCGAGATCGCCAACACCGGCGAGTGGCTGGATCCCAGCGTGGTCCGCCCGGACTCCACCCGCATCGGCCTCGAGAACCTGCACCAACGGTTGCAGCGCTACTATCCCGACGCCCACCCCTTCACCGTCGACGCGAGGGAAGGCTGGGTGACCGTCACCGTGCGGCTCGCACGCGACGCGGTGGAAGCCGGTCCGGCCCTGCGCCCACCGGCGGCCAACCCTCCCCCATGAACGCGCTCATCATCGACGACGAAGCTCCGGCGCGCGCCGCCCTGCGCGGGTTGCTGCGCGCGCACCCCACCGTACGGCTTTGGGGCGAGGCGGATACCTTGGCTGAGGCCGCCAAGCGGCTGACCGGAGGCGGCTACGACCTCGTGTTCCTCGACGTGCAGCTCCGGGGTGGCACGGGATTCGAACTCGTGCCGCTCGTCCAACCCGGGGCCCGAATCATCTTCGTGACCGCCTTCGACGCCTATGCGGCGCGGGCGTTCGACGTGAACGCCCTCGACTACCTGCTCAAGCCGGTCCGCCCGGAGCGTCTCGCCGAGGCGCTGCGGCGCGTCAACGCCGGCCCGGTGCCGCCGGAGCCCAGGGCTCCCCTCCCCGCGCTGGAGCCCAGCGACGTCGTCCATCTCCGGATCGACAACGGGACGACGCGGTTTGCCGCGCTGGCGGACATCGCGACCGTCGAATCGGACGAAAACTACACCGTCGTGCGTCTGAGCGACGGCTCGCGGCTGATGGTCCGGCGCACGATGAAAGTCTGGGAGGAGACCCTCCCGGCCTCGCATTTCGTGCGCGTGCACCGCGGGGCCATCGTGAACCTCACACGCCTCCGCCGCGCCGACCGCGAGTCGGAGGCGACCACGCTGCTCCATCTCGACGGCCTCGACGCCCCGGTGCACGCCAGCTACCGCTACCTCGCCGAACTGCGCACCCGGCTGCTCGCGCTCGGGCGGCAGCTCTGAGCGCCATGCGCGCCGGCACCGGCTGACCACCCGGCCCTCGCTCCGGCTCGTGCCGGAGCCGGAACCCGGATCGTCCTGGCGGATTCGAAGACCACGCCACGTCGTCTCGGCGGATGCGTGCAGCGCGGGACGCCTCGAAGAACAAACCGGCGTCGAGAGGTACGATGCGGCTCAGGGGGCGACCTTCACGAAGGCCACTGCGTCCGCGATCACCTTGCCATCGGTACCGGAGGTGGAGAGCGTGACCGTGCCTCCCCGCGCGGCGGTGAAGCGGAACGAGCCCACCGGCACGGAAAAGCCATGCGTGGAGCCCTCGCGCATGTTCCACGTCAACAAGGACTCGCCGTCCGCGTGCGCGATGACCACCGGGACGTTGGAGGCCCGATCGGCCCGGGACTGATAAAGCAGTGAGATCTCGTAGATGCCGTCCTCGGGAATCGGCAGGGCGTACGCGGCCGACGAAGGTACGGCGGCGGTGCCGATCAGAACGTTGAACCGGAAGAGCCCCCACATCCCGTTGACGGTCCGGGGGGTCCACGCTCCGGCCGTGCGTACGTGCTTCGCATCCGTGTAGTGAACGACGCTCCCGATCAGGCGATTCGAGGTCAGGTCGATGCCGTGGGTTGCCGTGCCCTCCGGCCCCAGCTCGGTGACGAACGGCGGCACGATGCGCTCGGTCGACTCGTGATTGCGCTCGATCACGAGATTCTGGTTCCTCCAGATTGGTTTGATGGCTCCGCCGACGGAATTGTAGATCCAATTGTCGCGCACCGTGGTGTTGCTGGTGTCCCAATCGAGGAAGACGCCGTTCGCCAACCGGCGGGTCGGCTTCCCGTCGGGCTTCTGTTCGAAGCCCCAGACATCATAGAGCCAGTTATTCAGGATGAAATTCGGCGCGTTGAGGTGGCTCATCGTGGCGAAGTGAATGCAGGCACCGTCGATCGTCGTCTGCATGGCGTTGTGGATGTGGTTGTACTCGACGACAGAGCCGCCCTGATTGCGGAAGGCGAAGACGCCGTTGCGCGAGAGATCGTTGAAGTAATTGTGCGAGATCAGATTCCCCGGAGCCATCGACATCCGGGCCGGCCGGGAGTCGAGGTGCACCCCGCCGCCGTAGTAGCGGATCTTGCCGCAGTGCTCGACGGTGTTGCGGGTGATCTCGTTCAGGATCGGGGCCACCTTCGCGGCCGCCTCGCCGGGCGTGTAGACCTTCGTATCGTCCATGTAGGACAGCCGCGCGCCGGTGAGGAGTACCCCGCCGCCGCCGGAGTGGCGGACCGTGTTGCGATCGAACCGATTGCCGCGGCTGTCGAGATGCAGCCAGAGCGCGTAGCCGCCGATGTTCTCGAAGTGACAGCGCCGCACCGAGCAATCGAGGGTGTTCTCGAACAGGATCGCCGCATCCGTATGCACACGCGGCTCAATATGTCCGAGGGTGAAGTCGGTGTGCCGGAACTCGATGCCTTCGAAGTGCACATTCGTCACATGCGTGCCCGCGTTCACGTCGCCGCGGGCCGTGACCAGCCGGTCGAGCGCGGCCGCGACGATCTCAAGCGTGTTCGGGTCGACTCCGGGCGGAGGCATGAACGAGAGACGGCGCGCCTCCGCATCCAGGAACCACTCGCCGGGTTGGTCGAGTTCCTCCCGTACGCCCTCGATCCAGAACCAGTTCCCCGGAATCACCTTCGCATGGCGTTCGCTCTCCGCGAAGTCGATGCGCCCCATCTTGGGATCGACCGTCGTGACGGTGTTCCATTGGTTGAAGAACCGCCACTGCGGGACGATGTTGATCTGGGCGTCGCGGGCCCGACCCCACGCCTCCTTGACCAGCGCGGGCTCGATGAGCGCATGATCGAGGTCTCCGCCCTTCGCGTACAGAAAGGGCTTCGGCGCATCGACGTTCGGAAACCGCGCGCGCGTCGCGCGCTTTCCGTCCACGAACAGCTGCCGGAAATTCGATGAGGTCGGGCCGATGCTGCTGAGATCCACCTGCCAGACGCCCCCTTCCTCACTCCTCCACTGGCCGGGGATCGCGCGACCTGCGCACCAGACCACCCGCGCGCCAGGCGCCGCCCTCCACGTCACCGGGAACGTGCTGGAACCCGAGTCCTCCGGGCGGAGTTCAAGCGGGAGACCCGACCGGTAGGTGCCGCCGCCGAAAACGATGTCCAGCGGAGCCGTGAGTCCCTGCGCAATCATCCGCCGCGCGCGGTCGCGCGCTCCCGTCGGCGTGGCCAAAGGCCGTTCGACCGTGCCCTCGTGGGCGTCATCGCCCAGGGGCGAAACATGGAGGACTACGACCCGGGCTGCACCGGCCCCGTGGCGGATCGCCGAGTGGTTCCCGGCGCCGATGGAAGCGCCTGCGGGAGGCGCCGGTACCGTTTGCGCGAGCGCAGGGATGGCGAGGGCGAGCGGGAGCAGGCGGAGCAAGGAGGGGAGGTGCACGGGCGAGTGGCGTTGAAGGGTCTCGGTCCGGGGAGTCGGTGGGGCCGCACAGAAAAGGGACTGCGACGCCTGATGGCGAGGCCCCATCTCCGGCCGCACGCGCGCTCCTCCCGGAATTTCCTTGGCGGAGACGCCGGTGCGCCCACGCTGGTGATTCACCCGATCCGCCGTCGCCCCAACGAATCGACGCCCCCGTGCGGTTCGTGGTTTCGAGTCCACGGCTGCAGCCCGTTGCGCCGACGAAACGCTCCCTCTCTGCGCCCCCATGAATACCCCTCCTTCGTCACGCCCGCCCACCGCCCCAGCCACCCGCCGCGACTTTGTCCGAGCGTCCACCCTCGGCGCGGCGGGACTCGCGCTCGCCGGACCGCTTCGCGGCGATCCGTCGCCGTCGCCCGCGTCCCGCCCGACCGCCCCGGCCGGTGACTCCGAACTCTTCGCCGGGCGGGCCGCGGACTTCCTCGGCCAGGTGCTGGAGGTCGCACGCGGTCCTGGCGGCCTCCTGATCTCCCACTCGGACTTCGAGACGCGCCGTCCCCTGCAGGAGGGCGACGTCGCGCCGGAACTCCATCAGGTCCTCGACTCGGTCTGGGGCAAGGTCTCACCGAAGCCCACGGTGGCGGACTGGTACTACGGGGAAAACACCGCGTGGGCGACCGGTTCGGTCCTGTGGTCGCAGATGCTGCGGTACCGCGTCACGGGTGAGCCGGAGGCCCTGCGGCTCGCGCGGAAGTGCTTCCTCGACCTCAATCACATCTTCGACCTCTGCCGCGCGTTCGAGCCCGGCCTGATGGGCAAGCCTCACGGCGGCCGTGGAGGACCAACCACCAGCTTCGACCAATCCGCGAATCCGATTCTCCACTACCTGCACTTCGCTCAGCATCTCGCGACCGACGCCGAGCGGGAGATCGCGCGGCGCAACCTGCGCGACCACGGCGACTACTACCTCCGCCGCAACTGGGTGATGAACCATCACGGGAACTTCGCCCGGATCGTCGACCGCCCCCACCCCAGCGCCACGAAGTATTTCGCCTGCGTGCACGCCGCATTTGACCTGACCGGCGAGACGCGCTTCCGCGACGCCGCGGTCGCGCAGGTGCGGGAGGTCATCGCCGCCGGCCGGTTTCCGTGGCCGGGCAAGCGGTACGAGCTCAACTTCAACCTGTTCTACTATGCGTGGCTCGGGGAATACTGGCTGACCACGAGCCTCGCCAAGGACGCTGACTGGATCGGCCACATGCGCCTCTACTGGGAGGCGGCGCAGAAGGGACTGGGCGAGGATGGCCTCCTGCTCGACGGAATCTACGACACCGAGCGGAGGGAGTTCACGCCGGTGCAGGAGGGCTGGGAGGACCGCAGCCCGCCGAGCGCGGGGTCGAACGCCACCGCGCGGCGGTGGTGGCGCTCCCCGACCGGCTATCAGGGACGTACGCTGTACTCGCTTGGCGTCGCCATCCTCGGACTCATGGTCACGAAGCACGGCATCGATCCGAAGGGCCACGAGGTGTCGCGGAGAATCCTGCGCCGCATTGACCGCTCCGGGCTGCGTCAGTGCTGGGACGACGGCCGGCTGCCAGACGAAATGAAGCCCTTCGCCAACCTGTTCGGCGCGGAGTTCCCGGCCCTCTGGATGATCGCCTACTGGATGGGCCGCGAGCAGAAGCTGTGGTGATGCGCACGGGCGACGGCTCCCGCGCCGCCGCCCGGCACCGGGCAAGCAAAGCAGGCAGCCTCCTACTTCAGGATGTAGATCTCGAGCAGGCCGGTACCACGGGCGATGCCCGCACCCGTGAGTTGAACCGTGTAGGAACCCGGGGCGAGCATGACGACCACGCTTGAGTCCGCGCTTCCGGTCGCAAGCGGGAAAGCCCCGGCCGCTGCCGCCGCAGCCGCGAGTGCGACTGGGGTCGAAGCCGGCTGCGCAGCGATGACCGTCACTGGCGTGCCCCAGTTCTGGTTCTGAGCGATGAGCGTTTGCCTGCCGTCATAGACCCGCAGGAGCGGCGTTGTCAGCGGAGAGGGCACGCCGAACTGGCCAAGGCTGGGGCCGATGCCACGGAGGAGAACGCGGCCGGGTGCGTTGCCCTGGACCACGAGGCCGGCCACCAGCGCATCAGACCCGTTCACTGGGCCGAGCACGGAGAAGTTGATGAACTCGGCGGACTCCTCCGGCAACGCCGTGCTTGCGGGAAGAGCATACAGCTCCGCCAAGATCTGCCCGGCACCCCCGCCGCCGCTCGCTTGCAGCGCATAGGTGCCCGCCACGATCTCCGCGATCGCGGCCGCATCGCGGCTGGTCGGCGCGAGTCCGAACGCACCAGCTTGCACGAATGCCGCCGCAAGCGTGCTCTCGCCACTCCAGCCGCTGTTACTCACCAACAGCCGACCCTTGCCGTCGAGCAGCGCGAGCGAAGGGCTCTGCACCGCCCCAGGTACGCCGAACGGCGTGAGGCCCGGGCCAATCGCGCGAACGAGAAGCCTCAGCGGACCGGACGTCACGAAGCCTTGGGTGATCGTCTGCCCGCCGACGACCGTCGCCCGCACGGAGAGGTTGGCTAACCGAGTGACCGGGAGGAGCACGGCAGTCACGGTGCCAGTGCTGCTGGCGAAGTTGCCGGCGGCGTTGTAGGCGGCCGTCACCACATACTCACCCGGCGGGGAGTTGGCCGGCAGCGGAAAGGTGACGCTCGCCGTGCCATTGACGGGCGCCCCGGACGTTACCGGGGTTCCGACCTGCCGCCCGGCACTATCTCTCACCGTGAAGGTGACGGTGCCGGTCCCAACCACGCCCGCCGTGTTGGGAGTGCTCGTCACCGTCGCGCGGAGTCTGAAGCCGTCGCTTCGCGAATCCGCAGTGACGATAGTAGCGGTGTTGGCGCCGGCGAACCCAAGAGAAGCGGCGACATCGCCGCTAGCGGCAAAGGAACCGGCCGCATTGTAGCCGGCCAGAACCGTATAGTCACCCGGGGCGGTGCTCGCGGGCAGGACATAACTCGCGGTGGCGTTGCCGTTGGTCACCGTGCCCGAGGTCACCGGCGCGCCCACCTCCCGACCATTTCGATCCCTCACTGAGAAGGTAACCGTGCCGGCGTTGACCGGGCCACCCGCGCTGGTGACCCGGGCCGAGAGCAGAAGCGTCTGACTGGCGCCGGTGAAGGTGGCGCTGGCGGGGGTCACCACCACCGTGGTCGGGGCGGGATTCACCGTCAGGGATGCGCTGGCCGTGGCGGACACATACGTCGCGGTGTCAGTCGGAGTGAACGCGGCGTTGAGCGTCGGCGTGCCCACGGCAAGGACCGCGCCGGAGGCCGGAGCATAGGTGAAGGCGCCGGCGACCGGTGCGCCGTTGAACGTGGCGCTGGCGTTCAGCTGGCCGGTCCCGAGCGCGGTACCCGCCGTGAGCGCGGCCGGCGTCCAGGTGATCACCGGCACGCGGCGGACGGCCACCGTCTTGGTCTTGACCACACTGCTGCTGATGCCGTCGCTGACCCGGATGTTGATCGCGCGGTCGCGGGGGCTGAGGGAATCCGCCGCGAAGTACACGATCGCTCGCAGGGCCGCCTGCCACTCGGCAATCGTCGCGGTGCGGCCGGCCGACGCGAGGACGAGGGTCGGCACGCCGTTCAACTCGGCGTAGCTGGCCGCAATGTTGCCCATCGTGCGCGGATCCGTGGTCAAAGCGAGGTACTCCCCGCCTCCTTGGTTATCGGTGATGGTGAGGAACGCTCCCTCCAGCGCCTGGTGATCCGTATCGGAAAGGGTCAAGTCAGGATCGACGGCGACCGCGTTGCCGCCGCTGGCGAAGAGAGTCGCCCCGGACGAGGGCGTCACGACCGGCGACTGGTTGGTCGCGGTGACGGTGACCGTCCGGGTGACGGTGTTGCTCAGCTGCACGCCGTCGCTGACGACGAAGCGGACGGTGCGGCCCGCGGTGCTGGGGACCGCGGCCGTGCTGGTGAACGTCACCGCCCGCAGGGCGGCCTGCCACTGGGCGATGGTGGCGGTGCCGCCTTCGGAGGAGAGGGCGAGCGAGAACGCATCCGCCGCGACGATCGCTTCGGCCGCAAGGTTGCCGAAGGTCTCCGCGCTGGTATTCGTGAAGTCAAGGCGATCGGTGCCCGGCTGATAATTGCCCGAGAGCGTCACGGTCGCCAAACCGTCCGGAGGCAAGGTGAGCCCCGAGGGGAAGGAGAACCCAATCCCGGCGTCGACGACGACCGGCAAGGAAGGCGCACCGTCGGCGGACACGAAGGACGTGCTGCCGGAACCCGCCGTCAGCACCGGAGCCGTGCTCACCACGATCCCGGAGGTGACCGGCGGCGTGAAGGTCAGCGTGGCGTCTTTCCCGTCCTCCCCCTGGATCATGCCGCCGTTCAGCACGATCGGGGAGGAGACGGCGATACCGTTGGCCGCGTTGTCGCCAAGCGCGACGCCGTAGCGGAAGGTCAGCGTGTTCGTGCCGCCGCCGGATACGTAGTCCGCCGTTCGCAGGTTCGAACCGACCGTGAGGTTGAGCCGCGGGACGCCGGTGACCATCACCTCCTGATCGAAGACGACCGTGAAGGTCACGGACTGCCCGCCGCCGTAGGTGCCGCTGGCGGGCGCGGTCACGGAGGAGATCGTGGGCCGCAGCACGGCGACCGTGACGGTCCGCGTGGCCGGGGCGCTGTCCGCCGTGCCATCATTGACGGTGAAGCGGATCGTGCGCGGGGCGGTGTTGGCCTTGATGACGGTGGCCCGGTAGGTCACGGCGCGCAGCGCGGCCTGCCACTGGGCGACGGTCGCGGTGGCGCCGGCCGAAGTGAGGGCAAGGACGCCGGTCGCGGCCTGGTAGCTGCCCGTGATGTTGCCCACGGTGGCGAGGCTTGAGGGGGTGAACGCGAGCACGTCCGCGGCGCTCTGGAAACCTGCGTCGATCGCCACGGTGGCGGAGGCGAGGGTCGAGGCGTTGCGATCGGTGACCGTGATCGCGTCATCTACGACGACGGCCGAACCACCGCCGATCGCGCTGACAGCCCCTCCGGACGTCGTGACTACCGGGGTCTGGTTAACCGCCACGACGGTGACGCTCTTGGTCACCGTGTTGCTGTCCTGGACGCCGTCGTTGAAGACAAAGCTGATCCTGCGGGTCGCGGTGCTGGGCACCGGAGCGGTGCTCGTGAACGTCACCGCGCGGAAGGCGGCTTGCCACTGCGCCAGCGTGGCGGTGGTGCCGGCGGGAAGGAACAACCTCAGCGTGCCGGAGAAGCGTCCCCCTTGGATGGGACCGAATCGGGTCGCATCGGTGTTTGCGAACCCAAGCACATCAGTGGCCCGCTCAAAGCCGCCGGTGATGGTAACCACGCCTCCGACAGAGTCCGGTGTCACCGACAGCGACGGGTAGACGAGGGTGATGCCACCGTCGACGAGGACGGGCGTGGATGCCGCGTTGTCCGCAGCGACGAACGACGTTGAGCCGGGGCTTGCGGCAAGAACGGGGACCGTGCCCACGACGATCCCGGTGGTGACCGGGGGAACGAGTGCGAGAAGGGCAGGGATGCCGCCGAGGGTCGAATTGATCGTCCCACCGTTGAGAACGACCGAATCGGCGACCGTGATTCCGGCGGGAGCGTTGTCCCCCGGACTGACCGTGTAGCGGAAGGTGAGAACCGACGTGCCGCTCCCCGAAACATAACTCGCCTGCCGCGTCGACGAGCCAATCGTAAGCGGAAGGGACGGCGTGCCCGTAACCCCGACGCTTGAGCCAAACGTGACCGTGAAATTGAGCTCGCCTCCCGCGCCGTAGGCGCCGTCGGCCGGAGTGCCGACTGCAACGATCACGGGTGCGTTACTGGGGACCGGCGAAGATCCCCCCGAGGCGCCCCCCGACGCGGGAGTCGGTGTCGGAGTGGGACTGGGCGTTGGGGTCGGTGTCGGCGTCGGTGTCGGTGTTGGCGTTGGGGTCGGCGTCGGTGTCGGTGTCGGCGTCGGTGTGGGTGTTGGTGTTGGCGTCGGCGTCGGCGTCGGTGCAACGAAAGACAGGGTCTTCGCGGCGACATTGCTGACCTGCGAGCCGTCGAAAACCTGAAACGTGATGGTCCGGCTGGTCGTGTCGGGCGATCCCGCAGTGTTGTTGTAACTGACGGCGCGCAGGGCGGACCGCCATTGGCTCGTGGTGGCCGTCGCACCGACCGACTGGAGTTGGAGAGTGCCGACGGTGGAATCGTAGACGCCGGTGATGTTCCCGAAACTCATCACTCCGGTGTTGATGAACCCGAGCACGTCCTCCGTGGATTGGAATCCAGCCGTGAGTCTGACTGTCGCCGTAGCGAGGGTGGCAGGCGCAGCCGTGAGGTCGAGGGCGGCATCGGCAACCACGGACCCGCCGCCGACGGTGAACGTCGCCGCACCCGCGCTCGTTGTCACAGTGGGTGGCGCGCTGGGCTGCGGCACCACGAACATGCTAAAGAACGGGGGGAAGCCAGTAATCGTGGTGCTCGGCACCGCAGCGGTGCTGTTGGTAAGCTTGGGGAAGGAGAAAATCGACGGTGGAGTTCCGTACACGCCTTGCAGATTTCCTGCATTGCCGACGTAGATCTTGGTGTCATCGACCGCCAAGTAGAACGCCCCGTAAGTCAGCGCGTCCGCGCCGATGGTTGTCGTAGGAACCACGTTGCCGCTTGCGCTCAACGGATACGTGGTGACCCGACTACGGGCAGGCGTGCTTGCGGTCGCGTAGTCGTTGTTGAGCACGTAGATCGTCGTGGCGTCCACAGCGATGTTCACAGGTGAGAGGTCCGTGCTGGGCCCCGTGATCGTCCGGACCGGAGCCGCACGGCCCGAAGTGGAACGCTCGAAAATCAGCACCGAGTCCTCTGTAGTTATGCCCACACTAGCGTAAATGTCGGACCCCTCACGTGTGGCGTAAATGAAGTTACTGTCGACCGCGATCCCCCCGAAGCTGAGACCACTCGGCAATGTTCCTTCGATCTCACGCACTGGGGCGAGCGGGCTCGCGCTGGTGTTGTTTACGAGGTCTGCCAAGGCGTAGGTCACAATCGAGTCCCGCCCGTCGAATACCTGGTCCCTCCTGAGCACGTAGAGGTGCCCATCGTAGATCTTTGCCGGTCCCAGATAGGTCGTGAAAAGTGGGTTTTGACTAGTCACGGGAGTATACGCCAGAAAGGTCTTGCTGATGGGCACCACACTTCCGGAGGCGTTCGAGGCGAACTTCAGAACGAACGGCGGATCGGGATAGCGCGCGCTAAAGAACACATAAAGGTGGGTCGAATCGGCAGCGAGGGACGTCGGCTGGGCGTCTCCCTGGAACGGAATACTTAACTGGCCGTGCGCGACGTTGCCATTCGCACTCGGCGGGAAGGTGTAAACGCGGACGACGGCCGGCTCACCCTCAAAGGCGCCGACGAAGATCTGCGCGCGGGTCAACGGCAGCCCCAGCATGCAGGAGCAGAGTGCGAGGATGCACGCGGAGCGGCTGACACCCAAACCGGAAAGGGACACACGGATGAGCGAGAAAAAAGCCATGGCGCAAAACACCGGGGTTGAAGAACGGACAAGCCGCGAAGCCGACAAGCAGGCTTCGCCGGAGAGACAGCAGTCGGGACAAAGGATCATCGTCCAGAGTGCAGGCGGACAAGCAAAAACCGATGCGCAACCGAGAGGTGGATACGCAAACAAACGAGTCCGGATCGAAAGCCGGGAATCCTCCCATCCGCGCCGAGCTCAGCCTCAAGCCGACCGTTGCCGTCCCCGGCGGGAGGCGTGGCTGCACGTCCAATGAACGCGCCACTCGCCGTCGCACATCGGCTTGGCCCCCCATGTTCGAGCGACGACGCACACACTGACAGCGAAGTGACCGCCGAGCTAAGGTCGATGCAGAGACCTAGAGGTCCGGATTCATCAGGCTCACGCCCATCAGGCCGACGACCACCTCCGGGGAGAGCGTTTCCAAGGTGACCGACGCCAAGGGCACGTCGCGGCGGAGGCGCCACGAGAGCACCATCGCCCGGCAGTCCTTCCCGAGTTGCACCTGCGGCGGTGGTTCCTTGGGGAGGGCGAACGCGTCCACCGTGTAGTCGTAATCCAATCCGCCCCACGAACTCAGGTTCCAGTAGTTGAGAGGCGGCACGAGTTCCAGCGTCTCCTCCACCCCATCCGCGTACCGGAAACGCAGCACCGCGTTGGCGATCCGGAAGTGCATCGGAAAGGTCGAGCCGGCCACGAGCAGCCACGCCGCCTCGGCGGACCGCCCGACCGGCACCGTCACCGCGCGGGGCCAGTTGTCCCAGCGTGAGGTGAATGCGACGTTGCGGGCGTCGTCCGCGACGGCGAAGCGAGCACCTTGGGGAGTGACCAAGTCGCCCGCGGCATCGCGGAGCGCCCGCACGTTCGCGAGGTCGATCGCCGGCGGCTTGTCACCCCAGTGCGTGAAGGTCCAAGCCGACCATCCATCCGTGCCGAGCCGCAACGAGACCGTCTCGGGCCGCGGCGACCGGTACGCCTGCTGGAAGAGGGTCCGCACGTCCCCGTTGAACTGCGCCCGCAGGTCGACGGTCGCCCAGCGCGCCGACGGCGGGGCCCGCCGCGGCGTTTGCTCGGCCGCCCGCGCCGCCGCGCCGGGATCGTCGATGCGTCCCTTCCCGACCCGCCACTGCGGGAGTTCGCCCACCTGCATCTCCGCGACCGCTACGAAATGACCAGCCCGCTCGCCCCAGCGCCCGGTGATGCGCCCGTCCTGCACGCGCACGCCAGTCAGCGCCCCCTGGGGATCCTGGACCCCGACCAGCTTCCCCGGCGCGATCGGGAGCGAAAACGGTTCACCGACCCGGCCCGACCACGCGACCGCCTCCTCCGGCGCCACGCGCCGCTCGACATGGATCGCGATGTCCGCCGACCGTCGCGAGGTCACGCGGAGCCGCAACCAGGTGCAACCGAAGCCGGGCTCGACCGTCCACGGCACGTCCGTGCCATCGACCGTGACGCGGGCGACCCGCTCGGCACGGACCGGCAGGCGAAAGTCCAGCGCCGCCTCGCGCGTCAGGGTGACGGTGTAGCGGTCGATCCCGCCCTCGCGGCGGAAGCGGAACGAGAAGTCGGGCGACCGCAGCGCGGCGCTCGGCCAGGCCGTCGGGAGGGCCGGGCGGAACCGGACGACACCGTTGGGATAGTCAGGCTCGTAGCCGAACATCCCGTTCACCACCGCCCGCGGGAACATGTTCACGCTGTCGCCGAAGTCCGCGCCCGCGGCGATGTGGCTGAAACCGCCCGGCATGCCGCCCGCGTAGGCGGTTTCGAGGAGCGCGCCGCGCAGGAGATCCCAACTCTCGTCGGCGAGTCCGGTCTGGGCATACGCGAGCGCGAGAGCCCAGACGTCGCCGTTGAAGATGTCGCGGACGGACCACTTGCTCGGCGTCCAGTTGGAAAGCTGGCAGAGCGAACCGCCGTACGGGAGCCGGATGCGCTCAAGGGCCCATTCGGTGTAGTGGAGCGCCTGCAGCGCCTCGATCGGCGCGAGCAGGCCCGCCTCGATCGGCAGGTACTGGCTGAGGGTCCAGGCATCGGGATGCACGCGGTGCGGGGGTTCTTGCTCCACGTAGAGTCCAAAGTGCCCGCGCTCACGCAGCCACAGCTTCTCGCGCAGCGCGCGCTGGATGCGATCGGCCGACTGCTGGTGACGCGCGGCCGCGGCGGCATCGCCCGCCCGCCGCGCGAGGTCGCGCGCGGCGAGATGGGCGGTGGAGACGTAGGCGGACTGCTCGACGCTCCCGCCGCCGTTGTACCAGACCGAGTCGGTTGGGAGCGTGTTGATGTAGCTCTCGTACAAGCCGTCGCCGTCGGGATCGAAGCACTCCCTCGCCCACTCAAGATGGCGTTCCAGCGCCGGTCGCAATCCGCGTTCCAGATCGGGATCCGCCGTCGCCCGCCAGCCTTGGATCGTCTGATCGAAGAACTGGGTCTGCGTGTCGTACATGTCGTACGGCGTCGCGATCTTGCCGCGCCCGTGGAAACGCGACTTCGCGGATTGCTGCGCGCCGAGGCGGACCGGATCGGGGTCGGGCCGCTCCTTGTCGGGCGCGTCGGTGACCTGCCGCGCGAAGTAGACCGCGGCATTAGCCGCGACGCGGTCGTGCCAACCGAGCGCCGTGGAGCCGGAAATCACGCGCCAGCCGAGGAAGGGAATGTTGAACGACAGCGTGCCGTGGTGGAATTCCGTCGTGCGCGGGTGGTAGAGCGCGTCGATCGCGTGGCCGACCGACGCGAGCGCGGCGTCGAGGAAGGGATCGGGGGTCTCGGAGACAATCCGTTCGCTGGCGGCTTGGTGCTTCCATGCGTCGGCGAAGGCCGCCGCTGCGTCGGGTTGCTCCACCGCCGCATCGGCCTCCACCGTGGCAAATCGCCAGTGGATCGTGGCGGTTCCACCCGCCAGCGGAATCACTCCGCCGGCGGCGGGAAGGCTCCCGCCCGCGCTCGCCGCGAGTCGAGCCGGGGACTCCGACGCGGATGCATCGGCCACCCGTACGTCTCCCGCGCGATCAGGACCGCCCACGAACTCAAGCGTCGGCGCTTCAGCGGTCCGGAGCCGCACCTGGCTTCCCTCGATACGAACCGTGTTCCCGGCGGACCACTCCGGCATGACTCCGTATCCCAGCTCCGGTTTGCGCGGGTCGCCCTGGCGCACGATGTGGGGGTTGCCACGCATCACCGGGTCCCACGACCCGCGATTCGCCGAGCCTGGGCCTCCCAGCATCCAGACCAACTGATCGCCCGGCCGCAGACCCTCGGCCTGCAACCGCAAGGCGAAGCCCTCCACCTCGCGCAGCGGCACCGCCTCCAGACGCAGGCGCACGCCCGGAAGCGAAGGATCCGACATCCGCCAGCTCATGCGACCGCCCCGATAGCGCGCCTCCACCGCGGCGTACTCGTGCCACCACGGTCCGCGCCCCTCCCGCACGATTCCAGCGGTGAACGTGCCGCGCCCCAGTTGGCGGACCAGAGGACGGTCGCCGGTCAACACCACGGCCCGGCCCGGGACGATGCCGTAGAGCGGACGGTTGTTGAAGGCCGTGCGGTTGACCCCGACGATGTCGCCCCCAGAGGCGGCATAGCGCAGCTGGCCCGAGGCGAGGTACTCCGGCGTGAAGATCTGCCCCGGCTCGCGCCATGCGGGTTCCGGCGTCGGCGGAGCGGCGCGAAGGGCGGGCGTGGGGACGGGAGCGACCGCGAGGAGGGCGGACGCCACCAGCGCACCGAGGCACCCGCGGACCGAACGACGGCGAAGAGTAGCGGTACGCGGGCGAGGTGCCGGACGGCGGAGCATTCGAGCAAGGCGCGTAGACGGGGAAACGGGAGAGACGTTCAAGCGAAGACGTGCGGAGGTGGTGACAGAACCCTCGCCGAGCACCGTGGGAGAGGCAACCTCTGCGTCGCGCCCTCGCACCCTGGAAACACCCCGCTCCGCCGGGCCGGCGGGCTCCGGCTCGCTCACCCCTGCCCACGTTGGCAGTCGTCGGCGAGGCGCCCGCTTCGGAGTCCGGTTGTGCCGACGTTTCTGGCCAGTTTTTCTCGTTGAGGCACCGATCTCGCTTCCTTCATTGTCTCGGCACCGGCCGCGGCGCCCCCTCCGCACCCACGATCGCTACTCCGGCCCGGCCGCGAGCCCCCACCATGAAGAAATCGATCCTCGTCCTTGCTCTCAGCCTGCTCGGTGTTGTTCGGCTCACGGCCGGCAACATCTTTATCGCGCCGGTGAACGCCGGCAGCGGGCAGGTGCCCGCGGCCGCAAACTTCGGCGGAGAGAGCCTCGACTCCAAGAATCAGGGCTGGGCCGAGTTGGAGACGACCGCTTTTTCGTTCGACACCCTCGGTGCCGGCGCGGCCGCTGGCGCCGGCGCGGCGGCTCGCGGAGGGGGAGCAGGCAAGGTGACCGCCACGCCGTTCGTCATCGTCAAGCGACTGGACGGATCGAGCCAATTCTTCCTGTCGAACTGCCTCGCGAGCCGAATCATCCCGGTCCTGACCCTTGAATATGTGAAGCCGATCGGGGCACAGCGGTTAACCTACCAGACCATCACCCTGAAGGATGTGCGCGTGGCCTCGTTCAAGCAGAACGCGACCGCCGAGGCTGCCTCGCCGCTCGAGGAAATTGCGCTCACCTACAATTCGATCGAACTAAGTTACTACCGTATCGATGCCAGCGGCCGTTCCGTGCGGGTCCGGAACTACGGCTGGAACTTCGCAACCAATTCCCCGATCCCGTGATCCCGTCCCCGTGAACCAGCGCTGAGTGACGGGCGACGGGAGAAACCACGCGGTCCTGGAGGCCCCGGGGACCTACCGACATTTCATCCCTCCCCGCCGCTCGGGAGGCCGGAGTGCGACGCTGGAGCGTCGAGCCGGGACCGCATTAGCTCCACAGCCCCAGGCGGCGCCCTTCCCAGTACGAAGCCACGATGTTCTCCGGCATTTCGCTGCTGAGGAAACGGGTGAAATAGTTCACCTCCGCCGGCACCTGCCGGCCATCGGGATCGGAAATCCAGAGCAGATGCCTCGGCCGGAGCCGCTGCAGCGTGGTCGCCGCGAACGTGGCCGCCTCGTCGCGCAGGTCGGGGCAGTGCCGGGCCACCACGAGGGCGGTCCACTGGAAACGCGCCAGGCAATCGCCGTAGACCCACTTGGACGCGAAGGACAGCATCGGATGCCCCCCGAACCACTCCTCCCGCGGCAGGCGTCGCGTCATTTCCACCGGTCGCCAGCTGCGATCCCGCGAGGACACGAGGAACCAGTACAAGTAGTTCCAGTGAACGGGGTCGAATCCAACCGTATGGTCAGCCCACCAGAGCGCGAGCACCCGGCGAAGCTCCTCCTGTGGAAAAAGGTCGGGCACGCACTCGTGGATGATCGACGCCGCGATGGCGGTGAACTGGGAGTGCTGGATCTGCTCCCAGTGCGCGAACTCCCCCTCGGCAACGCGGGCACCGGCGATCACGTCCCAGCGCTTCGCTGTGTACGAGCCCTCGCGGAACTGATCGATGATCGCATCCAGGCGAGCCCGCTTCTGCCAGATGCCGGAACGAACGACGAACTGGTAAGCCTCGCGGTACTTCGCCTCGCCCGTGACGCGGTAGGCGGCCGCCACGAGCGCGGCCATGATCGCATTGTAGTCGGAGCCATCCAGACGGTTGTTCCACTTGCCGCCGCTCCGGTTGAAAATCGTGTAGTCGACGCGAATCTGATAGTCGGCGATCGCCTTCAGCATGTCGCGGATCTCGGCCCGCTCCGCGGCGCTGGCCACCGGGAGAAACGACCACAATCCCCACAACAGGTGCAGGTACTGGTCTCCCGTGGTGTGGACGGAGTACTCGAAGTGGAACGGCTTCCCCATGAAGCCGGGGACGCCCGCATCGACCCCGAATTGGAAGACCCGTCGCAGCGACCCGTAGGCCCGGCGCGCCGCGGCCAGCGCCCCCTCCTCGCCGCTGGCCTGATAGCGAATGCTCTGCGCCGCGAGGTGCGACCCCGAGCACGTGATCGAGTTCTCGTTGTTGAAGAAGTCCGTGATCGACTTGAAGTGATGGCCGAAGTTGAAGCTGAACTGATCCATGCCCGCCATGTCGGCCTCGGTCACCGGACGAAGGCCCTCGCGGGATACGTACGGCATGCAGACCATGATTCCGCTCGGATGACGCCGAGCCAAGGCCGTCAGGTGCTCGACCCGACGGGCTTTCTCCTCCGGCGACTGACGCTGAAAGTCCGGCAAGAGCGCATCCAGCGAGCTGGAAACCTCGTCGTCCGTTTCGCCGCCGCGCATGCGGTGGACGGGCCAGAGCAAACCGGCGCTCGTTGTCGCCATGGCTTTCAGAAAGGCGCGACGGTCGGGGACGAAATGCGGAGCGGTCATGAGGGAATCGGTCATCGCGGCTGGGGTTGAGCGTGAAGAAAAGTGCGGACGGGGTGGCATCGGGAGCCGGCACCTTCGAGTACATCCGCAGCGTGGACGAATGCGGCGGCGCCGGCAAGGACTCTGCCCGAACAGCGCTGCGCCGCAGGGAGCCCGCGCTGCGCTCCGGGCCCGACGCAGCGGAGGCTTGCTCCGGCTCGGACTTTGCGTCCTCGTCGAGCTAAGTCTCCTCGCGCCCGTGCCCGACTCCCCCACCCACCCGCCGGAACGCGTCGCAAAGGCGCCGTTCCACCTGATGACCAAACCGGTGGGGTCGCTCTGCAACCTTAACTGCAGCTACTGCTACTATCTCGAAAAAGCCCACCTCTATCCCGACACCTCCAACTTCCGCATGCGCCCGGAGGTGCTTGAGACCTACATTCGCGAATACATCGCCGCCCAGCCCGGCCCGACGGTCAGCTTCGCCTGGCAGGGCGGCGAGCCGACCCTCCTGGGCGTGGACTTCTTCCGTCAGGCGGTCGCGCTCCAGCAGCGCTACGCCCACGGCAAGACGATCGAGAACGCGTTCCAGACCAACGGTGTGCTGCTCGACGATGCGTGGGGCGCTTTCCTCGCCGAGAACCGCTTCCTCGTCGGCGTCAGCCTCGACGGACCCCGCGCCCTGCACGATGCCCACCGCGTGGATCGAGGCAACGCACCTACCTTCGACCGCGTACTCGCCGGGGTCGCAGTGCTGAAGAAACATGCGGTCGATTTCAACACCCTCACGACGGTCCACCGGGCCAACGTAACCCAACCCCTGGAGGTGTACCGCTTCCTGCGCGAGGTGGGGTCCGGCTACCTGCAGTTCATCCCGATTGTCGAGCGGGCTGCCCCGGAAACGGAGACACGGGGCCTCTGGCTCGCCGAGCCTCCGGACTCCGATGGAGCGAGTGGCCTCGACCGACAGGTGACGCCGTGGAGCGTGCGACCGGCCGAGTACGGGAACTTCCTCTGCCGCATCTTCGACGAGTGGGTGCAGCGGGATGTGGGACGCGTCTTCGTGCAACACTTTGATGCCGCGCTCGCGAACTGGACGGGCAATCCCGCCGGGATCTGCGTGTTCTCACCGACCTGCGGCCGGGCGCTCGCGGTGGAGCACAACGGGGATGTCTACAGCTGCGATCATTACGTCTATCCGCGCTACCGCCTCGGCAACCTCATGAACGAGTCACTGGCCGGGATGGTAGATTCGCCGGACCAGCGCGCCTTTGGCGATGCCAAGGCGGCGACGCTTCCCGCCTACTGTCGGTCATGCTCCGTGCGGTTCGCGTGCCATGGCGAATGCCCGAAGCACCGCTTCATCACCACCCCGGACGGGGAGCCGGGACTGAATTATCTCTGCGCCGGCTACAAGCGCTTCTTCCAGCACATCGATTCACCGATGCGCACCATGGCGGCGCTGCTTGCCAGCAACCGTGCACCGGCGGACATCATGAGGATTCCGCGTCGCGACTGGATACGGAGCGCGCTGCCCAAGACCTGAGCGGCTTCGACGCGGTCCAAAGCAAAACTGATTCGCATGGATCAGGCGTCGCGCTAGTGGAGTGCGCGACCCGGGCCATGGGGAGGAGCCAATCGGCCAGCCAGACTCACCGCGACGTCGCCGCCTGCTGCGGCACGCGGCGGAGCCGGGTGATGTCGTAACCCTGGCCCTTCAACTCATCGACCAATGCCGTGTAGTCCGACTCGGCGATCGTCGGCGTTCGCGCCATGATCCAGACGTAGTCGCGCTTGTTCCGGCCGATGACCGTGCGGCTGTAGTCGGGCGACAGATGCGTGATGAGAAACTCCGACTTCAGCGGCCAGACGAACTGCATCCGCCATTCGGACTTATGGACTGGGTCGATGACAAAGCCACGCGGGCGGTACTCCTTCCGCGGACCATCGAAGCTCCCCTTGTTGAAGGTGAAGATCGTCTGGATCGTGCCATCAGGCTGCAGCCGGTAATCTTCAATCGCGTTGTACGCCTCCGTCTCGATGAACGTCGGGATGCACGCGATCACGTACCAAGGACCCATGAAACGTGGCAGGTCCACGTTTTCGACCGTCTTGAGGGGCGGCAACGCAGTGGTGCAGCCGGTGAGAAACAACGCCAGCAGAGGAACGAGCGGCTTCATTAGGTAGCTTATCCGAACTTGGCGCGATCGCAACCCACGTTGACACAGCGCCGCCGGATGGAGCGCGCGCGGATCAGCGCCGCACCACCGCCGGTGCCACCCCGGGCCCGAAACTCAAGGGCTCCTTCGCCCGCGAGAGATCGCAGCCCTGGAGGACCACGTCGGACGTCGCACCATCAAGCCGAAGGAACCCCGGCGTCCCCACCCCGGCTGACAACCCGATCAGGTCGGCGCCACGGACGTCCCGCAATCGGATCACCGGATCGCTGTCCGGCAGCGTCCGGGCCTGCCATCCAACGATGCGAAGATCCTCCACCTGATCGCAAAAGATGGACGAGCGATGGTCCACGGTTCGAAAATCGGTGGAGACGGTGTCGAGAGTGAGCCCGCGCACGTGCCGCGCATAGAGCCCATAGGCAGGAAGGGAGCCGAACATGGAGTACTCGGGATAGTCGTGGAGATTTTCGGGAATCGCCGCCTCCCCCAGTCCGAGCGTCTGATCGCGGGGCTGCTCCCGCAGGCTGACGATGCGGATGTTACTCAGCGTGACGTCCTCGACCGGGTGACCCGGCAGGCCGGAGATCGAACTGCCCAGAGGCCGCCCATCCCAGGGAGTGTAGATCTGGGCAACGACATTGTTGATGAGGACGTTCTTCAGGGAACCCACGGCATGGTGCTCTGGGCGCATCCAGGCCCGGCCGCGATCGCCGAGCCGGATGAAGAAGGCGGCGCCCGCCTCGTACATCACGATGTTGTTCACCGCGATTCCGTCCATGTGACCGCCATCCACGATCTGCAGCGCGATCCCCGCGGCCCCCACCTTTCGCATCACGATGTTCGAGAGGGCGATGTTCTTGAAGCCGCCGTTCGACGCCGTACCCATCTTGATCCCGTTGACCAGAGAGGAAATGACGTTGTTGCTGATCACGATGTCCTCGCAGTCGCGATAGCTCGCCTTGAGGCAGATGGCGTCGTCGCCGGTGTTGAAGGACGAATTCACCACCCGCACGCGACGCGAGCCGTCGATGTCGATACCATCGTTGTTTCGATCCAGCGCCGGGCTATCGACCGTGATGCCATCCACGAGGACGTCTTCGCAGTCGAGATAGTCTTGGGCCCAAAAGGCGAGGTTGCGGAATGAGATCCCGCTCACGCGGACGTTCCGACACTGGATGAAACTGAGTCCATAGGGACGACGTGAATGGGCCTCTTGGCGCGTCAGACCCCGCCGGATCAGCTCAGCCTTGGAGAAGTTCGGGTGATCTCCCGAGCCATCGATGACTCCGCGACCTTCAATGGCGACATTCTCAAGGCCGATCGCCTGGATGAGACTATGCCGACCGTACTCGAAACGCGTCGGATAGACCGGAAGCAGCCGCCGAAACTCGATGGTGTCCGTCGGTGTCGGTGGCGCCGCCTCCGGGTAATCAGACAACTCGGTGCTGCCGATCAACACCGCGCCCGCTTCCAGCCGGAGCGTGACATGGCTGCGCAGGGTGACGGTGCCGCAGCGATAACGGCCAGCCGGGACGACGACGCTCCCGCCTCCGGCGGCGGCCGCCGCTTCGATGGCGCGATTGATGGCCGCGGAGTCCAGGGTGGTTCCGTCCCCGCGGGCGCCGTAGTCCCGGACATCATGGACCAGGGCTGGACGCTCGGCGGAGCCCGTGGCGCTCAGCGGGAGGGCCGAGCCGAGGCAACCGAGGAGGAGGAGGAGGAGGCGGGAAAGGAACGAGATCATGGGCAAGGGAATTTCAGCGGGTCGGAAGTCAGAAGGGGACGGGCCCGGGCCGCCTCGACCTCGCTGCCGGTCCCGAGGCCGGGGCGGGGAGCCGGACTGGCGCGGTGCGCTGCGGCCGACGACGCCACGGACCCGGTGCCGCGCTCAGGTCGGCGCCGCCGCGCGCACCAACGGCATCGGGTACACGGAATCGCGCTGGGGGGCACCGGCCACCCGCAAATGCAGCGCAAATGAAACGACCGAACCGTCCGCCGGCAGCTGCACCCTGACCTGGGGACCGCCGAGATGCCGGTTGACCGCCACCTCGGCGTGGTCCCAGACCGCGGCCTCGATGACGCGGGAGCCCCAGACGATCTCCGCGGTCACCCGTCCCGGCGGCAAAGCCTCCGGCGAATCATTCAGGAGCCAAAGCTCGGCCTCGAAGGCCTCTCCCGGCGACCAGGAGAAGCGCGGAATGCGCGCGCTGGCCATGACGGTGCGGCACGCCGCAGCCACGCCATGGTAGGCGGGCTTCGGCTCGGCCGGCCAATTGATGATGCTGTTGTTCGCCGCCGTCGGCCACGGCTCGTTGTAGCACCAGTTCAGCGCCATCGAACTGCGCGGCTTCTGGCGACGCGCCTCCTCATACAGCACCTTGTAACCCTCCGTCTGCAGCCACTCACCGCCCTTCACCAGCGTGGGCAGGTCCGGGCACGGGCCAAAATAGTGCTCCACCACCTCCGGGAACAGCCACGACGTCGTCGGCCACCACGCGTTGAAGGCATGGTGCGTCTCCCACGTCGTCCCGGGCTTCGGCGGCCATAGTTCCTCGGGTGGAATGAAGCGGCTCAGGTACTCGACCGGTGAAGGTCCGGGACAGCCGAACTCCGTGTAGGCGGTGTTGCGCGCGGTGGCGAAAATCTGGTGCACCTCGCGGCCATGCTCATCGCGGAAACGGTAGTCTCCGTGCCCCACCCCATCCACGGGCGAGGTCGGGATGAACGGAGTGTCCGGATCAAGATCGTAGCAGTTGCGGTTAAGCAACCGCAGCGCGTGGGCTTGGTCGGTCATGCCCGACCACGCATTGAACAGCTCGTTTCCGCCGCTCCACATCACCAGCGACGGATGCTCGCGCACCTGCCGGATGATCGAGCGCGACTCGGCGTCGAGTACGCGGAGATATCCCGGGTCGTCATCGTAGCAGTTGCAGGCGAGAGGAAACTCCTGCCAGACCATGATCCCCAGGGCGTCGCACTGATCGAAAAAGCTGGGCGGATTGACGATCCCGCCGCCCCAGGAACGCAGGAGGTTCATTCCCGCCTCGCGAGCGAGTCGGAGCAGCGGCTTGAACGTTTCCGGCGTGATGGTCCCCGGGAAGATCTCTGGCGGCACCCAGCTGGCGCCGCGGGCGAAGACGGACCGGCCATTGATCTCCAGCGTGAAGGGCGGATGACTGCGGCTCTTGGGGAACCCTTCCGGCCCCTCCCAAGCTCCCTCGTTCATGACCAGACGCGCGCGACGGAATCCCATGCGACGACCATGGCGGTCCAGCAGATGCCCTGCGGCATCCCAGAGCTCCACTTCAAGAACGTACAGCGGTTGCGGGCCCTGATCGTGCGGCCACCAGAGCTCCACGTTCGGCACCTGCATCCGGGACTCCCCGGAGCCGGAGCGGATCACTCCCGAGCCGTGCGCCACGCGACTTCCCGACGGCGACGTCAGCGACCAGCGCCACTGCGCCTTCTCGGCCGCCTCGGTCCCCGCCACCGCCACCGTCAGCGTCGCAGTACGCGATTCCACGTCCAACGCATACGTCGACTCGACCCGCTGCAGGCGGGCCGCACTCCGCCACTCCAGCACCGTATCGCGCCAGATACCCAGAGGAATGAGCCGGGGATGCCAATCCCAACCGTAGGCCACGGCGGGCTTCGCGCAGCGCCGCGCCTCCGTCCGATCCTCCTTGCTCCCCGGAACCTTCGGCGCCGGATGCAGGCGCACCTCGATCCACGCACCGCGCAACGCTGCGTCGGTGACATCGATCTCGAACGGCCGGAACATGCCCTCCTGCTCGTGGACGCAGACGCCGTTCACGTGGACCGAGAACTGGTAGTCCACGCCTCCGCAGGCGAGCACCAGTCGATGGCCCGCCCGCGCTTCCACCGGCGCCACCCGCGCTCGGTAAGTCCACCAGACGTCTTCCATCCAGCGATAGGCCTTGAAGGCATTGCCTTTCCAATAGGGCTCCCACCCTTCGGCCCGCGCCCAGTCGAGTTGCACGGCCCCGGGCACGGTTGCCGCGACCCAGCGCGACGGAGGCTGCGCGGGCGAGGCGGCGTGACCGACTTCCCAGACGAGGGGAACCAAGGCAGAGGGACCGGCAGGATGCGGCATGACGAGGAGAGGAAAGGTCAGCGAGGGATGACCGGGATGATCAGCGCGGACGGATGCTCCGCGTCATGGTGGATCACGTTCGTGGCGATCACGGCGGAGGCCGACTTCTCGGAGCTTCCGCCGTGATTCAGATTGCGGCTGAAACGCGGGAAACTGCTGCTGCTTACCTCCAGCCGCAGTCGGTGGCCCGGCTTGAACACGTTCGACGTCGACCAGAGATCGAGATTCACCCGGTAGACCTGCCCCGGATTCATTAGCTCCGGCTTCTCAAACGAATTTCGGTAACGCAGGCGCAGGATTCCCTCGATTAGGTTGATCGCGCGTCCATCGGGCGCAACGTCCACCAGCTTTCCAACCAGATCCGTGTCCACCGCTGACGAGCTCACATACACGTCCAGACTCACCTGCCCCGTCACCTCCATTTCCTCCGTGAAAGGCTCGGTCGTGTAGACCAGCACGTCAGGGCGACCCTCAACGACCCGCTGGTCGTAGGGTCCGGGAGGGGCGTAAGGAATGCCGATGGTCGCCCCCCCGTGCGTCGGCACGGGATTGGCGGGATCGTAGACGAAGCGGTCGGGTGGCTCCGCTGCGGGCGCCTCACGGCTCAGACGGCCATCCCCGGCGAGGCTATTGGCGCGTCCTCCCGACCGGAGGTAAAGGCGCGTGTTGACGGCCCGGGCAAGCGGCCACTCCTCCTCGTCGCGGTAGACATTGTCGCCCATGACGAAGATCTTGACCGGCTTCTCGTTCGCCATGCCGTTATCGACTCCCTTCAAGTGCCAGTCGAACCAGCGCATCGCGATGTCCCAGGTGGAGATCGGGGCCTTCGGTCCGAAGTTCACCTCGCCAATCGTCTCGCCCCAGCCGGCGTGCCCGCCGGGAATGATGAGCAGGCGCTGACCGTTGCGCGCGGCCTCGGAGCCGCCGCGGGCCTTGATCCCAGTGTAGTTGCGGATGCTGCCATCCTGAAACAGGTCGTACCACGCCGCCACGTGGTAGCCTGGTACCGTGATCTTGTGGTGGTGCTCGTCGATCGCCCACTGCTTCCAGTAAGCGTCATAGGTCGGGTGCTCGATCCAGTCGCGATAGTACGTCGCGAGGTCCTTGGCGCCGTCGACATCGAGGAACGGGTACTTGATCACGGGAGCGTACGTGTCCCAGTACGACATCAGCGCAGTGCCGCTGATCTTGCGCGTGTTCTCGTTCAGTGAGAGCGCACCGGCCCAGGCTTGGGCGAGTGACTGAACAAACGCGCCGCCTTGGTAGGCCCAGTGCATGTAGTAATTCGATCCGGTGACCTCCGGAAACATCGCGACGAGATGCGGTGGGCTGGAGATTGCGGCCAGCATCTGCGCCGCTCCGGGATAGGAACCGCCGAAAAGGCCGACGCGGCCGTTGGAATACGGTAACTTCGCCGCCCATTCCACGGCGTCGTAGCCATCGTTGATCTCGTACTTGAAGGGGTACCACTCGCCGCCTGACGCTTCCCGCCCGCGGACATCCTGGATGATGAACACGTAGCCGCGTTCGGCTCCCTTGAGTCCCTCCCGGAGGTTCGAGTACTTGTTGTACGGCGTGCGCAGCAGAATCACCGGGAACTGCCCTGAAGCCTTGGGACGGAAGATGTCGGCCCGCAGCGTCTCGCCGTCGCGCGTCGTCATCAGGACGTTGCCCTCAAACTCCACCCCGAACGGTGCATCGGCGGCGGTCGCCGGCCAGCCCAGCGCGGCCGCGATCAGGGCGAGAAGGATGGGGCGAAGGAATCGGGAAAACAGGCGCGGTGGCATGAAGAAAGAAAGGAAGGATTCCGCCGGGACGACAACATGAGAAGGCCGCGCCCCCGGCGGGAGGCGCGGCCTTCGTTCTCTCACAGCAGCTCCTTAGAACTCGAGGGAGTTCGTCAGGAAGCCAAGCATACCCGTCTGGATGCGCGCGAGAGCGAGCGAACCGTCCGGCTGATAGTACGCCGGCACGAGGCGGGTGCCTTCGCCGAGGTTACGCACGTTGAGCTGAACCTTCCAGAGCATGTCGCGGTACTTCAGCTTGCGGGAGTAGCCGACCCACACATCGAGGTGCTGATCCGTGGGTCCCATCAGCGGCTGGTTCACATCGAGGAAGCCGAGCGTCGGGCTGTAGCGGTAGCCGGAGATCTTACCGGCCTCCCAGCGCAGGGCGCCGCCGACGAGCAGGCCCTTGAGGCGGCCGCGGTCGAACTCGTAGGTCGAGACTGCATTCAGGCGCCACGGGGCGACTTCGGGAGCCGACTGGCCCTGCGACGCCAGCAGCACTTGGTAGGGCAACCAGAGGTTGTTCTTCCAGGTCTCCGAGATCAGGGCCGACGGGCTGGTCTGACCGTACATGCGGATCTTGCCGGCATCACCCATGTAGAACGTGTTGAACTGGTTCATCGCCTGAACCGTGGCCTTGTCGACGTTGCTGCGGGTCGCGAACGTGCGGACGTAGTTCAGCGACATGTTCCAATTCTTGATCGGGCGGGCGCCGATTTCGAACTCCTGACCATCGGCCAACGTGTCGACCGTCGAGACCGGCAGCGTGGAGGCCGCCGGGCTCAAGGCGCTGATCAGCTGGAGCAGGCCGGTGAACGGACTCGTCGCGCCGTAGGCCGAGGTGATGCGGCCGCTGGACTTGGCGAGGGTCGGATCGACCGTGACCGGGGAGTTCCAGAACTTGTAAAAGTCCTTGTTCATGAACGCCGGCAGGTTCATCCACGCAGCGATGGCCGCCTGCGCGTCCTTGGTCTGCTGCGCCTGCTGGTAGGCCGAGCCGGGGGTCGTGTTCTTCAGGTTGTCGAGGACCTTCACGCCCGAGACGCCCGAAGCGAAGGCGTAGTTGGTCCAGCCGCCGCCGCCGAGGAACTCGTCGGTACCCTGACCATCGGAAACGCCGTTCATCGCATCCTGGAGGATACCGGCCTTCATGTAGCCGAACACCGCCAGTTGGTAGAAGTTGAAAGCGCCACCACCGAAGATGGCGCTACCGCCCGAGGCGAGGGTCGCGTTGCTGACCTGGGTTTTAAACCAATTCGCGCGGAGCGTGACCTTGTCGTTCAGGGTCGTAATCACGATACCCTTCTCGCGGGTGGAGCCCTGCGGGTTAGCGATGATATCTCCGAGCAGGTTACGTCGGGGGGCGTCAGCCTTGAAGTTGCTGGAGTCGTTATAGAGCACGCTGACCTTCGTGCCGAGCGGTAGGCGGTCAGTGAGGATCTTCGGCAGGTGGTAGACCCCGCTCCAGTTCCGGCTCTGACCGGCAGCCTCGCGATAGCTGTTCGGGTCGAGCGAATAATCGAGCGCGGCCACACCGGTCGTCGCGTTCTTCGGAGCGGCGGTGGCGAGGTTCGATACCGTATCACGGCGCCAACCGAAGGTCGGCACGAGGTCCCCATTGAGGAGGTATCCCTGCCACGTGAAACCTTCCGAACGGTCCTCAAACTGCGTGCGTTCGCCGCCCGTCACCAGGCTCGAATAGTCCGTCGGGTTGCTGGCGCGCAGCCAATTGACACCGCCCGTATCCCATCCTGCGTAGTTAGCGGGATTGTCCGCCTGCGTGCCAGTGACCTGTTTGTTCGTGTTGAAGTCCAGATACGTGAACGGTGCCGTCCTGTCGACCGAGGGGGGGGCGATCCAAGTCTGCTTGAAGTACTTCACGACGTTGTTCGAGCCGGGCTCGAGCTTCACCCGGATGCGATCGAGGTTCACACCGGCGGCCGATCCAGCGTTCTTCAGGCTCGGGCCCGTGTAGTAGAGCCAGTCGTACTGGCGGGTACCCACCAGCGCTCCGACCGACTGGGCGCTCAGACCCAGCATCGAGATGAGGTCCGGCGTGGTCGCGTGCTGCGCCCACAGAGTCGTCTGACCATCCTTCGTGTCGGCGGCGACGAGGCCGGTAAACACGCTGCGGCCGATGACGCGGCTGACGAGGTTGTCGCCGATCAGGTCCTTCGAATTCAGGTCGGCGGTCAGGATCGCCCGCTTGCTGGTGCGGTCGATCTGCTGCTTGATGTTGCCGATTGAGTCGGTGCCGGTGACGTAGGCGCGGCCGACGTTTGGATTCGCGCTGCCGTCAGCGTAGGTCTGGTTGACCTCGACGCCGATCGAGTAGTCCGAACCCGTGAGCCAACCGACCTGGCCGCCGAGGTAGGACTGGCGATCGTAGGTGAGATTGAGCGCGACGCGGTCCTTGAAGAACGTCTGCTGGAAATCAAAGTTCTGGGCATCCCAATCCTGCCACTCGCGCTTGTTGTCGCCGTCGAGCAGGTTGTTGTAGAAATCGTACACCGTCGAATCCGTCAGCACCTTGTCGAGGTAGAAGGCTCCGCCGGGGATCTTGGTACCGAGCGCGTACTGCGAGTAGGTGGGAACGGCGAGCGGACGGTAGGCCTGGCTGTTGAGGCCCGGGATACCCGCGTTGATCATGCCGACGATCACGCCGGTCGGCGTGTTGCTGTAACCCGGGATGACGCCTGCGGAATTCGCTCCATTGTAGAACGAGCGGACGTCGACGGTGCTGGTGAGGCCCTGGAACGACGTATTGCCACCCGGCTTGTAAAGATCGAGGGTCTTGTTGCCCGTCGCGAGCGAACCGTTGCCCGGCGAAAGTGTGTTGATCGTCGCCTTCTGGTAGGGGTCCTGGAACCACGGCGTGATGCGGTCACCCGGAGGCAGCATGCGCGGGTTATTGGACGTCACGTCACCGCGCTCAAACTTTACGCGGAAGGAAGACTTGTTCCCGTTGCCGAACAGTTTCGGATCGAAGCGCAACGCGCCATAGACGCGACGCTGGTCGTTGAAGGCCGGCTCCTGCTGGAACTTCTTGCGGTCGTCGACCGCAGCCACGCGGATCGCGAGCTGGTTCTTCAGTAAGACATGATTCAGGTCGAGCGCGTTGCGGACGGAACCATACTGGTCGACGACGTTCTCGACGCGGTAAGCGCGCTTGAACGAGGCATCGTTCGTGCTCGCATTAATGATACCGGCCGGACTGCCGACGCCGAAGAGGATCGAGTTCGGGCCACGCTGCAGATCGATGCGGCCCACATTGAAGCTGTCCCAGGGAATGTCCGTGAGGAAGTAGTCGCGCGTATTGTCCGCGGAATCGAGGCCACGCACACGGTTGTTCGAGCCCGGATTGATGAGCGTCTTCGCCTCATTCGGCACCTTCACGCCGCCGAAGCCGGAGAAGTTACCCCCAAGGCCACCCACTTCGGTGCTCGGCGTGTAGACCAGAAGGTCTTGGTTGCCCGTGACACCAGTATCGCGGAGAAATTGCTTCGTGACGACGCTGATCGAAGAGGCGGTATCGCGCAGGTCGGTGCGGATGCGGGTGCCAGCCAGCGTGCTGTTGGCTTGATAGCCCTCGTTATCGTCCACCTCGACCATGAACGGGGTGAGAACAACGGCTTCATCTTCTTCTTTTCCATCGGGGCGGCTGGAAGCCGAGGAGGAGCTGACCGCTTGGGCGGACAGCGCGACCTGAGTCAGCAGCCCGAGCAAGACCAAGGCGAGCCGGTCGAGGGGCGGTGCGGAGTAGCGCTTGTGGTGTGGCATGGAGGTGTCGGGGTTACGGAAAAATCAGCCTGAAAACGGGTAAAGGGGGTAGGCCGGCGCCGAAGAAGGCCTATCCCCAAGGGTAGGCACAAGACGCTAATGTGATAGGATTTCACATTTCTATTTCTTTTCGAGCAAAGAAAAACCAACAATTCGCTCATTTCACTCATAAACCTTCACGGCCCGCTTTCTCGGAGAGCGAGGGCCACTCACGGTGAAGTCGGACTAAAAGGGGAATTAAGCGCACGGAGTGAGACAGTCGCGTCTTACACTCATCGCCCAATTGATTAAAATAAACAAAGCGATGACGGCGAGGGTACGTTCGCAAGACCGACTCAGTACGCAAGCGTGGCCACGGCACACTCGAGGCATCCTCGAGGAGCCAATGGCACCTACTTGGGGAGAGGGCCCTAGTCCTTCCGTGCAGTGGCAATGGTTGCACTTGGAACGGCAGGGACACTCTACTCCCCTGCCCGTAAATGCCTCAGCACAGGACGACGGACACCACGACTCGCTCGCTTCGCCATGCAAGTGGTTCCGTCCGCCCCCGAGCACGCGGGAAACCGAGGTCCGAGGCTGGATCTTCCATTCGTTACCAAGCCGGCCAAGGCCAACGTCCGGCTGCGTTTCCCGTGACACGCCTCGGCGGGCGGCCCGTGGTTTTCCTCTCTCGGATCCCGCGAGCGCAGATCATGATCCGGCAAGATGCCATTCCCGAATTCCTAACGGCGCGGGAATTAATCACGCTTGACCTTGCCGTGGAGGACAGAGGTTTTGGCGAGGTGGCTGAGGCTTGGATCGAAACTCGCTGAACCACCTCATTCATGGCTCGCTCCTCTGCCCTCGCCACTCGTCAGGAACGGATCCTGGAGATTCTCCAGTCCAAAGGCGCCTGCACCTACGCGGAACTGCAGGCGATCCTTGGGGTATCGTCGATGACCGTGCGGCGCGACGTCGATCGACTGGCCGAGCGCGAGGCGCTGATCAAGACGCTGCGGGGAGCGCAAGCCGCTCAAGTGCCCCAATTCCTGCTGGAGACTTCCCTCTCCTCGCGCATTGGCGTCAATCAGGCCGAGAAGGAAGCGATCGCAACCAGCGCCGTCGCCCTGATCGAGCCGCAGCGCACCCTCTTTCTCGATGGCAGCACGACCTCCATCGCGCTGGCCCGCCGCATCGCCAAATTCCCGTTCAGCCTGTCGGTCGTGACCAACTCAGCCATCATCGCCATGGAGATTGGCGCCGCGAGCCAGATTCGGGTGATCTGCGTCGGCGGCGAATACGACGCGCAGAGCGCTTCCTTCGTCGGCTCCCTGGCGGAGACCAACTGCGCCCAGTTTTACATCGACACCGCCTTCACCTCGACGAAGGCGTTCGTGCCGGGGGACGGCACGTATGAGTCCTCCATGGCAACCCTGCGCATCAAGCAGATCGTCGCCAAGCAATGCGGCCGGATGGTGCTGCTCGCCGACTCATCAAAGTTCGGCAGCCGTGCCCTGTGCAAGGTGCTGGAGGCTCGCTCGATCCATACGGTGATCACCGATGAGGCCTGCCCGCGGGACGCGATCGAGACGATGCGCTCGCTCGGGCACGTCCTGACGATCGCCCGCGGCGCGTCGACCACTGCCGTCTGACCCTCGACGACATTGACGCGGGCCCAGAGCCCCGCACCGCGGGGGTACTGCAACCGCCACGCCCTACCTTCGCTAGCGCAACGCCGCCACCGCTTCGAGTCGCTGGCAGCGATCGGGACCGAGATCGAGCCAGGCGCGACCGATCCGCCGGACCTCGTCCATGGTGCGCGCGCTTCCCAGCAGCACGAAGAAGCTGCGCGACTCGGTCCAGCGATTGAACTCCATGTCCGCGCAGAGAGCGGAGTAGTCGGCCCAGAAACTCCGGATCCGCTTCCCCTCGGGCACGAGGAACAACCCGATCGAGCCGAAGCTGTACGGGTACGGCGATCCCGACTTCCAGTTCGATCCCTGGGAATTCAACCAGCCCACCGGCCAGTGATCCCAGCGACCCTGCCCCCAGCCGGCGCCCCCCTCGGCGCCGGGGGTGCAGTGATCGATGAGCTGGACCCGGGCGGCGGGAAAACCGCTGGCGGGCCCGAGGACGGCGAACAACAGTCCCTCCCGGAACGGCAGCACGAGCGCATAGCCGGCCGACCGGCCGATCCCCGCGAGCACCTCGTTTCCACCGGAGCGGCGAACCCCGCCGCTCTCGCCCCAGAAGACCTTGTACTCGCTCTCCGCATACACATCCGAGACCACCAGCACCTCCGTCTCGCGGCGCTCCGGATCCGTCGGCAACAGCTCCGCGAGGGACGATCCGACGGGAATGATCCCGAACAGCTCCACGGGCTGGGTACTGTAGCCGATCGCCTCGCGCGGCAGGAGACTCGTGTAGGACGCCCTCCGCAAGGTGAGCCCATTCGCGAACGCCACGTAGTCCTCGGTTCCCCGCAATCGCGGGACCGCATCGCTCTTCATGTTCACCGCCTGATAGGTCCACCGCACCCACACGCGATCCGGCAGAACCTCCACCACGGAGACGGAGCTGTTCTGCTCCCGGCGACCGAACTCGTTCATCAACTCGGCCTCGCCCAGGTTACCCTCGAAGAACTGATTCGACATCGCCGCCCCACTCGGAAGCTCCAAATACGGGCAATAACTGGCCTCGTGACTGAACACCATCTGGGCACTGCGATCGCTCCAGCGTAGAATGACCGCCCGCCGGGGATTTCCGTCCGCGTGCGGCGGACTGGGCTGCAGCGGCCCCCGGTAGCGTCCCGGATCGTAGTCCTCCCGCGTCTCCACCCAAACCGACCGCGGGCGCGCCTCCTCGCCACCGAGCGCCCGGCCCGTCGCGGCGGCGACTGCAGCGAACACGAGCGCGAAATGCAGCAAACTGGTTGATACAGTCATTCGGCAACCCGAGTCGATCGCCTGCACCCATAAACGCAAGACGATCTCGCCTCTAGTGATAAAAAACCCCATTCCCATGCAATATTTTCTATTGAGCCACCCTAAGGGCCGACTCAAGGTCTCGCCTTCCCGCCCCGAATGCCCCTCGAGCCCATTCCCCGTCTCCTCAGTGCCGCGAACCGCGGCCAATACGCGCTTGGGTACTTCGAAAGTTGGAATCTTGAGTCGTTGCAAGGAGTGATCGACGCGGCCGAGCAGACGCGGTCCCCGGTCATTCTCGGCTTCAACGGCGAGTTCCTCAGCGGCCCCGCACGGCGAACCGAAGAACGGCTCGCCGTCTATGCGGCCCTCGGACGCGCCGCCGCGGCGTCGGCCACCGTGCCCTGCGGACTGATCTTCAATGAGTGTCCCGACGACGCGCGCGTCGCGGAGGCCGCCGCGGCAGGTTTCAATCTCATCATGCCCGCTGATCCTTCGGCGTCGTACGAGGACTACTCGCGCCGCGTCCGCCACCTGACCGAGCACGCCCACGCGCATGGCGCCGCCCTCGAAGCTGAGATCGGCGTGCTCCCGTGCGGCGCGGGCAACGCAGATCACCCGACCGCCTCGAGCGCGACGGACCCCGAGATCGCGGCGCGCTTCGTCTCCGAGACCGGCATTGACCTCCTCGCGGTCAGCGTCGGCAACAGCCACATCCGGCTGTCCGGCTCCGCGCCCCTCGATCTCGACTTACTCGCCCGTATCCACGCTGGCGTGTCCACTCCGCTCGTCCTGCACGGCGGCACCGGGATCGATGCCGACTCGATCCGTCGCGCGCTTCGGCTTGGCGTCCGCAAGGTCAACTACGGGACTTATCTCAAACAACGTTACCTCGACGCGGTGCGTCACGCCCTGAAGACCAGCCAACCGAATCCCCACGCCCTGCTCGGGATCGGCGGCGGCGACGATGTGCTTGTCGCCGGACGTCTCGCGGTCCGCGATGCGGTTCTCGAGCGGATCGACCTCCTCGGCTGCGGCGGGAAGGCCTGAAACATCGCCCCGCGAGACTGTCGCTGCATGAAACACGAGATGAAGCTTCCGGACCTCGCGACCACGGGGTCGGCCGTGAGGATCGTGCGCTGGCTTTGCGAGCCCGGCGCGACGGTTCGCCGGGGTCAGCCGCTGCTGGAGATCGAGACGGACAAGGCAACGATGGAGGTCGAGGCGACTGTGGACGGCGAACTGGCCGAGATCTGTGCTCCGCTCGGCGCCGAGGTCGTGGCGGGCGATCGGATCGCGTTCATCAAAGCCACCGGCGCAGCCCATTCCCCCACGGGATCCACCACCCAAGCACCGGTCGCCGCGGCTTCGGTATCGAGCGCGGCAGATCCGGCCCCGTCCGGGCCGGCCGGAGCGCGAGAATCCGCACTCGGCGCCTCTCGGAAGGGCGGGCTCTTCGCGCGTAACCGGCAGGCGGCCGAGACCGCCCGGCCGGCCGCCGCCGACCCCCGTGCCGGCATCACGCTCTCGTCCGCCCAACGCATCGCCGCTCAGCGCCTGCAGGCGAGCAAGCAGACGGTCCCGCACTTCTACCTGGAACGCTCCGCGTGCGCCGAGCGCCTCGTGGCGCGACGCAATGCAGCGCCGGACGCGCGACTTCTCTGGGATGCGTTCTTCGTTCGCGCCGTCAGCCAAGCGCTCGCGGCCTTCCCCAAGATGGCCTGTCGCTTCGCGGAGGACCGCCTCGAACCCATCGATTCGGAGGCCATCGGCGTGGCGGTCGATATGCAGGGCGAGCTCTTCGTCGTGGCGCTCGACGCCCCCGTCACGAAGTCGGTCGAGGCGCTGTCCCAGGACCTCCGCGCCGCGGTCGAGGCGTTGCGCGCGGGGAACCCCGAGGCGCGGCGGCTGCGGCCCGGGCGCATCACGCTCACGAATCTCGGCAGCACCGGCGTCGAGCGCTTCACCGCCATCGTGAATCCGCCCGAGGCGGCGATTCTCGCGATCGGCGCCATCCGACCGGTCGTGGTCCCGCGCGGCGAAGCCGTCGTGGTCGAACCGCGCGTCGCGCTCACCCTTTCCGTCGATCACCGCGTCGTCAGCGGCCGCTACGCCGCCGAATTCCTCGCCGCCATCGTCGACGCGTTGGAGAAGCCATGACGACATCCCACACCTCCCCAAACGCCTCCAGCGCCACTGCCGCCTCGGCGCATGATCCGGCATTCCTGCTCGAGCTGTACCGCAGGCTGGTGCTCATTCGACAGTTCGAAGATCGCGTGAAGTTCCTCTTTCTCGAGGGATCCATGCCCGGCACGATCCATCAGTGCCAGGGCCAGGAAGCCACCGCGGTGGGCGTATGCGCGGCACTCGCACCGGATGACTTCATCACTTCCACGTTCCGCGGTCATGGTCACGCGATCGCCAAGGGCCTCTCGGTGCAGGAACTCATGGATGAGCTCTTCGGCGCCAGCACCGGCTGCTGCCGCGGCAAGGGAGGCTCGATGCACGTCGGCAACCTCGCCAAGGGCATGGTCCCCGGGATCGCGATCGTGGCCGGCGGCATCCCGCTCGCGGCCGGCATGTCGCTCGCCTTCAAGCTGCGCGGCAGCCGGCAAGTCACCGCCTGCTTCTTCGGCGACGGAGCGGTCGCCGAGGGCGCCTTCCACGAGGGCGTGAACATGGCCGCGATCTGGAACCTTCCCGTCATCTTCGTCTGCGAGAACAACCTCTACGGTGCCTCGACCCGGGTCGACCTGGTCATGCGCAACCCGCGGATTTCGGACCGCGCCGCGAGCTACGGCTTCCGCGGCGAGACGGTGGATGGGAACGATGTCCTCGCCGTGCTCGAGGCCACTCGGCGCGCCGCCGAGGAGTGCCGCGCTGGCCACGGCCCGGTGTTGCTGGAATTGCTGACCTATCGTCGAACCGGACACTCCCGACGCGATCCATGCAATTACCAGCCGAAGGATGAACGAGAGGCGTGGGCGACCCGCGATCCCATCGAGCGTTTCGCGGAGGTACTGCATGAGGCCGGACTCGCCGACGCCGCGGCCTTGGCAGGGATCCACGCCGCGGTCGACGCTGAGATCACTCAGGCCATTGAGCAGGCCCGCCGGGCTCCCCAGCCCACGATTGCCGACCTTACCACCGACGTCTTCGCCTGAACGAATCCGCACCCATGAAACGACAAGGCATCGCAGAGGCACTGCGTGACGGCATCGCCGAGGAAATGCAACGGGACCCCGCTGTATTCTGTCTGGGAGAGGACATCGCGATCCCCGGCGGGTGGGGCGGTGCGTTCACCGTGACGCTCGGCCTGGAGAAGCAATTCCCTGATCGCATGATCAACACCCCGATCGCCGAGCTCGGCTTCTTTGGGGTCGCCACCGGCGCCGCCCTGATGGGAATGCGTCCGATCGTCGATGTGCAGTACGGGGACTTTCTGCTGCTGGCGAGCGACCAGATCATCAACAACGCCGCCAAGCTCCGGTACATGTCCGGCGGCACTTGCCAGATTCCCATGGTGATGCGGGCACCGATCGGTGCTACCGGACGGGGCTCGCAGCACGCGCAAAGCCTCGAGCGTTACTTCATCGGGGTCCCGGGCCTGAAGGTCGTGGCGGTGTCCACGGCTTACGATGCCAAGGGTATGCTTAAGGCGGCCGTCCGCGACGGCAACCCGGTGATGATCTTCGAGCACAAGCTCCTCTACGGCTCCAAGGGTGCCCGCGCCGAACCCGGAGCGGTCGATGCTACGAGCGAGATTCCAGACGGGGACTACACCGTTCCGCTGGATCGGGCGGTCGTGCGGCGGCCCGGACGGGACGTCACGATCCTCGGCTGGCTGCTGATGGCGCACTTCGCCGCGGCCGCTGCCAGCACACTCGCGAGCGACAGCATCGAGGCGGAGGTCATTGATGTCCGTAGTCTGTCTCCGATCGATTACGAGACGATCGGCGAATCCGTACGCCGAACCGGTCGCGTAGTCATCGTCGAGGAGGGGCCCAAGACCGGTGGCGTCGCCGCTGAAATCGCCGCGGGCATCATGGAGCGGTTCGGCGAGCATCTTCTGGCCCCCGTGGTGCGCGTGGCGTCGGCCGACGTCCCGGTCCCGTTCACACCCGTGCTTGAGAATGCGTACCGGCCCGACCAAGCTCGCATCGTCGCCGCGGTCCGGGAGCTCCTTCGCTAACCCCACCCCAAGAGCATGATCACGATTCAGGAGTTGCGCCGACGCCAGCGCGAGGCACTTAGCCTCTTTAAGAAGGCGGGAATCCACCTCACTGCCAGCGAGCGCCGCACGATCGAGATCGCTGACTTCGGACTGAACGCGTTCACCGAGACCGGCCTCGGAGTGCTGGTCTACGTGAATACAGATCGCTGCTGTGCGAAGGAACTCGCCATGTGGCCCGGCCAGACCTGTCCCCAGCACCGGCACCCGCCCGTCGGAGATGATCCGGGAAAAGAGGAGACCTTCCGCTGCCGCTGGGGCCGGGTGCACCTCTTCGTCGAAGGCCCCAGAACCACGCGGCCCGGGGCGCGCCCGCCGAAGGCCCCGCGCGGCGCCTACACGGTGGGGCGCGAGATCATTCTGAAGCCGGGCGACCAGTTCACGCTTCGACCAGGCCTGCGCCACTGGTTTCAGGCCGGACCCCGCGGCGCCGTGGTCTCGGAGTTCTCGACCCGCAGCACCGACGAGAACGACCGCTTTGACGACGTCCGCATTCAGCGCCTGACGCAAGTGGTCTAAGCCCCCTGCTCCCCATCTCCATGGCCCGCCCCTCCCGCCGTTCCCAGCAGCGATCCCGTGTCGAACGACCAGTCCACTACGTGCTGAGCACCCACTGGGACCGCGAGTGGCTGCAGCCGGCCCAGGTGATCCGGCACCGGCTCGTTCGACTCCTCGATCGCACCCTCCGCGACCTCGAATCAGGCGCCCTCGCCGGCCCCTTCACCACGGACGGGCAGTCGATCGTGATCGACGACTACCTTGAGATCCGCCCCCATCGCCGGGCGTTGGTGGAGAAACTCGCGAGCACGGGTCGCCTCAGTGTCGGCCCATGGTACGTCCTGCCCGAGGAGTGGCTCGTGTCCGGCGAGTCCTTCGTCCGCAACCTCCGCCTCGGCCGCCGCATCGCCCGCGACCTCGGCGCGATTCCTTCCTCAGCCGGGTTTGCCTGCGACCTCTTCGGGCACATCGGCCAGCTGCCCCAGATCTTCGCCGGCTTTGGCATTCGCGCCGCCTTCATCTGGCGGGGAATCGAGCCTCGACGCGACGCCCACTTTCGGTGGGTGGGCAGCGATGGCACCGCCATTCCGACGTTCCGCTTCGGCCGCGCCGGCTACGGCGACTACGCTTACGAAGTACGCCGTGGCACCCAGCCGGACGCGGCCTTCGACGAGGCCCGTTCACGCCGCGATCACGTCACGTTCATTAATCGCGAAGCCGCCCGCACCGCGAGTCCGCCCGTCCTCATCTTCGATGGCTGCGATCACCTCGAATATGATCCCGATCACTACCGCGTCCTGCGGTCGCTGAAGCCAGCGGACGGGCTGCCGGGAGCCATTCAGCACAGCAGTCTCGACGCCTATATCGCGGATCTGCTGCCGCACGTCTCAAAGATCCGCGACACGGTCCGCGGAGAGCTGCGCGAGTACGCTCGGGCACCGCTCATCGAAGACCAGCAGTGGCTGATCCCCGGGGTCCTCACCAGCCGGGTGCGCCTGAAGCACGCCAACGCGGAATGCCAGACCTTGCTGTGCCACTGGGCCGAGCCCTTCGGACTGCTCGCACAGGTGTATGCGGGCGGGGATGACCCGACGGACTTCCTCGACCACGCGTGGCGCTGGCTCCTCCAGAACCATCCACACGACTCGATCGGTGGATGCAGCATCGATGCGGTACACGACGACATGAAGTACCGCTTCGCCCAGTGCCAACAGGTGGGCGAGCGGGTTTGCAGCGAGGCCCTGCGCTTGGTCGCAGCGTCGGTCGAGGGTGAAATCGGCGAGCGGGAAATCCGCGTGCTCGTGGCCAACCCGCTCACGCGCCCGGTCGACGAGACGGTGGAACTGACGCTGCAGATTCCGGCGGACTGGCAGTGCTTCAACGAGTTCTTCGGTTTCGAGCCCAAACCCGGATTCCGAATCTATACCGCCGATGGACGTGAACTTCCGTACCAGCGGCTGGCCCAGGCTCGAGATCAGATGCGCTCCCGGAACGCGTCTCCTTTCAAGTTTCCGCAGCCCCATCGGAGCAACGACGTCACCGTTGCGTTGTCACTGCCGCTTCCCGCGCTGGGATACACGACGCTGACGATCCGCGAGGGCGAGGTGAAGCCCAAGGACGAGATCGTCTGGGCGTCGATGCTGCCGACCCGGCACCCAGCTGCTCCCGGCCTCGCCACGAGCGATCGCTCCATGGCGAACGAACACCTCGCCGTCACAATCGAGAGCAACGGATCTCTCACGCTCTTCGACAAGCAGACGCGCCAGACCTACCGGCGACTGCTCACGTTCGAGGACAGCGCGGACATCGGCGATGGTTGGTACCATGGCCAAGCCGTCAACGAGCAGGTCTACGTTTCGACCGCCACCCCCGCCGATGTTGCCTTGCTCCACGATGGCCCGCTGCTCACGCGCTTCCGCGTCCGGGTCGGACTCCGCGTGCCGGCCGAGTTCAACTTCGAACGAATGCTCCGTTCGAGCGACCGGGCCGAGGTCGTCATCGATAGCCTCGTGACCCTTCGGGCCGGTGCAGACCGGGTCGAAATCGTGACGACCGTCGACAACACCGCGCGCGATCATCGCCTGCGTGTCCTCTTTCCCTCCGAGGCGAAGGCAACGACCACGCTCTCCGACGGCGCCTTCGATGTAGTGCGGCGACCCATCTCCCTGCCGAAGGATGCGCATGAGTACCGGGAGATGGCGGTGGAAACCTGCCCGCAACAGACGTGGACATCGGTTTCGGATGCCCGTCGCGGCCTCGCGATCGTTTCCTCAGGCCTGCTCGACTGTTGCGTCCGGGATCTGCCGGAGCGCCCCCTCGCGCTGACCCTCCTGCGCGGCACACGCCGCACGATCTTCACGAACGGCGAGCCGGAAGGCCAGCAACTCGGTCCCATCACGGCCCGCTACTGGATCGTGCCGCTCCGCGGTGAACCCGACCGCATCCGCCTCGGCGAATACGGCGTCCAGTTGGGCGCAGGACTTCGCACGGCGCAACTGGCCCGTTGGGACGCGTCCGTCGCGCCGCGGCAGCGCCGACTCCCGGCGACGGACTCACTCCTCACCGTCTCGGGTCCGGTGCTGGTCACGAGCGTGCGCGAAGTGGAGGGAGCCGTGGAGGTGCGGCTCTACAATCCCACCGAGCGGACTGGCACGGCGGTGATTGACGTGGCGGAGCGGCTCCGCGCGACCGGGCGGGTAACAACCGCGCAGCGCGTGGATCTGGAAAGTCAGGCGATCGGCCGGCCGATCCGACTGGTCCGAGGCGCCTGCCGCTGCCGGCTCACGCCAAAGCAGATCATCACCCTGCGCTTTCCCCTCGCGATTCGGCCCTGAGACGCGAAGCAGCCGCCCCTCCCCTTTTTACCCCATGCATTCACTCGCCCCGATCGACTATGCCCTCATGGGCGGCTACCTCCTGCTGAGCCTGACGATGGGCGTGCTGATGAGTCGCAAAGCGAGCACCAGCCTTGACCACTACTTCCTCGGAGGCAAGCGGTTGCCCTGGTACTTCCTCGGAGTGGCGGGCATGGCGAACTGGTTCGATCTCACGGGGACGATGATCATCACGTCGTTCCTGTACATGCTCGGTCCTCGCGGGCTCTTCATTGAGTTCCGGGGAGGGGCGGTGCTGATTCTCGCCTTCATGCTCGCGTTCACGGGCAAGTGGCATCGCCGGTCGGGCTGCATGACGGGTGCGGAGTGGATGAAGTACCGCTTCGGAGACGGCCCGGCCGCGAACGGCGTGCGGGTCATCATCGCGCTTTCCAACCTCATCTTCACCGTCACCTTGCTCGCGGTCCTGATCCGGGGCGCGAGTTTGTTCCTCGGGATCTTTTTCCCCTGGCCCCCATTCTACACCACCCTCGTCCTGATCACGGTGACGACGCTGTACACCGTCGGCTCCGGATTCTACGGCGTCGTGCTGACCGATCTGGTGCAGGGCGTGGTGGTCATTGCCTCGTGCATCACGGTCTCGGTCCTCGCGTGGCAATTGGTCCCCAGCAGTGCGGAGCTTGCCGCAACCGCGGCGCAGGTCACGGGCAACCCCGACTGGACCCACTCGCTGCCCGCGTGGCACACCCCGATGCCACCAGGCTACGAAGCGTACTCGCCCCTGATCCTGATGGCGGGCTTCTACCTGCTCCGTAACGTTATCGGAGGGCTGGCGACCGGCGCGGAGCCGCGCTACTTCGGAGCGAAGAGCGACCGGGAGTGCGGGCTCCAGTCGCTTCTGCAGGGCGTAATGGTCATGTTCCGCTGGCCGCTGATGATCGGCTTCGCGGTGATGGGCATCTATCTGGTTCACCGACTCTTCCCTGACACCTCCGGGGTCGAGTCAGCCGCGCGCGCCATTCACGCGCACTTTCCCGACATCTCGGCGGCGATCTGGCACGACACCACGAGCGCCATCGTCAATCATCCGGATCGCTACCCAGTCCCCCTGATCGGCGAGTTGCGCAACGCGCTGGGTGACGACTGGCGAAACCGCCTCCCCTTGGTCGGCATCGGCGGGACCATCAATCCCGAGATCATCCTACCCGCCGTGCTCCTGCAGATGCTCCCGGCGGGATTCAAGGGCCTCGTGCTTGTGGCCATGGTGGCCGCACTCATGTCCTGCAAGAACGGGCTCGTGAATCACGCGGGCAGCTACTTTGTCCGCGACCTGTATCAGAATCTCTTCCGCCCCACGGCCACGAACCGGGAACTCATTCTCGCCTCGTACGCCTCAACGCTCTCGATCGTCGTGATCAGCTTCTACTTCGGAGTCGCCGCGACGAACATCAACAGCCTCTTCGGCTGGCTGATCATGGGACTCATCTCCGGACAACTGGCTCCGCAGGTCCTGCGGTTCTACTGGTGGCGGTGCAATGCGTGGGGCATGATCACCGGGTCCGCCATCGGAAATGTGGGTGCCATCGTACAGCGCTTGCTCAACCCCGAACTGCCCGAGGTTTCCCAATTCCTGCTCATGACCGCGCTCTCGTTCGCCGGAACGATCGTCGGCTCGCTCCTCACCGCCCCCACACCCCGGCCGGTGCTGGAGAACTTCTACCGCACCACGCGCCCCTTCGGTCTCTGGGGCCCCTTCCGATCGCTGTTCCATGGCGAGGACCGGCGCGCCATGGACCGTGAGAATCGCAACGACCTCCTCACCGTGCCTTTTGCGCTCCTCTGGCAGGTGACGCTCTTCCTCCTGCCCATGCAGCTGGTCATCAAATCGTATGACAGCTTCCTCGGCACCCTCCCCCTGTTCCTGCTCGGCTGCGCGGGAATGTACGTCTTCTGGTGGCGTCCCCTGAACGCGACTCCGCACCCGTTCCCCGTCCAAGGAGCGGCCCCTGGCGAATCGCGGGCCGTTTCCGGGTGATCCACGATCCGACTTTCCAGCCCTCGTCTTTTTCTCTCTGACTCCATGAAGCGACGTTCGAGCCCTTCGCCCATCCCCACGGTCCGCGAGGTCCACTACGTTCTCAGCACGCACTGGGACCGAGAGTGGTACCAGACTTTCCAGGCCTTTCGTCATCGCTTGGTCCACCTGCTGGACCGCGTGATCGCGGACCTCGACTCCGGCGCGCTTCGCGGACCTTTCACGACGGATGGCCAGTCGATCATCCTCGATGACTACCTTGAGGTCCGTCCCGAGCGGACGGAGGACGTCAAGCGCCTCGTGCGGGATGGCAAGCTAGTCGTGGGCCCGTGGTTCGTGCTGCCGGATGAATGGCTCGTCTCCGGCGAATCGCTGATCCGGAACATTGAATTGGGTCGCCTCTCCGCTCGCCGCTTCGGCGCGGAGCCGTCCGATGCTGGGTTCGTCTGCGATCTCTTCGGTCACGTGAGCCAGCTGCCACAGATTCTGGCCGGCTTCGGCATTCAGGGTGCGTTCCTCTGGCGCGGACTCGAACCGCGCGGCGACGCGTTCCTGTGGTGGCGTGGCGCAGACGGCACCCGCATCCTCTGCTACCGCTTTCCCCGCACCGCCTATTGCGACTTCGCGTGGGACGTCCGGCGCAGCCATCAGCACCACCTCCCCTTTGATGCGGCTAGGGCGGCGCGCGACATCGCCAACAACCTCGCCCGCGAAACCGGGCGCGCCGCGGAAGGGCCCCTGCTGCTCTTCGACGGCGGCGACCACCTCGAGCACGATCTTGAGCCGTATCGCGTGCTCATGGCTCAGCAGACGGACGCGGCATTCCCCTACGCGATCCGCCACAGCACGCTCGATGCCTTCCTCGCGGAGGCGAAGAAGCATGCCGGCAGAATCCGTCAGGAAGTCGTCGGAGAGCTTCGGGAGACGGGCGCCCGGCCGCTGGTCGAGGATCAACAGTGGCTGATCCCCGGCGTGCTCTCCAGCCGCGTGTGGATCAAGCAGAGCAACGCGCGTTGCCAGCACCTGCTCTGCCACTGGGCGGAGCCCTTCGGCGCCGCTGCCGCCGCGTGGTGCGGAGTCTCCTACCCGAGCGGATTCCTTTCCGTCGCGTGGCGCTGGCTGCTCATGAACCATCCGCACGATTCCATCTGCGGCTGCAGCATCGACGCCGTCCACGAAGACATGAAGTACCGCTTCGCCCAGTGCGCTCAGATCGGTGAGGCGACCACCCACGAGGCACTTCTCTCTCTCGCGGCCGCCATCTCCGGGCCAATCGGGGAACGCGAGGTCCGGGTACTCGTCGCCAACCCCGTGGCCCGCGCCCTCGATCAAGGGGTGGAGCTGACGCTCCAGCTGCCGGCCGACTGGCGATGCTTCAACGAGTTCTTCGGCTTCGAACCCAAACCGGGATTCCGCATCTTCGGGCCCGATGGCGCCGAGATCCCCTACCAGCGGCTGAGCCAGGACATGAACCGCACGAAGTCGCGCCCCTTCCCGCGCCACTTCCCGCAGGTCTACCGCACCAACGATGTCGGCGTTGCGCTTCGTCTGGCGATTCCCCCGCTCGGCTACACGACGCTGACGGTACGCGAGGGGACGATGACCGACAAAGATGACATCGTAGCCGCCACGATGCTCCCGACGCGGCATCCACAGCAGCCCGGATTCGCCACGAGCGAGCGTTCCATGAGCAATGGAGTCCTTGCGGTGACCATTGAGTCGAATGGCTCACTGACCCTGACGGACCTGCGCTCCGGACAGACCTACTCCCGTCTCCTCACCTTCGAAGACGCAGCCGACATCGGGGACGGCTGGTACCGCGGTGAAGCGGTGAATGACCAGGTATTCACGTCCACCGCCGCCGCGTCCGACGTCGCGTTGCTCGCGGACGGACCCGAACTCACCCGTTTTCGCATCCGCACCACGCTGCGCGTTCCCGCGGACTTTGATTTCACCCGGATGGTGCGCTCCGGGAAGCTCGTTGAGGTCATCCTCGAAAGCGACCTTACCCTCCGGCGCGGGGCGGATCGCCTGGAGGTGCAGACCGTAGTCGAGAATACGGCCTGCGATCACCGCATCCGCGTGCTGTTTCCCTCGGGAGCGAAGACGGATGCTTACCTCTCCGACAGCGCGTTCGACATCGTGAGTCGGGCGGTCGCATTGCCGGCGGACAATCACCTCCGGCGCGAACTGGCGGTGGAGACCACTCCCCAGCAGTCATGGACCGCGGTCCACGACCGCCGCCGAGGCCTCGCGGTCATTGCGCCCGGGCTCATGGAGACGGCAGTCCGCGACCACGCCGATCGGCCCCTGGCACTGACGCTGTTCCGCGGCACCCGGCGGACCGTGTTCACGGACGGCGAGCCGAACGGACAGCTCCGCGGCACCCTTGCGTTCAGCTACTGGATCGTCCCGCTCACTGGCGCTCCGAACCGGGCGCGGTTGTGCGACGCGGCCATCGAGCTTGGGGCGGGGCTGCGGAGCGAACAGCTCACCGCTCCGGCGCTGGCCGCCCTCTTTGCCCCGGTGCGGCGCGGCCTTCCCCCCAGCGCCTCGCTGCTACGTGCGAGGGGCGTCGTTGTGACCAGCGCCCGCCAGAACGGCGGGGCGCTCGAGGTCCGCTGTTTCAACCCCGACGAACGCACCCTCGCGGCCGAGCTCGATTTCTCGGGTCGCCCGGCTGATGCGCCGCTTCCCCGTGAGGCACAGCGGGTCGACTTCGAAGGCCGGGTGCAGGGACGCCGACTCCCGCTCCGGTCCGGACGGCTGCGGTTCAACGCCAAGGCCAAGGAAATCATCACCCTCCGTATTCGCATGGATTCAAGCACATGATCCGACGACAAATCCTAATCATCCTCGTAGTCGCCTGGTCCGCGATGTCCGCCGGCGCGGCCGCAGCCGCCGCAGAACCCCTCCACGTCTATCGTCTAGCGGCAACGAAGGATGCGCGAGGCTGGGACGAAGCGATGGCCGTGGTGAGCCTGCAGGGCCTGATCAATCGATCTGGTCCGGCGCTTTATGTCCTTTCTCCGCCACGGGACGGCGCCGCAGCGGAGCGGACTCGGACGCAGTATTGGCTCGACCTCTTGAGCCAGGACGGCGGGTGGCTGGCCGACCGCGCGCAGACCGACGTGCGAGGACTCGATGCGTTGATCGCACTGGCTGGCCCGCGTCTCAAAGGCGTCGTGATCTGGGATCCTGCAGTCCCCGCCACCGTGAATGTTGCCACGACGATCGCCGGCGTGCGGGACGCCGTGGTGATGAGTCCGGAACTCGCCGTCGCCACGCCGGGGGCGCGGCGACTGCCGATCATCGAAGACCTGCGAGGGCGGTTCACCGGAGCCGAGACCGGCAGTGCGAAGAACGATGCGTACCGTTGGGCGATCCGCGAGTATCTGGCGAAGGGCCTCTGCTCATCCCACTACCTCGCCCTGCAGCATGATGCGTGGAACACGCGCGCCCGTGGGCAGATCGACTATGTCGTGAATCGCGACCGTGCCATCCGCGAGCGAGCCTTCACCTTCGACCTCTCTCCCTGGGGCGACGAGACCCCGGCAGATGATCGTCATCAACGCCTCGGACTCGATTTGGAGACCTATCACCTGCTCCTCGCCGAGACCCTGCGCCAGTCCGCAGGTCGACATCTCACGGAGCTCGCCGGTTTCTTTGTCTTCAACAAGTACAGCAACTGGGACGGCAATGTAAGTCGGCACGAGCCGGTGCCGACGGAATGGGAGACGGTGCGGACCATTTCGCCGTACAACGTGTACCAGAATACCGTGACGGGCGATGCGTACAACCAGTCGCTGCACATCCATGCGCCGCGCCAGCCCTTGAAGCAGGATCGACGGGCCCACTCCCGGACACCGGAAGACAAGACCTACCTCTGCATCCTCATGGCGGACTACGACTCCACGGCCGTCCTATATGACACCCTGCCGCGAGTCTGGGACGATCCCAATCGTGGGAAGGTTCCCCTCGCCTGGGGGATCAATCCAAACCTGCTCGAAGCCTATCCTGACCTGATCGCTCACTTCTACCGTACGCTCACTCCCGCCGACACAATCACCGCGGACGCCGGGGCGGCCGGCTACATCAATCCCAGCCGGATTCGCCCGGAGTACCTTCCGCTCTTCACAGAACACAACCGCCGGTACTTTCAGGAGGCGGACCTCACCATCGCGCCGATGGTCCTGGACTGGGTCGCGCCCGACGCCGCCATCAAGGACGCCTTTGCCGCGTTTTCGCCCGACGGATACGGAGCAATGGTGTGGGACATGCATACAAATAGTGGTCGCGGCCCGGATCCGCACGTGTGGCGCGGCATGCCGGTGCTCAACCTGCTGAACCACGCCAATGAATTCCCCGGCCCCAAGAAGACCGCGGAGATCATCGCGGAGGCGATCGCGCAACAAGCCGGAGGACTGCCGGGCTTCTACTTCTTCCGGATCGTTTGGACCAGCCCGACCCAAATCCTCGACATGCTGGAGGAACTGCGCCGCCAGCAACCCGCGCTCAATTTCGAAGTCCTCGACGTGCACACATTCTACGCACTGGCCCGGCAGAAGCTCACCGCGAGTCCGACCATCCCTGCCCGCTAGGATCCCCGTTATCCCAAAGTCCCATGCACTCCCTCGCCCTGATCGACTACATCATCATCATCGGCTACCTCGGGCTGAGCCTCGCGCTCGGGCTGATCATGAGCCGGCGAGCGAGCTCCAGCCTCGACCACTACTACCTCGGCGGCCGGAAAATGCCGTGGTACCTCCTTGGCGTCGTCGGGATGACGACCTGGTTCGACCTGACGGGGACGATGATCATCACCTCGTTCCTCTACATGCTGGGACCGCGCGGACTCTTCATCGAGTTTCGCGGCGGGGCCGTCCTGATTCTCGCGTTCATGCTTGTCTACACCGGCAAGTGGCACCGCCGGTCTGGCTGCATGACCGGCGCGGAGTGGGGCATTTACCGCTTCGGCGACAATCCAGTGGCCCAGTCCATGCGCGCGCTCGGCGCGGTGATGACGGTCATCACCATCACGATGATCTTCGCTTACCTCGTGCGTGGGGCGACCCTCTTCCTTGGGATGTTCTTCCCGTTCCCTCCCCTGTACACGACTCTCGTGGTGGTCGGGATCACGACCATCTACATGATCTCGTCGGGCTTCTACGGCGTCGTCCTGACCGACGTCATCCAGGGCTTGATCATCGTCGCGGCGTGCGTCGTCGTCGCCCTTATGGCGTGGGCGCAAGTGCCGGACGCGGCAACGCTCTCAGCCATCGCCAAGCAGGTCACGGGCAACCCGGACTGGACGAGCTCGATGCCGGCCATGCACGTGCCCATGCCCCCGGGCTACGAAGCGTACTCACCGGTCATCCTCATGGCCGCCTTCTACCTGCTGCGACACTCGATCGGCGGCATGGGCACCGGCGGCGAAGCACGCTACTTCGCTGCGCGGAGCGACCGCGACTGCGGCCTGCAGTCCTTCCAGCAGGCGATTCTGACCATGTTCCGTTGGCCGCTGATGGTCGGCTTCGCGGTCTTGGGAATTCTGTTTGTCAGCGCGAACTTTCCCGATACCAGCGTGATCAAGCACGCGGCCGACGCGGTGCATGCGGCGTACCCCGCGACGGCGGCGAACAACTGGCACGATCTGACCAGCGACATCATCAATAACCCGTCGAGCTATCCGGCCACGCTCATTCAAAGCCTTGAGGCGGCTTTAGGCTCGGAGTGGCGCCTGCGCCTGCCGCTGGTGGGCTTCAACGGCTCCATCAATCCCGAGCAGATTCTTCCCGCGGTCTTGCTGAACATGATGCCCACCGGCATCAAGGGTCTACTCGTGGTCGCCATGCTGGCGGCGATGATGTCGACGCAGACCGGCATGGTGAACGGCGCCTGCGCCTACTTCGTGAAGGACATCTACCAAGCCTTCGTCCGTCCGAAGGCGGGCAACCGTGAACTCATCTTCGCTTCCTACGGCATCGCGATCGCCATCACCGTCGTTGGCTTCTACCTCGGCGTGGCTGCATCCAGCATCAATGATCTCTGGAGCTGGATCATCATGAGCCTCATGGCCGGTCAACTCGCGCCGGGGCTTCTCCGCCTGTACTGGTGGCGCTGCAACGCCTGGGGCTGCGTGGGCGGATCCGTGCTCGGTGCCGCGGGAGCCATCTCGCAGCGCATCCTCATGCCCGAGATGGGCGAAGTGAACCAGTTCCTCTTCACGGCCGGCCTCTCGTTCGTTGGCACCATCTCCACCTCGCTGCTGACCGCGCCGACGCCGATGCCCGTGTTGCGCCACTTCTACAAAACCACCCGTCCCTTTGGCTTCTGGGGTCCGCTCCGCTCAGAGGTCACGGGAGACGCCCGGGTCGCAATGGATCGCGAAAACCGCAACGACATCATTGCCCTGCCCTTCACCCTGCTGTGGCAGGTCACGATGTTCCTGCTGCCGATGCAACTGGTGACGCGCACCTACACCGCGTTTTGGATCACCCTCCCGCTGTTCCTGATCGGAGCCGCCGGCATGTATGTCTTCTGGTGGCGCCCCATGGCCAGCCGCGGTCCCGGCACCGATAAGGCCAATGCCACCGCTGCCGCCTGATCCTGCGGTCTCCGCCTCCCCTTCGCCCGCCCGCCATGACCCGATGCGTCCTCTTCTTCGCGGTCGCTGGACTCCTGCTCGCCTGCGGGCGAGCCACTGCAGCCACCACTCCTTCGGTCACCGCTCCAACTTCCGTCGAGACCTGGCACCGCGCTGAATTCCAGATCGCCGGCGTTCCCAGCGTCACCAATCCCTTCGATCCCGAACAGATTCGTCTCGACGCAACGCTGGTCGCGCCGTCGGGGCGCACGTTGAAGGTCCCGGCATTCTGGACGGAGGATTACCGCTACAACCTGATCGCCGGGGAAGAATATCACGAAAAGCTCGGTACGGAGGGGTGGCGCCTTCGCTTCACTCCCGACGAGGTCGGCGAGTACCGTCTCTTCGTTTCACTCGCCCTTGGGACCAACAGCCCGCAGCCGTTTGCCCAGTCGCGCTTCTCCGTGACCGCCTCCGGCCCCTCGCCGTCACCGCGAGGCTGGGTACGCGTGGCACCGGACCAGCGGAGCCTCCAGCTTTCCGACGGACGTCCGCTACGCCTGATCGGGGAAAACGTCTGCTGGCCCGTGCGACAGGGTACCTACGACTACGAGATGTGGTTCGATGCGATGCGCGCGTCCGGGCAGAACTTTGCCCGACTCTGGATGTGCCCGTGGTGGGCGGCCCTCGAACAGACTCCCGGGACACTGAACCGGTATAACCTGGATGCCGCTGGGCGCATGGATCGCATCTTCGAACTCGCCCGCGAGCGCGGGATCTTCCTCCTGCTCGCCATCGACTTCCATGGCATGTTCCAGGTCAACAACCCCAACTGGGGAGGCGGGGGCAACATCTGGCCCCGCAACCCCTACCACCGCGACCATGGTGGCCCCTGTGTCGACCCGAACGACTTCTTCACGAATCCGGAGGCGCGAAAGATCTACCAGAAGCGGCTCCGCTACCTCGTCGCCCGCTACGGTGCCGAGAACCATCTGGTCGCTTGGCAGTTCTTCAACGAGATCGACAACGTGTACGGGCCGGGCCTGCTCCAGGCCGCGGACGTCGCCCACTGGCATGGAGAGATGGGGCGCTGGTTGAAACAGCATGATCCGTTCGGCCATTTGGTCACGACCAGCCTCACCGGCGGTTCGGACCGCCCCGAGATTTGGACTCTCCCCGAGATGGATCTCACCGTCTATCATTCCTATGGAGACACCGCTCCGGGCCGCTTCCTTGCGGAGATGGCCCGCAGTCAGATGCACCGCTACCGCAAGCCCTTCCTTGTCGGCGAATTCGGTGCCGAGGTTTTCAGCTGGAGTCGCGCCAGCGACGCCCACGTGCGCGGATTCCGACAGGCCCTCTGGGGAACCGCGCTTTCCGGCTCGCTCGGAACCATGGCCTCGTGGTGGTGGGAGGATATCCACACGGACAACCTGTACCCCCTCTACTCGACCTTCACTCGTCTCATGCAGCGGGCGGGTTGGCACGAGGGAGAGTGGCGGCCCGCGACCCTCAGCCCGGCTTGGACCCCGCCGCCGACCACCGTCGCCGAGAAGAGCACCGAGCAGCACATCTACTCTGGCCGAGTCTTCCTCCGCGTCGAACCGTGGTTCGGCGACGTCAAGCCGGTGGCCCTGACCGGCCAACTGGCGGCGGAACGCGCGGCGGAATCACTTTCGGGCTACGTGGGCCCCGCCAACCCGCGGTACGGCCGCCGTTCCATCGTGCTCGATGGCTGGTGGGCCGGCGACGCCCGTCTCTTCTTCCGCGTGGGCCGCGCGCTCGGTGACGTCGAGCCCGTGGTGCTGATCGACGGGAAAGAGGTATGGCGCGAGGCGCTCAAGGCCCCGATCGGTGAAACGGATCGTCCGAGGAAGCTGGACGTGGAGTTCCAGGTGATGATACCCGAGGGCCGCCATCGGATCGAACTGGCGAATGAGCACGCCGTCTGGCTCTACATTGACTCGCTGCGCGTGCAGGGCCTGCGGCCCTCGGAGTTCGCCGGTGGCTGGCGATTTCACCCCGAAAGCATCGCGCTGAGACGAGGAAACTCCGCCGTCCTCTACACGGTCTCACCTCACATCGTCTTCCCGGCTGGAGCCCAACGGTATCGTCCACCCGAGCAACGCGGCGAGCGCGTCACGCTGCACGACTGGACCGATGGCCACTACGAGATCGAATGGCACTCCCCCGAGACCGGCTCGCGGCTGGAGACGATCCGCGCCGTCGCGCGGAACTCCCGGCTCGAACTCACGCTGCCGGACTTCGAGGAGGATCTTGTCGCGCTGATCCGTCCGCAGCCCTGAGGCCGCACCCGCACCCATGCTTGTCCCGGAACGTCATCGCCTGATCCGCAGGCTACTCTCCGAACGGGGCAGCATTTCGCTGCAGGAGATTCAGGCGCGTCTCGGCATCTCGGCCGCCACGGCAAGGCGGGACGCGGAGGAATTGAGCCGAGCCGGGCTGGCGCGCCGCATCCACGGTGGCCTGCTGCCGCCGGACTTCGCCTTGACCGAGCCGACCTATTCACGGAAGGCCGAAAAGGCGGCCAACCTGAAGGCTCTGCTGGGCGAAGCCACCGCGCGGATCCTGCCGGAGGACGGATCCATCTTCATCGACGCGGGCACGACCTGCCTCGAGGTGGGCAAGGCACTGCTGGATCGCCCTCGCCTGCGCATCTTCACGAACTCGATCTCGCTCCTCGGCCTCGCTTCCACTGCCAAGGCCACCCTGAATTCGCTCGGCGGAGAGCTCCGCCGTGTGAGCCTCGCCCTCACCGGAGCCCTCGCTCAGGACTGGCTGGAGCGGCTCCGATTCGACGCCGCCGTGCTCGGAGCATCCGGCATCGATCCCGAGGCCGGAGCCTACACCACGGAGCTCGGCGAAGCCGGCGTGAAGATCGAGGCGCTGCGTCGCTCGCGCCTGCGCATTCTCGTGGTGCACGGGGAAAAGTGGGGCCGGCCCGCCGCCGTGCACTTCGCTCCGTGGACCGCCTTCCATCACGTGGTCACCGAACGCAGTGCCCTCGGCCCCGATCGCGCCGCCGCCCTCGCCCAGGCCAAGGTCCTCGTCCACGCGGTCGGCGGCCGCTAGTCGTCCGACGGGCCTCTCACATCATTGTCACAGGCGCGGGATTGACAGCCTGTCCGCCGTGCTGTCGGGCTTTCGCCGCCCCTCCCGCCATGACTCGCACCCTCCTGTTTGCCTGCTCGTTCGTTCTCGTCACCCTCGGGTTCGTCCCAGTCCAAGCCCAAGGCGAGGCGTCGCGGTGGTGGCGGGGCAACCTGCACACCCACTCCCTGTGGAGCGATGGCGATGATTACCCGGAGATGATCGCCGACTGGTACAAGCGTCACGGCTACCACTTCCTCGCGTTCTCCGATCACGACCTTCTCCAGGAGGGTCAGCGCTGGTTACCCCTGCAAGGCAGCGTCTCCTTCGCCGGCAGCGTCACACACCGCGGCGGCGGCGAGGTGCTGGAAAAATACCTCCGGCGCTTCGGACCGCAGTGGGTTGAGCAGCGCCGGAACGACGGCCAGCTCGAGATCCGACTCAAGCCCCTCTCCGAGTTTCGTACCCTCTTCGAGGAACCGGGACGGTTCCTGCTCATCCCTGGAATCGAGGTCAGCCATCGCGAGGTCGTCGCCTCAGACGGGACCAAGAAACCCGCGACCGTCCACGTCAACGTCATCAACCCCCGCGACGCCGAGCCCAAGCCCAGCGGCCAGACGGTCCTCGAACTGCTCCAGCGCACCGTTGACGCGGCGCTCGCGCAGCGCGAACGCACGGGGCAGGCGATGTTTCCCCACGTCAATCACCCGAACTTCCGCTGGGGCCTCACGCCGGATGACCTGATGCGCGTCCGAGGCCTGCGCTTCTTCGAGGTCTACAACGGGCATCCCGAAGTGAACAACGAGGGCGATGCCGACCACCCGTCGACCGAGCGGCTCTGGGACCTGGCCCTCACGCACCGACTCACCGACCTGGGACTGGGCACCCTGTACGGCATCGCGACGGACGATTCGCACCACTACCACGAGCAGGCGATCGGCAAGAGCAACTCCGGACGCGGCTGGATCATGGTCCGCTCCTCCCACCTCACGCCCGAATTCCTGATCCGTGCCATGGAGGCGGGCGACTTCTATGCCAGCTCGGGCGTCACGCTCGCCGAGGTCCGGCGCACCGACGGGAGCCTCGAGGTCGAGATCGCCGGTGAGCCCGGCGTGACCTACCTCACCCGCTTCATCGGCACCCGCGTGCGCGGTCAGGGGCCCGTCGAGGCCGGCGAACTCGGCGAGGAACGCGCCCGTTCCGATGCGCTCCGCAGCCGCTACACGCTGCAGCCGGACGATCTCTACGTGAGGGCGGTGGTCACGTCCTCACGCACCCACCCGAGCGGGAGCGTCGCGCATGAATTCGAGCGGGCGTGGACGCAGCCCGTGGTGAACGAGCGGCACGCCGCCTTCCGGAACGAGGCGGGCGCGACGCCGCCCTAGGCGGAGCGACCCCGGCGATACTGGTCGAGCGTGACGGCGGCGACGATGATCCCGCCCGTGACGATCTCTTGGACCCAGTTCGACATTTCCAACTTGGTGCAGCCGTTGTTGACGACCGTCATGATCAGCGCGCCGACCATCGTTCCGAGCACCGTTCCCCGGCCACCGGCCAGGCTGGCCCCGCCAATCACGACGGCCGCGATGATGTTCAGCTCGAGTCCAACTCCCGTCGTGGGGTCACCGCCGGTCAGGTACGAGAACTGAAGTACTCCGGCCAAACCGGCGAAGCCCGCGCCGACGGCATAGATCCAGACCTTGGTCCGATCGACCGCGACACCGCAGAGCCGCGCGGTGGACTCGTTCGATCCGATCGCGAAGATGTGCCGTCCGAACCGCGTGTACCGAAGCACGCCGGCCACGACGACGGCCATCACGAGCATGATCCACACCCCGCCGGGGAGGAACCGCGAACTCAGCTGCATGAGATCGTTCAGCCACGTCGGCTCAGGATAAATGGGTTGTTCGCTCGCCAATCCCTTGGCCGCGCCCCGCAGGATGCCCATCATCCCGAGCGTCACGATGAACGGCATCAGCCGGAGTCGCGTCACCAGCAAACCTGAGACGACGCCGGTCATGACACCCAAGCCAATCGCGCCGGCGGCGGCCCCCACCGGTGGCGCGCCGGCCTCCAAGAGCAGCGCGAGCACGACCGCCGAAAGGGCGATGATCGACCCGAACGACAAATCAACCCCGCCGGAGATCACGATCAGCGTCATGCCGATCGCGCCGATGCCGATGACCGCCGTCTGCTGCAGCATGATCGCGGAGTTGTCCCACGTCACGAAACGGTCAAAGCGCAGGATCGCGAACAGTGCGTAGACTGCGACGAGGGCCAGAAAAGGGGCCAACGCGCCAATGAGGCGCCGGGCAGAACCGGAGGAAGAGTCGGTGGACACGATCGAAGCAGCGGGGCCGCCCTTGGAGGCGGGAGACGGCGGAGAACCTGGACCAGGACCGCAGGCGCCGGGCGCGGACTTACGGGGTCGCCAGAATCGCCTTGGTCTCCGGCGTATCGATGGATTCGAGCGTGACCAAGGCGCACCCCGTGTCGATGCGGGGCTCGACTTTCCCGCCCCGCAACTGGGCCACCGCCGCCTTCACGCCCAGATAGCCCATGCGGGAGGGGTTCTGGGCCACCAGACCCTGGATCTCACCGCGGCGCAACGCCTGCACCAGCGCGGTCGACGTATCGAAACCCACGAACGTCTTCTTGCCGGCCAGGCCCGTCTGCCGCAACGCGAGCAGCATGCCCTGCGTGGTGGACTCATTCGGGCAAAAGATGCCATCCGCCTCGCGCAGGCGATCGATGAGATTCAACGCCGTATCTTGGGCGAGGCTGACCGTCGCGCCACCGTAGCGATTCTTCACGGTCACCTCGATCCCCGGATAACGGGCAATCGCGGCGAGGAAGCCGGACTCACGCTCGTCCGTGCTAGCCGACCCTTCCAAACAACGCAGCAGGACCACCTTGCCCTTCCCACCGAGCCGCCGGGCAAGTTCCTCGCCGCCGATCTCGCCGCCGCGGAAGTTGTCCGTCGCCACGAGGCTCACGAAGTCACGGCCAACCTCACCCCGGAGGGCGGAGTCGATGATGACGACGGGGATGCCCGCCGCCGTCGCGCTGCGGACCGGACCCGCCAAGGCGGTGGCGTCGAGCGGGGCGAGCACCAAGGCCGAAACCTTGGAGCCCACGAACTGCTGGACCAAACTGATCTGCTGGGCGCGGTCGTCCTCCTTCATCGGTCCCTTCCAGATGATCGTGACATTCTCCTCCGCTCCGGCCTTCCGCGCTCCCGCCTCCACGCTCTTCCAGAAGGCATGGGTGGAACCCTTGGGCACGACCGCGATCTGGAGCCGCTCGGCGGCGGCGGCCGTGGCGGCCGATCCGGCCAACGCAACTGCGGAAACCAACGCGGGGAGAAACTGACGGATGAAGCGGCGCATGGGGGTAAGCGGGGACATGAGAAAAGAAGGAGGGCGAACGGGAATCAATCCTGCAGCTCGACGACGACTTGGATCTCGGTCGTGGCGTTCCGGGGCAGACCGCAGACCGCGACCGCGGCCCGGGCATGCCTTCCCGCATCGCCCAACAGCGCCACGAAGAGATCGCTCGCGCCATTGATGACGGCCGGGCTGTCGGCGAAGCCGCTGACGGCGTTGACATACCCACTGACGAACACGATGCGGCGGATCTTTTCCAACGAACCGACCGCAGCCTTCACATTGGTCAACGTGGCGAGGGCGCAGATCCGCGCGGAGTCGTAGCCGGATTGCGTGGTTTGCTCCCGCCCCACCTGACCGGTGTGCGTCAGCTCGCCATTGTAGGCGCTGATGGTGCCGGCGCAGTACAGCAGATTGCCGGTCCGAACCGTGGGCACGTAGTTCCCAGCAGCAGCTGGCGGGTTAGGCAGCGCCAATCCCATTTCCTTGAGCTTGTCCTCGATCGTCATGCTCCCGCGAGCCTCGGCGCCGTCGGAAAAGGACGCAAAGCGATTCGGCGCGGAACCCGATTGCGCCAATCCGGCTCTCCGACGAGTCTGACTTTGATGAACCTCGCCGCTTGGCAGGACCTCGCCCACCGCGACCCCGCATTGGCCGCCGCCACCCTGCTCCAACGCCTCCGCGCCCTGCCGCCCGCGCAGCAGCGCGCGATCGTTTCCTGGCAACCCGACGCGGCCGAACTCGCCGCGGCATTCGCCCGCCAGACCGCCCGGCCCGGCCCCCTTTCCGGCGTTCCCTACTTCGCCAAGGACCTGTTCCCGGTACGCGGAGTCCCGATGCACGCCGGCAGCGGATTCCTCGCGGAGATCCAGCCCGCCCCGACTCAGGATGCGGCCCTCGTCTCCGATCTCGCGGGGTGCGGTGCCGTGCTGGCCGGGACCGCCCACCTGCATGAATTCGCCTATGGCCTGACCGGCGACAATCCGCACTGGGGCAACGTGGATATCCCCGGACGACCCGGCCGCACCCCAGGTGGCTCCAGCAGTGGCTCCGCGGCCTTGGTGGCCGCCGGGGTGGTCCCTCTGGCACTCGGGACCGACACCGGAGGCTCGGTTCGCGTACCGGCCGCCTACTGCGGGCTGTACGGCTTCCGGACGACGCCCGGGTCACGCTGGATCTCGGATGCGTTCCCGCTCGCCCCCGGTTTCGATACCGCCGGCTGGTTCACCCGGAGCGCCGAGGACATGCTTCAGGTCAAGACCGCCCTGCTCGGGGCCGCCCGTACCGAACGCAGTCCCCGAGGCGCCTACCTCGGCTTCGCGGACTGGGCGGAGCCCGACCCAGGCGTCGCAGAGGCGATCGATGAAGCGGCCCGGCGCTTCGCCCCCGCGGCCGATGCGATGACCCGCGAACAGCTCATCCGTGGCTTTCGCGGATCGAGCGAAACCTACGCCACCCTTCAAAGCATCGAAGCCTACGGCGTCCATGCTGACTGGCTCGACCGCTACCGGGACCGCTACGGCAGCGAAGTCTGGCAACGGCTGGACCGCGGACGCCGCTGGACCGACCTCGAACGAGACCAAGCCGTCGTCAAGCAGACGGCGCTCCGCCTCCTGTGGACCTCGTTTTTTCTCACCTACGATTATCTCGTCCTTCCCGCCACACCCTTCGCCGCGCCGCTGCCCGAGCAGCGGACGATCGCGAATCGGCAACGCATTCTTGCCCTGACCACGCCCGCCAGCGTCGGTGGACTGCCCGTCCTGACCATTCCCGTGCCGCTCGCAGACGGCCTCTCCACGGGACTCCAGATCGTGGTCAACCACCCCAACAGTCCGGTCGTTGACTGGGCCCTGCAACAGGCTGGCGCGGAACGACGCTGACCGCACCGGTGCCGCGCGAGACGGATTAGGGCATTGCCGGCGGCCGCGTTTCCCGCGAACATCGGACCCTGTTCCGCATGCCGTCCTCGCCCACTCCGGCTTCACCCTCTCCGTCCCCCTCTCCCCGTCCGCTCTGGGGCAACGAGGAGTTCACGGCGTTGGTCGAGCGGCTCCAACACAAGGGAGGAGCAGCGCTTGGGCCAGTGAGCCCGGGGGATCACCCCCTGTACGGGCACACCCTCTTCATCGCCTCCTGCGACCTGGATACACGCTACGGACCTTTCCGGGCACACGTGTTTCAGGACCTGATTGACCGTCACTACGTGCTGGCGCTTGCCCACGGTGACATCGCATCGGCGCGGACCCTTTACACGCGCCTGCACTCGTCCTGCGTCTCCAGCGAGACCCTGCGAGGCTGTGACTGCGACTGCGTGGAACAGTTGGACGGCGCCTTCCGCGTCATCGCCGAGAAAGGGCACGGCATCATCTTCTACCTCATGCAGGAAGGACGCGGCGTCGGCTATGTCGGCAAGGCCCGCGACCGGATGCTCGTCCAAGCCTCGCTCGACCAAATCTCGACCTTCGCGGCCTATGCGGCGCTCGGGCTCCGGAAGGATCACCGCAACTACGACAACATCGCGCAGATCTGCCACCTTTTGGGAATCCAGGCGTCATGGATCGTGCTCACGAACAACCCGGACAAAGTCGAAGCCCTGCGCGAGCAGGGGCTGACCGTGGCTGGGACCGAGCCGCTCGAGTGTGAACCGTCGCCCTACAACCTTGCCTACCTGACCTCGAAAGCGGCGGGCGGGCACCGCTTGCGTCGGCCGGCGGCGACCCAAGTCAGGCGCGCTTCGCCACCGGAGCCGGTGACGCCCTTCAAGCCCCACGCCCTCCCCGATGCCCGACGCTTCATCGCGACGGCGAGCTATTTCCTGCCGGTTCGGCCGGTGGACCACGAGGTGGTGGTGGGTACGGCGGATCTCGAAGCCTGGCGGCGGGACGGTTCGCTCGAGCGCGCCATGGTCGGACCGCGCCCGCTCGTGCTCGGGCACCGCACCATTCGCGGAGATCGACACCTCGTGCGGGTGGATCCCGACGCCTTGGCCCGCCGCCCGCGCGGCGTGGCCAGCGAAGCCCTGCTGGCATCGTTGACCACGCCGTACTGGTTTCGGGTGCACGTCTACTACGATATCGTTTCGAGCCAGGAGATCGTGGTGCTCACCTATGGTCAGACCGACGCGGGCGATCACCCACTCGTTCACCTCCACTCCGAGACCCTATTCGAGCGATTCCCCCTCCGGACGGAGGACCGACGCGATCCATTTGGCGCGGCCGTGAAGGAAATCGTCGCGCATGGGTCCGGCGCGATCCACCTCGTCCACCACAACGGATCAGGCGGGGGCTTTGGCAGTCACGCCTCCGTGACGATGCGGCTGCAATCCGAGCCGGCTGCGTCAGCGGCGGCGGCCCGGGAATCTCTGGGCGTAGGGCGGGGGCCGGAAGAAGCGGCGACGGCGCTCCGACTACTCCGCCATCACATCCCGAGCGGCCGCGTGCAGATGCTGATTCCAGCGGGCGAAAACCCCGAACGGCGTCGCGCCCTCGAGGAGGCGCTCGGCTCGCAGGGCTTCGCGGTGCACGCCTGGGTGCAGTTTGGGGAGCCCACCGGCCACGCGCGGGCGGCTCAGCGGGCGGCTCAGGCGGCGTTCTGACGCGGCTCGCTCTTCGGATGGCGACGGAGCCTCGGGCGCCGCGTCCCGGCCACCGCGGCGGCATCGATGACCACCTCGGCGATATCGTCGCGCTGCGGCAGATCGAACATCACCTCGAGCATCAGGTTCTCCATGATCGCGCGCAAGGCACGCGCGCCGGTCTTGAGACTCATCGCTTTCCGGGCGATCGCACGAATCGCATCGGGCGTGAACCGCAGCCGGACCCCGTCCATGGCGAACAGCTTGGAGTACTGTTTGACGAACGCGTTCTTCGTCCGCTGCAGGATGTGAACCAGATCCTCCTCCGAGAGATGATCCAGCACGGACACGATGGGAAGCCGGCCGATGAACTCAGGAATCATCCCGAAACGGATCAGGTCCTCGGGCTCGAGTTCGCGCATCAGGTCCTCGGGCCGAAGGACTGAATCCCGCCGCCGGGCTGCCGACGAAAATCCGAGCTCGCCCTGCCCCAAGCGCCGCTGGACCAGCCCGTCAAGACCAACGAAGGCGCCGCCGCAAATGAACAGGATGTTCTGCGTGTTGATCTGCACGTACTCCTGATTCGGATGCTTGCGGCCGCCCTGCGGCGGGACGTTGCACACCGTGCCCTCGAGAATCTTGAGCAAGGCCTGCTGCACGCCCTCACCGGAGACATCACGCGTGATCGACACATTCTCGGTCTTGCGGCCGATCTTGTCGATTTCGTCGATGTAGATGATCCCGCACTCGGCGCGCTTCACATCGTAGTTGGCGGCCTGCAGCAAACGGAGGACCACATTCTCCACGTCCTCACCGACATAGCCCGCCTCGGTCAGGGTCGTGGCATCGGAAATCGCGAACGGCACGTCGAGGATCCGGGCCAGCGAACGGGCCAGCAGCGTCTTCCCCGAGCCGGTCGGACCGACGAGGAGGATGTTGCTTTTCTCGACCTCCACGCCGTCGAACTCGGGCGACAGCGCCGGCGAATCCTTCACGGTCTGGCCGGCATCGAACATCAGCCGCTTGTAGTGATTGTAGACGGCGACCGAGAGAACCTTCTTGGCGTGCTCCTGACCGATCACGTGCTCATCGAGGGTCCGCTTGATCTCCGAAGGCTTCACCAAACGGAGATCAGGCTTTGTCTCACCTGCGGGCTGGCGCACCTCACGGTCGATGATCGTCTTGCAGACGTTGACGCACGAGTCGCAGATGTAAACGCCAGGCCCGGCAATGATCTTCTTCACCTCCGACTGCGACTTGCCGCAGAAGGAGCAGAGCGTCATGCGGGAAGACTTGGCCATGGCAAAAAGAGTGAGAAGATCGTCGGTGACGTGTCGAGGGCGAACACCCTCTCTCATCGGCACGTCGGACGTTCGACTGAGGCGGGGAGTCGTTGGCTGACCTACGCCCAATCTAGGGGGATCCACCCCGGAGATCTAGGGGAAGTAACTCCGGGAACGGACCACTCGCGCCGCGACGTCAAGCGGCCGGGACGACGGCCAGCTTGACGGCGTCGCGGGTCGAAGCGACCACGTGATCGACCAGACCGTACGCCTTGGCCTCTTCGGCCGTCATGTAGTAATCGCGGTCGGAATCCTTCTCCACCTGCTCCGCGGTCTTGCCCGTATGCCGCGAGAGAATTTCATTCAAAGTGCGCTTCCAGCGGAGAATCTCCCGCGCCGCGATGGCGATGTCGGCGGCTTGGCCACCCGCGCCACCGCTGGGCTGGTGGATCATCACCCGGCTGTTCGGAAGGGCGAAACGCTTGCCCTTGGTGCCGGCGGCGAGGAGCACGGTGCTCATGCTGGCGGCCATACCCACGCAGTACGTGACGATGTCGCACTGCAGGAAATTCATCGTGTCGTAGATCGCCATCCCACCCGTCACGATCCCGCCCGGCGAATTGATGTAGAGATGGATGTCCTTCTTCGCATCCTCCATCTGGAGGAACAGCAACTGGGCAATGACGCTGTTGGCCACGCCATCGTCGATCGGGGTGCCGATGAAGATGATGCGGTCCTTCAGGAGCCGGCTGTAGATATCCATCGACCGCTCGCCGCGGCCGGTGTTCTCAATGACGTAGGGAATGTAGTACGAACTCACGAGGAGGACTTCGAGGTCTCAGATGCCTTGGTGGTAACCTTAGCTTTGGAGACCAGGAATTCAACCGTCTTGTCCAGAATGATGTTCTGCTGCATCGAACTCAGTTGCTCGCGGTCCTTCGACAACTGCTTCACCAGCTTGTCCGCCGACACCCCGGAGCGCATCGACTCACGGTAGATGAAGCTGTTCATGTCGTTCTCGGTAAGCTTGATGCCCTCCTGGTCGGCAATGCGCCCGAGGATCAGCTGCATCTTAACCCGGGCGGCGGCCGCCTTGCGGGCATTCTCGAAAAGCTCCTTCTTGTCTTTCTCAAACTGCTCCTGCGGCACGCCGCGGCGCATGTTTTCCTCGATGAACTGACGCAGCACATCCTGCGTCTCACGGTCGATCAGGGAAGCCGGGAGCTCGAACTCAAGCTTGGAGACCAGGGTCTCAGTGACCTGACGACGCTGGAGCGACTTGTTCTGATGCTCCTTCTGCATCCGCAGGGAATTGCGGACGTTGGTCTTCAGCGCATCAAGGGAGTCGGCTTGGTGCGACTTCAAGAACTCGTCGTTGATCTCGGGAAGGACGCGCTCACGGACCTCGAGGATCTCAACCGCGTACTTCGCCTTGGCACCCGCCAGAGCCGGAAGCGGAGCGAATTCCGCCGGGAACGCGATCTCGACCGTGCGCTTCTCGCCGGTCTTGAGGCCGCTCAGTTCACGGCCGAGGCCAGGAATCAATCCCTCTTGCGAGCCATCCACCTCTTCCCACGTCTGGGGCGCCTTGCCGTAAATGGGACGGTCCGGGGAAAGGTCCGCAATGGGCTTGCCGTCGACCGTTCCTTCGTACGACAGCTTGACGAAATCTCCCTTGGCCGAAGCCCGCTCCGCGACCCGGAAATCCGCGCGCTCCGCGCGCATCGCCTCAATCGTGCGATCCACCTCTTCATCCGTGGCCTCGACCGGCGCGACCTCGGTTTCGAGGGCGTCGTAAGCCGGCAGCTCGAACTGCGGACGGACATCGACCGTGAAACGGATCTCCGCAGCCTGACCCGAAACGAGCTCGCCCGGCAACGCGTCAACGAGCTGCATTACGTCCAGCTTGGACTGGGCTAGACCGGTCTGATACGCCTTCGAAACCACCTTCTGCTTGAATTCATCGGCAATGTCCTTGCCGAAGCGCTTCAGCACCATGTCCGTCGGCGCCTTGCCGGGACGAAACCCGGGGAGCCGGGCCATGCGGGCAAACTCCGCCACGGTGGCGGCATGCTGGGCACTTACCTCGCCCGCCTCGAGCGTCACGACGAGGCTCTTGCGGGTCACGGACTGGTCTTGGACGGAGATGTTCACGGCGAAGAAGGGAGGAGAGGAAGGGTCGGTGGGAAACCGGCAACGATGCGCCCCGGAGGCGGGCCGGTCAATGACGGATTCTGCGCGCTTGCCTCGGTCCGGCCCCCGGGCATTGGTCGCAGGAACGCATGCCCTCCCTGCGCTCGGTCCTCGCCCTTCACGGTCCCGCCCTGGTCCTCGACGCCGCTTCAGCCCGCGTGCAGGTCGGTTGGCTGGCCGGTCCCGATGACGCTGGTTCCTGGCAACACGACGACGCGGAGGCAGGTGAAGCGCTCTTTCGCGGCCTCGAGTCTCTCGGCTGCGACATTCTTCAAGCGGGCTGCTTCGTTTTCTGCGCCGGTCCGGGATCGCTGCTCGGTATCCGTACCACCGCGGTGCTGCTCCGCACCTGGACCACGTTGAAGCCCCGGCCCTGCTTTTCGTACCAGAGTCTCGAAATGGTGGCCCGCGGCCCCCATGCTTCCGGGATGGCGGTGATCGCTGACGCGCGCCGCGACTCGTGGCACCTCGTCGCCCGCGACGCCCAAGGAACTCCCCTGCCCGTGCAGCGCGTGCCCGCCCAAGATCTACCCGCCATGCGGTGCATGCCGGAGCATTTCCGCCATTGGGCCCCCCTCCCCTCGGGCACGCGGCGCGTCCCTTACGACGTCGGCGAACTGCTGCGTGCGACGGCGGACGTGCCGCTACTCCAGGAGAGCCCGGAGCCCGAGGCATTCCTCCACGAGGATCCGCAGTATGTCACTTGGACCCCGCGGGTGCACCAGGCACCGTCTTCGCCGCCTGCTCCCGCCGACGCGGACTAGCGCCCGATCGCGTAGACGCGGAAGCCAAGTTCGCGGAGACGATCCGCCGGCAGAATGTTGCGACCATCAAAGACGAAAGCCGGCTTGGTCATGGCTTGATAGATGCGCGCGAAGTCGAGCGTGCGGAACTCATCCCACTCCGTGACCACCGCGACGGCGTGAGCGCCCTCGGCGGCGGCATAAGCGGAGCCGACGACCGACAGCCGGCGGCCATCCGCTCCGACCGCCTGCAGGTCGCGCCGGATCTCCGCCTCCGAAACCTTGGGGTCGTAGACCACCACCTGGGCCTGCTCGGCGAGCAACTCCCGCACCACCGCGATCGCCGCCGACTCGCGGGTATCGTTCGTGTCTTTCTTGAAGGCAAAGCCCAGGACGGCGATGCGCTTGTCCGCGACGCTGTTGAAGAGCGTCTTCACGATCCGCGCGGAAAAACGCTGCTTCTGCCACTCATTCATGCGCACCACGTGATCCCAATAGGCCCCCACCTCCGGCAGACCGAAGGTCTCGCACAGGTACACCAAGTTCAGGATGTCTTTGCGGAAGCACGAGCCGCCGAAGCCGACGCTCGCCTTCAGGAACTTCGGGCCGATGCGGGAGTCGCGCCCAATCGCATTCGCGACTTCATCCACATCCGCCCCGGTCGCCTCGCACAGCGCGGAGATCGCATTGATCGAAGAGATGCGCTGCGCGAGGAACGCGTTGGCCACCAGCTTCGAAAGCTCCGAGGACCAGAGATTGGTCGTGATGATGCGCTCCCGCGGCACCCAGCGCGCATAGACGTCCACAAGGTTGCGGACGGCTGCCTCGCCCGCAGGCGTCCGCTCGCCACCGATCAGCACGCGATCCGGATTGAGCAAATCCGCGATCGCCGTCCCCTCCGCCAGAAACTCCGGATTCGACAGCACCGCATGAACCAAGCCGCGCGTCGTGGCGTTCGCGGCGAGGATGTCCTTGATCGTCTCAGCCGTCCGCACCGGGATCGTCGACTTCTCGACGATGATCTTGGGCGAGTCGGCCACCTCGGCGATCGTTCGCGCCACGGACTCAACAAACCGCAGGTCAGCTGCCCGGCCGGCCCCCACACCGTAGGTCTTGGTGGGCGTATTGACCGCGACGAAGATCAAGTCCGACTCTTTGATCGCCGCGCGGACATCCACTGAGAAAAACAGGTTTCGGCCGCGACACTCGCGCACGATCCCCTCCAACCCCGGCTCGTAGATCGGTAACGCATCGGAGTTCCACGACGCGATGCGCTCGGCGTTCATGTCGACCACCGTGACCCGGATATCCGGGGCCTTGTGGGCAATCATGGCCATCGTGGGTCCTCCGACGTAGCCGGCGCCGATGCAGCAGATCTTCATGGGAAACGGCGCGACGATGTCTCAGGCAGGGCGCCAATCCAAGGGCAAAACGCCCGGCGACCTCGCCGGGCGTGCAACAATCCCGTCAAACCGCGGTGCGTCCGATGCCCCACCCGCCGGCAGGATCGAACGTTAAGCCGGATGGGGAGCCGGAGCGCCCAGGGCGTCCGGCGTCGACGACTGATCCGCCGCCTTCTTGCCGCTGCGCTCGTCGGGCTTGGGCGCGGCCGCCGGCACCTCGCGAACGATCGGGGAGCGGATTTCACCAAACTCAACGATCTCCTTCACGTGGATACCATCGATCGTCTCGTGAGCGATCAGGGCATCCGCGATCTTGTCGAGCGCGACCCGGTGCTCGAGAATGATCTGACGGGCCCGGGCGTACGACTCATCAACCAGCACCTTCACCTCGGCATCGATCCGGCGTGAGGTGTCCTCCGAGACCGTGTGCGAACGCGTGATCTCGCGTCCGAGAAACACCGTATCCTGGTTGTCACCGAAGGCGATCGGCCCCAGCGGACTCATGCCCCAGTTGCACACCATGTGGCGCGCGAGCTTCGTCGCCTGCTCAATATCGCCGGAGGCCCCACTCGTGACGTCATTCAACGCTACATCCTCGGCGATGCGGCCACCAAACAGCGCCGCGAGCCGGTTCAGCATCTTCCGCTTGGCGTAATTGTAGGTATCCTTCGTCGGGATGTACATGGTACTCCCCAGCGAGCGACCACGCGGGATGATCGTCACTTTGTGCACCGGCATCGTATCGTCACCGATCACAACGCTGACGAGGGCATGGCCGGCCTCATGGTAGGCCACGACCTTCTTGTCCTCATCATCCATCACCCGGCGGCGTTCGCGACCAAAGAGGACCTTGCTGCGGGCGTCGTCGACGTCCTGCATCTCGACCTTCTTCTTGTTGCGGCGAGCGGCCAGCAACGCGGCCTCGTTGAGCAAGTTGGCGAGCTCTGCGCCGGAGAGCCCCGGCGTCCCCCGCGCCACCACCGCGAGATCGACGTCCTCGGCGAGGGTGATCTTCCGGGCATGCACGCGAAGGATCTGCTCGCGCCCGATCAGGTCGGGCAAATCGACATAGATCTGGCGGTCGAAGCGGCCCGGACGCAAAAGCGCGTGGTCGAGCACATCGGGACGGTTGGTCGCCGCGATAATGATGACGCCCTCGGTCGTGTCGAAACCGTCCATCTCGACCAGCATCGAGTTGAGCGTCTGCTCGCGCTCGTCATTGCCGCCGCCAAGACCTGCACCGCGCTGGCGGCCGACCGCATCGATCTCGTCGATGAAGATCAGGCAAGGCGCGCTCTTGCGCCCCTGCTCGAACATATCGCGGACGCGACTGGCGCCCACGCCGACGAACATCTCGACAAAGTCGGAACCGGAAATGCTGAAGAAAGGCACCTCGGCCTCGCCCGCCACGGCCTTGGCGAGGAGCGTCTTGCCCGTCCCAGGGGGGCCGACAAGGAGGATACCCTTCGGAATCTTGCCGCCCATGCGGGTGAACTTCTTGGGATCCTTGAGGAATTCGACGACCTCCGCGACCTCTTCCTTCGCTTCATCGCAGCCGGCGACCTCCGCGAAGGTGATGCGATCGCGATCGCGCGTTAGTAACTTCGCTCGGCTCTTGCCAAAGTTTAGCGCTCCCCGCCCCGCATTGCGCAACTGGCGGATAAACAAAAAGTAAAGCAGGCCGATGATCAGAAGAAACGGGATGATCTGCGAAGCGATCTGCCCCAACAGGGTCGTCGCCGGCTGTTCGGTGAACTTCTGCGACTTCTGCAGCTTCTCGAGATTGGAGTCGGTCAGGCGCCCAGACGCCCGGAAGTAGGCCGTCTTGCCGGAGTCCGACGTCAGCACCGTCTCCGTGGTCTCACCCGACACGACCACCCAGTCGCGGCCCCCGGACGTGTCTGGCCGAATCAGGCCCTCACGGATCTGACCGGCTTCCGCCAGCTCGACCACTCGCTGCAGGTTCAGCTGGGCGGGAGCCTTCACCTTGCCTGGGTTGAGGAAGAACAGGGCGAGAACTGCTGCGACGATGGCGAGCCAGATCAACAGCACCTTGGGCTGGAAGCGCTCCGGCGGCAGATTCTTGAGGGGACGGCGACGGGTTTTGGGATCGTTCTCGGACATTGAATGAGCGGATGGACTCCTTCGAAACGGTGGAGGTTCCCCTCCGACAAGTCAATTGGCCCGGGTCGCTTTTCGCAGCTTTGCGGCTTTTTCGCCCGCAGACTCGAAACGAAGCCATCCCCGCTCCACCTTCGCGAATCCCGCCGAGCCGAGGCTCACCCGAGTCGCCGCACCAGAACGCGCCGCCGCCAAGACGGTCTCAAAGGTCTGCCGGGAGACGTCACCCCAGCGCGCTCCCAGACTCAATCGCCACCGGTGCAACACCCGGCGCGCGACGGCCGCCGGCAGGGCCGCGAGGTCAGCGAGCCGCACGCCCCGCGTGGGCGAAATGCCAATGCCGGCCGCCCACGCCTCCAAGGCCTCGGCGTCTTCCTCCAGCTGATCCCGCGAGCGGGAAACCCCCGCCAACCCATCCCGCCCCGGCTCGGCGGCAAGCCAACGGGGAACCACGTCGCGCCTCAGGCGGTTGCGCAGGTGATCGCCCGACGCATTGGTCGTATCCTCGCGCCACGGGATGTTCGCCTGCTGCAGAGCGTCGCAGATCGTGGACTTGGATAGACTGAGCAGTGGACGCACATGACTGCGTCGACTGGCCAGGCGATGGATGGGTCGGGGCGCGATGAGGCCCTCCAGCCCACTACCCCGCGCCAGCCGCATCAGCATGCTCTCCGCGAGATCGTTCTGGTGATGCCCGAGCCAGAGAATCCGCCGCCGCGCTGACGCCAACGCCCGGTCGAAAAACGCCAACCGCGCCGCCCGCGCTTCCGTCTCGCTGGGCGGCAACCGCTCCGTCCGCATCCAGCGCGCAGTCCGGAGCGGCACGTGGAGCCCGGCACAGACCTGTCGGCAAAATCGCTCGTCCGCCTCCGCTGCCCGCCCGCGCAGACGGTGGTTGAAGTGGAGGGCCTGCAGCCCGCGGCGACGCGCCGGCCAGTGCGCCCAGACCAGCAGCAGGAGCGCGAGCGAATCCGCCCCGCCTGAGAACGCCACCGTCCATGGCCCAGTCGCATCTTTGGCCCAGCGAAGCACCGACGCATGCAACCGCTCGGGCGGCAGCAGCTCCGCCAGTCTCTGCGCCGCCGCCGGCCAATCGATCCGGGTGGCTGCGGTGACCCTTCGGCGCGTCATCGGGCAGCCCCGGTAGGGCTCAGGCCGGGAACTGGAGGTGATCTCGGCCGAAGAAACGCACCAGCGCCGCCGGAATCCGGACCGATCCGTCGGGCTGGAGATTGTTCTCGAGGATCGCGGCGAGCACGCGGGGAACCGCCAGGCCGGAGCCGTTGAGCGTGTGCACCAATTCGGGCTTTCCCGTCTCGCGGGACCGGTAGCGAATTTGCGCCCGACGCGCCTGAAACGCCTCGAAGTTCGAGCAGCTCGATACCTCCAACCAGCGCTTCTGGCCCGCCGCCCACACTTCCAAATCGTACTTCTTGGCCTGCGCGAAACCGAGGTCGCCGCCGCACATCAGGAGGACGCGGTAGGGCAGCTCGAGCTTGCGGAGCAAGCGCTCCGCGTCGTCCCGCAGGCGATCGAGCTCCCCGTAGCTCTGCGACGGATGCACCCACTTGAGCAGCTCGACCTTGTCGAACTGGTGCAAGCGGTTGAGTCCGCGCACGTCCTTGCCGTAGCTGCCCGCCTCTCGACGAAAGCACGGCGTGTAGGCGCAGCGATGGATCGGGAGCGACTCCTCAGCGAGAATCTCGTCGCGGAAGAAGTTCGTCAGCGGCACCTCGGCCGTCGGCACCGCGTAGAGGTGGTCGCCAACCGTCTCGTACATCTGGCCTTCCTTGTCGGGCAACTGCCCGGTGGCGGTGGCACTCGCCGCATTCACCAAGATCGGCGGCGAGACTTCCAGGTAGCCCGCGGCGGCCGCTTCCTCGAGGAAGAAGTTCAGCAGCGCGCGCACGAGGCGGGCACCATCGCCCACGTAGAAAGGAAAGCCCGCGCCGGTCACCTTGGCGCCACGCCCGAAGTCGAAGAGGTGATCGAAGCCCGGGATCTCCCAATGGGCCTTGGCCACCGGCGAAAGCGAATCGATGCTGCCGTGGGTGGAGAACACGACGTTCTCCTCCGGCATACGGCCCTCGGGCACGCTGCTGTGCGGGAGGTTCGGAAGCGACAGCATCGCCTGCCGCCAGGCCGTCTCGATCTCCGCCAGTTCGGCTTCGCGCTGCTTCACCTCGGCCGACACCGCCTTCATCTCGCCGACCTTGGCGATGAACTCCGGCGAACCCTTCTTGAGCGCGACCATGTCGTTGTTCGCCGCCTTCTGCCGCGAGCGCAGGACCTCGACGTCGTGGAGACGGGAGCGCCACGCCGTATCCACGGTCAGCACGGCGTCGATATCGATCTCGAGGTGCTTCTTTTGAATCGCGGCCCGGACCAGGTCGGGCGACTCGCGGAGGAGTTTGGGATCAAGCATGGCTAGTTAGGCGAAACCACGAAAGGAACGGGATGAACACTCTTTTTTCTCGGCTCCGGGTCCCACTCACCGGCGGGCCGGGGCGTCCCAGCGTTGGAAACGCTGAAAGACGTCCTTGGCCGACAGCATCGACAGAGCACCCACCGGGGCTTGGATGACGTGGTTGTTCGGGGCGTTGAGCGGATAGGGACCGAAAAGACGCGGATCCGTGGGACCGAAGATTCCCAACGTGCGCACGCCCAGGGCAGCGGCGAGGTGCATCGGACCGCTGTCGTTGGAGATCACCCACCCCGCCCGCGCGATCAGCGCCGGCAGCGAGAGCAGGCTCGTATTGCCGGTGAGATTCAGGAATTGGTCGCGGGGAAAGGCGTCCTTGTCCGGCACGTAGTTGTTGCCCGCCCAGATCACATAGCGCGAACGGTCTTCCCGCAGCAGCATGTCCGTGAACTCCTTGAACCCGCCCCAGCGCTTTTCGGGACGCCGGGAATCGGGAAAGATCACGATCGGGGCCGCACTGCGTCGCCCGTCCAAAAAACTCAGGTGGAGGCGCTCGGAGTCGCGGAAACGCAGCGCGCCCGCAAGCTCCGGCTTGGCACCGAGGACCGGGGCGAACTGGAGCAGGATGTCCAAGGCATGCGCCGCCTCACCCGCCGGAGGGAGGGGCACTCGTTCCGAGTAGAACATCCCGGCGCACTCGCGCGCATCGGTCCGGCCGACCTTGCGGTCCGCGATCGTACGCCAGGTCATCAGGCCGGTGCGCAGGAGCCCCTGAAAATCGAAGACGAGATCGAACGACGTCTTCCGGACCTCGGCCATCAGCGCGAAATACCCGCGGGCCCCCGCCATGCGCTGAAAGACATAGACGTGGTCCACCGCCTCGCAGGCACGCACGATGGGCGCGAAGATGTCCCGCACGATCCAGGAGATCCGCAGGTGGGGGACCTGCGCCTTGAGCGACGCGGCCACCTGCAGTCCATGAACGATGTCGCCGAGGGACGAGGGCTTGATGATGAGCAGCTGGGTCATTGCCGAAGCTCGGACACCACCGCTACGAAACGGCATTGCCCGCGCGAGGGCATCGTTTCATGGACTTTAGGCACGGAACGCAAACGCTAACCGCAAGACCGCCCGCCCGTTGCCCTTGCTCCTCCTCATCAAAAGCCTTGGCTGGATCCTCGCCCACGCGCCGGAGCCGCTGCTGCGCGCGCTCTCCGCCACGCTCGGCACCCTCCTGCACGTCGGCTTCCCCCGCCGGCGCCGGCTCCTCCGTTCCAACCTGTCTCACGCCTTTCCGGAGTTGAGCGTCGCCGCCCGCGAGCACATCGCCCGCGAGAGCTGCCGTCGGCTGGTCGAGACCGGCATGCTGTCCCTCGCTTCTCCCTACCTCTCCGCCACCCGCCTGCGCCAGATGCTGCGCGCCGGACCGGGTCTGGAAGACATGCTCCGGGATCGCCGCGATCGCCTCCACCCCACGATTCTCGTCTCCGCCCACCTCGCCTACTGGGAGGCCCAGACGTGGATGGCCGTCCTCACGGATGTACCGCTGGGCGATTTCGGGGTCATCTATCGTCCCCTCGATCATCCGGGGCTCGATGACTTCGTCCGGCGCACCCGCGAGCGCTTCGGCATGCGCCTGCTTTCGCGGAAGGCGGGATTCGCCGAGGCCGCCCGCATCCTCCGGAAAAACGGGTGCGTGGGGATCCTGTTCGATCAAAACGCCGGCATGCAGGGGGCTTTGACCACGCTGTTCGGCCGCGTGTGCTCGACCACCGAGTTGCCCGGCATCCTCGCCGAGAAGTTCGGCGCCGAGGTGCGCGTGATCACCGCGCACCGACTGGGCTTCTGGCGGGTCGAGTTGCGGATCGCTCCGGTCTCGCACGACGGCTCGGCTGCCGGGGTCGTTTTCACCCTCAATCGGTGGCTGGAGGAAACCCTCTCCCGTGACGCCGGGCTGCGCGACTCGTGGCTCTGGTCCCACGATCGCTGGCGCCATCAGGACCGGCCATCCGCCCGCTTCCGGCTTGAGTCACGGCGCGATCTTCTCGCGCTGGAACAGCGGGCGCGCGGTTGGACGGAGCTCCCCCGCCGGACGCGGCTCTTTGTTCGCCTGCCGAACTGGCTTGGGGACGTCGTCATGGCGCTCCCACTGCTCCAGGCCTTGCGGGCCGGCCGTCCCGACATGGAGTTGACGCTGATTGGGAAAGGTCCGTTCCGCGACGTCTGCGAGCTCGGTGGACTGACCTTCGAACACTACCTCCCCCTGCCCCCTCGCGGGGCCGGTTACTGGCGGCATTTCCGCACGCTCGCCCAACGCGGTCCCGACACCTACCTGCTGCTCACCCAGTCGATCCGCGGGGACGTGGAAGCCTGGCTGACCGCCTGTCCGCAACGCTTCGGCTTGGTGCGCCCCGGACATCCGCGACCGCTCCTCACGCACGGGTACCGACGCCCGTCCGGGACGGATCCACGGACGCAGCATCAGCTCGACGAATGGGTTGAGCTCGTCCAGCACTTCGGCCTCGAAGTACCGATCGACCGCCGCCCGTCAAACTCACCCGCGCCCGGCGGCGCGCCGCGCGTGGGCCTGATTTGCGGGTCCGAGAACCACCCGGCCAAGCGCTGGCCGACCACTCACTGGAGCGCGCTGATCCAGCGATTTCCTGACGTCTCATTCGTACTCTTCGGCACACCCGCCGACCGGGCCATCACGGACACCGTGACGGCGGCATGCGCGGGAGCCCGGATCGAAAACCTTGCGGGTCGCACCACCTTGCGGGACTTCGGGGAGCGTCTGCGGACCTGCACCGTGCTCGTGAGCAACGATACGGGCGGCATGCATCTCGCCAATGCGCTGGGCGTGCCGGTGATCGCACTTTTTGGACCGACTAATCCCGTGCGCACGGCCCCGGTCTTCTCGTCCGTGGTGGACATCCTCCAGCCCCCCGGATGTCCGCCGACCGGCGGAGGCTCACTCAGCGACCTCCTCCCTGAGACCGTCGCCGCTGCGGTGCAGAGGCGTTTGAGCCCATCCCGCTCCGGCGTTTAGGGTTGCCGTCCCGGACGGGCTTCCCACGTTGGGCAGACACTCTCGCATCTCCCGTGTCGCTTCTCACGGTCAACGATCTCCGCACCTATTTCCATACCCGCAACGGCGTCTACCGTGCGGTCGATGGCGTGAGCTTCGCGCTCGATCGCGGCGAGACGCTGGGCATCGTCGGTGAATCGGGCTCGGGCAAGTCGGTCACGTGCTATTCGATCATGGGCCTGATCCCGCAGCCCCCTGGCCGGATCGAGAGCGGGTCGGCGATCTTCGATGGCATCGACCTGCTGCACTGCCGACCGGCGGAAGCCCGGGCGATCCGCGGGAAACGGATCTCGATGATCTTCCAGGACCCGATGACCTCGCTCAATCCGTACCTGCGGATCTCCGAGCAACTCATCGAACCGCTCCTCATCCACGGCCTCGCCAGCCGCAAGGACGCCTTGCGCCGCGCGCTGGAGATGCTGGAGGCCGTCGGGATCAACGACGCCGCCAAGCGGATCCATTACTATCCCCACGAATTCTCGGGCGGCATGCGGCAGCGCGTGATGATCGCGATGGCGCTCATCACCCGACCGGAGTTGCTGATCGCCGACGAACCCACCACCGCGCTCGATGTGACGGTCCAGGCCCAGATTCTGGAGCTAATCCGTCGCCTGCAGCGGGAGTACGGGATGGCGGTCATCTTCATCACGCACGATCTCGGCGTGGTCTCGGGCCTTTGCGACCGGGTGCAGGTGATGTACGGCGGGCGGATCGTCGAGACCGCGTCCACCCGCACGCTCTTCCGCACTCCCCGCCACCCTTACACGCGGGCACTCCAGCAATCGATCCCCTCCCTGCAACCGAAGGGGATCGAACTCTTCACCATCCCAGGCATGCCCCCGGACCTCTCGAAGCCGATCGCCGGCTGCGCCTTCGCCGCCCGCTGCGCCACCGCGACGGCTCGATGCACCGGAGCGGATCCCGTGCTCAGCGAGGTGGCCCCCGGACACGCCCAAGCATGCCTGCGGGTCGCCGCCGGCGAGCTGTAGTTCCCCGCGCACGGAAGCCCTCCCCTTCTCCGCCCTCATGAGCGAGCCGATCCTCGAACTGCGCGACGTCCGGACCCACTTCCCCATCCGGCAGGGATTCTTCTTCAAGCGCCAAGTCGGCACCGTCAAAGCCGTGGATGGCGTGACGCTCTCGCTCGCCCGCGGCGAAGTGCTCGGGCTGGTCGGTGAGTCCGGGTGCGGCAAGTCCACGCTCGCGCGGACGATCTTGCAGCTGCTGCCGACGACCGGCGGCTCCGTGCTGCTCTCCGGACGCAATCTGGCCGACTGCCAAGCCGGCGAACTGATGCGCCTGCGCCGCGATCTCCAGATGGTGTTTCAGGATCCGTACGCGTCGCTTAACCCGCGCATGACGGTCTTCGCGACGCTCGCGGAGCCCCTGCTCACCCACGGCGTGTGCGACCGCAGCGAGGCCACGCGCCAAGTCGCTGAATTGATGGAGCGGGTCGGCCTTGCCCCGCGCTTCATGCAGAAGTACCCGCATGAGTTTTCGGGTGGCCAGCGGCAGCGCATCGCCATCGCGCGGGCCCTTGCCCTGCGACCCCAGATCATCATCGCCGACGAACCGGTCTCCGCGCTCGATGTCTCGATCCAGGCGCAGATCCTGAACCTGCTCGCAAAGTTGGTACGGGAAATGGGCCTGTCCCTCGTGTTCATCGCGCACGATCTCTCCGTGGTGAAGCACATCTCCGACCGCGTCGCGGTGATGTACCTCGGGCGGATCGTCGAGATCGGCGAGGCCCGCCGCGTGATCGATGATCCGCAGCATCCCTACACGCGCGCTCTGGTGAGCGCGATCCCGCGTCCCGATCCGGAGGTGGAGCGTAACCGGCAACGGATCGTGCTTCCCGGCGACCCTCCTTCGCCGATCAACCCACCGTCAGGGTGCACGTTCCACCCGCGCTGCCCGCATGCGGTCGATGCCTGCAAGGCGGCTTTCCCCGAACTGCGCGCCGCCGCCGGCCGCGAGGTCGCGTGCAGTCGGATCGGCGCGTTCTAGCACCCTCGCGCGGTCAACGGGGCCACTCGCCCCGGTCGAAGTCCCGCAGGGTCAATCTGGCCGGATCGATCTCCACGTGCCGGACGCGCTGGCGTTTCCAGGTGTACGCGATGTGCACTCGGCCATCGGATGACTGAATCACGGCCGGATAGCTGAACTCCCCGGGTTCGCTCTCCAGCACCAGAGCCGCCTGCCAGTGACGCCCATCCCGGGAGACCGCGACATTCAACGGAGTGCGGAGGCCTCGCCACTTGCCGGGATCGCCGCCGACATGGTTGTAGACGATGAGATGGCGCCCGTCGCGCAGCGTGATCGCATCCGTCCCGGAGTTCGGGTTGGGCAGCTGCCCCAGGGTCACCGGCCCCCAGGTCACACCCCCATCGTCGGAACTGACTTCGAAGATCCGATTCTGACGGGTGCGACCAATCGCCAGCAGGCGCCCCTCCCCCAGACGCAGCAAGCTCGGCTGGATCGCTTGGATCTCCACGCCGTCGTTCAGCAGCGCCGTTCGCTCCCATGTCCGCCCGAGGTCGCGTGAACGCTCGAAATAAACCGACCACTTGCTCGGCTTCTCCGGGGTCTCGAGGCTGGTGGGCGCCAGGAGGTCACCGTTCGGCAGCTGAATGGGATGATTCTTGATCGGCCCGAGGATGCCGTCCGGGAGCCGATGCGGACGAGACCACGAGCGACCGCCGTCGGTCGATTCCATGACCATGCCCCACCAGGTCTGCGGCGACGGACCGACCTTGTAGAAGAGCAGCAGCGGACCCGTCCGAGGCTGGAACAGGACCGGATTCCAGCAGGGGTGACGCACGACGGTTCCGTCCGCGCCGGGAGCTTGCACGCCATTCGCCACCTCCACGGACGTTGTCCAGCGACCCGCCTCGCGCCGCGAAAACCAGATGCCGACATCCGGGTGCTTCTCGCGGGTCCCGCCGAACCACGCCGCGACGAGTCCTCCGGACGTCTCGGCGAGGGTCGCGGCATGGACCTCCGGATACGGTCCCGACTCATAGATGAAGTCCGTCCGCAGCACGGCCGACTCGGTGGCGGCAGGCAGGCCCGCCGGCCCCCCCCCGAAGATCACGACCGAGAACACGCAGGAAAGGATACGCTTCAGCGCAGGCATGAGACACGGGGGTTGGGGTTGAACCTCGACCCAGGAGCCTAGCGAGCCTGCCCTTCCCGCCAAGCTGAACCGGGCCTGCGTCGTCCGGCGCCCCCAACGCAACCCCATCCGGCCCCCCCCTGCCGCGAAGTGGCGCCGCGTCACCGCGCGCCAGCCTCAGCCACCGCGACCTCCTCATCGAGCCAGCGCCAGGCCTCGGCGACGGCAACCTCCCCACCCCTTGCCGCCTGCAGCACCTGCGAGCGCAGGGACACCCCGCCCTCCGCGACGATCGCGCCGCGCAAGGCGCCGAGGTCATCGGGGCGCAGGATCGCGGTGCGAATCCGGGCGGTGAGCTCGACGACCTCGAAGAAACCCGCCCGTCCGATGACCCCGCGGCCCGCGCACCGGGTGCATCCGGCGCCTCGATCACGGGGGTGCTCCGCCGTCACGTCCGACTTCGCTCTCCCCCTAAGGTCCTCGGCGAGGTCAAGCTCCCGGGGCCAGGGGGCATCGACGCGGCACGCGGGACAGAGGCGCGGGATCAACCGCTGGGCCACCACGCCGGTCAGAGCGTCCGCGAGGAGAAACGGTTCCACCCCCAGATCGAGCAGCCGGACGATCGCCCCCTCAACCGAGGCCGCATGCAGCGTGGCCACGACGCCATGCCCGGTGAGGGCGGCTTCCACCGCCACGGCGGCGGTCGCGGCATCGCGCACCTCCCCCACGAAGATGACATCCGGATCCTGTCGCAGCAGCGCACGCAGGACTGCGGCAAAGGTGAGTCCCTGCTCAGGATCGACCGCGATCTGGATCCACCCCTCGCGGTGGAATTCCACCGGGTCCTCAACGGTCATGAGCTTGCCCTGCCCGGCATCGACGCACCCCAGCGCCGCATAGGCCGTGGTCGTCTTTCCCGCGCCCGTGGGTCCGGCGACGATCATGAGGCCGCGCTGCCGCGCCAGCCACGCCTTCACGCGTGCCTCGGCCGCCGCGCCAAGGCCGAGCGCCCCCAACTGCGGCGGCGCCACGCCGCGTTGCAGCACCCGCAGCGCCACCACCTCGCCATGCAGGGAAGGCAAGGTCGCCACCCGGAAGTCAGCGGAGCGATCACCCCGGTGCCAGGCCAAGCGGCCGTCCAGCGGAAGACGCCGCTCGTTCGGATCCAGCCTCGCGAGCACCTTGATCCGCGCCCCGATTTCCGGAGCGGCAATTGCCGCCGGGACACGCTCCTCCCGCCATCCGTCAGCTCCCCGCAGGCGGACGCACAGGCCTCCACCGTCCGGCTCGAAATGCACGTCCACCGCCCCGGACGCCAGCGCCCGCTCGAGCAGGAGATCGAGCCAGGCGGCGGCGGGCGACGGCGTCGACCCTCCCGACTCCATCGCGAACAGGATTACAGCGTCCGCAGGGTGTGACCGAGCTGCTGCAGCTTCTCGCGCATCACGGTCGGGTCCTGGGCCTTCTCCATGGCTTCGTCGGGCGTGACCAGCTCGCGGTTCACGAGACTCATCAGATGCGTATCCATCGTGATCATGCCCAAGTTCGCACCCGTCTGGATATCCGAGGTGATGCGGAAGGTCTTGTTGTCGCGGATCAGCGACGCGATCGACGTGGTGTTGACCATGATCTCGTACGCGGCGATGCGTCCTCCACCCTTTTTCTTGCAGAGCACCTGGGAAACGACGGCCACCAGCGACGACGCGAGCTGGGTCCGGACCATGTCCTTCATGTTCGCCGGGAAGGCGTCGACGATCCGGTCCACCGTGCGAGCCGCGCTGTTCGTGTGCAACGTACCGAACACCAGATGCCCGGTCTCCGCCGCGCTGATGGCCGCCTCGATCGTTTCAAGATCGCGCATTTCACCGACGAGGATGACGTCCGGATCCTGCCGCAACGCGCGCCGGATCGCCTCTGAGAACGAAGGCACGTCCACACCGATCTCGCGCTGGGTGACGACGCACTGCTTGTGCGAATGGTAGTACTCGATCGGATCCTCGATCGTGATGATGTGACCGTCCCGGTTCTCGTTGATGTAATTGACCATCGAGGCCAGCGTCGTGGACTTGCCCGAGCCGGTGGGGCCGGTGACCAGGATCAGACCGCGCGGCCGGTACAGCAGCTCGCGGACGCGGTCGGGTAGCCCGATTTCGCGGAGTCCGAACATGCGATTCGGGATCTGTCGCAACACCAGGCCATAGCTGCCTTTGGACTTGAGGATCGAGACTCGGAAACGGGCCCGGTCGAGGTACGCGAATCCGAAGTCGGCACCGCCGTTCAGCTTCAGGTTCTGCACGTGCGAATCCGGGCTGATCGCGAGGACCAGCTTCTCCGTGTCCTCCGGCGTGAGGCTAGGACCCTCGATCGGAACCATCGATCCGCTGATTCGGAGCGTGGGCGGCTGGCCCACTTGGCAATGGAGATCGGATGCGTTCTGATCGACGACCAGCTCAAGGAGGTCGTTCATTTCGTAGTTCATAGGTGTCAGGAAAGGGTTGGGCCGAGCACGCGGGAAAGTTCGTCTGCCGTGGTCAATCCGTCCTGCACCCGCGTCCGGCCATCCTCCGCGAGCGTCCGCATCCCGGCCGCGCGGGCTGCGGTCCGCAGCGCATCGGCACCGGCATCGCGACGGATCAGCGCGCGCAGCGCATCGTCCACGACCAGCAATTCAACCACCGCCACGCGACCGGAGAACCCCGTCCCGCAGCACGCGGCACACGACTCCGCAGCGAACACAGTCTTGGGCGCATCCGCACATGAGCGACAAACCCGGCGGACCAGCCGCTGCGCCACCACGCCTCGCAAGGCGGACGCCAGCAGGGACGGCGGCAGGCCGAGATCCCGTAACCGTACGATCGCGCCCACCGCATCAGCGGTGTGCACCGTGGAAAACACCAAGTGACCGGTCAGCGAGGCGTTCAGGCAACTGCGGGCCGTCTCGCGATCGCGCACCTCCCCGACCGCGATCACTTCCGGGGACTGACGTAGCACCGCCCGCAGCGCCTCGGGAAAACCCAGTCCAAGGTCCGCCCGGACCCCCACCTGGACAACCCGCGGCAACTCCCGCTCCACGGGATCCTCGATCGTGATCACTTTCCGGCCCGTCTGGGCCAGCCGGCTGAGCGACGCGTGCAGGGTCGATGACTTCCCGCTCCCGGTCGGCCCGGTGACAAGGACCAGCCCGTCCGTCGCGTGAATCAATCGCTCCCACCGCTCCCGCGCCGCAGCCGAAAAGACGTTCGCCAGAGAGTCCACGGACCCGTTCGAGCCCGCGGCATCATCCAAGATCCGGATCACCACGCTCTCCCCTCGGATCGTCGGCACCGAGGACACCCGAAAATCGCGCGTGGCCCTCCGGAAGCTCCAACGGAAACGCCCATCCTGCGGAAGGCGACGCTCCACGATCGACATCCCGGCGAGTAGTTTGGTGCGCGCCATCACGGCGGCCGCGTGGTCGGAGTGAACTTCACCCGCGTCCCGCAACACCCCATCAATCCGATGCCGCACCCGGATGCGCGTCTCGCTCGGTTCCAAATGGATATCCGATGCTCGCGAACCGATGGCGTTTTCGAATAGGGTGTCCACCATAGCTGCTATCGACACAGGCGCCGGGAGGTTAACGGATGTCTGGCGCGCGGCTGGGGCCTCAATCGACCGGATCGGGGCATCCTCATGGACCGCCATGACGCCGTTTTCAGCGTGATCGGCCTGCTCGCGCCCCCACGCCGCAATCCCCGCCTGCACGACTCCCCCGCCCGAGACTCCGCCCGCGCGGACGTCAACTCCTTGCCACGCCCGCCGGATCCATTCGTCCGGCGCCACGACGGGGACCACCACCGCGCCAAGCACGGATCCGGTTTGGGTCAGGACAGCCTCGTTGAGTGGGTTCTCGATCGCGAGTTCAACCGAGTCCACGACCCGCCGAAGGGGAAAGACCCGCGACGCAATCAGAGTACGGCGCTCGAGCGGGGAAAGGGCCGCGACGATCGGTACGTGGTCCGTAGGCACCCCCTCCCCCTGCTTCAGCCGTCGCAGGCCGAAGTGCGCCGCCAAGGCCTCCGCCGCCCACCCGGGATCCACCTTTCCTTCGTCCACCCATCGGCGCAGGGCGTCGCCTTCCGCCGACGCCCCGTTTGGGCGCAACCTCGCGGCCTCGGCGCGCAGCAGATCCACGCCTCCAAGCGGCCGCCACCCTCGCGACAGCAGAGCGGTGAGGATCCACTCGTCGACCTCGGGCATACCCGCCCCCAGTTTCCCGCTCACGCGCCCCCCGTGCAAAAACGACTAGCGCGCCAAACTCATGAGGAACTCCGCGTTCGACTTCGTCTTGCGCAGGCGCTGGATGAGCATCTCCATCGACTCGATCGGACCGATGCCCTGCATGGTCCGCCGCAGTCCGTAAACGCGCTGCAGCTCATCCGGGTGATAGATCAGCTCCTCCTTGCGCGTGCCGGAGCGGAGCATGTTGATGGCCGGGAAGATACGCTTATCCGACAGTCCTCGATCCAAGTGGAGCTCCATGTTGCCGGTGCCCTTGAACTCTTCAAAGATGATCTCGTCCATCCGGCTGCCGGTGTCGATCAGGGCGCTCGCGAGAATGGTCAGGCTGCCACCGCCCTCGATGTTGCGGGCGGCGCCGAAGAAACGCTTGGGCCGTTGGAGAGCCGTCGCCTCCATGCCGCCCGACATGATCTTGCCCGAGTTCGAAGCCAGCGCGTTGTAGGCGCGGGCCAGGCGGGTAATGGAATCGAGCAGGATGACCACGTGCTCGCCCCGCTCCACGAGCCGGCGGGCCTTCTCGCCGACCATCTCCGCGCAGTGGATATGGCTTTCCGGTGACTCGTCGAAGGTCGAGGAGACCACCTCGCCCTTGGTGTGGCGTCGGAAATCGGTCACCTCCTCCGGACGTTCGTCGATGAGCAGGAGGATGAGCTTCACCTCCGGGAAGTTCGCCGAGACGGAATTCGCGATGTTTTGCAGCAGCACCGTCTTGCCGGTGCGCGGCGGAGCGACGATCAGCCCGCGCTGCCCAAAGCCGACCGGCGTGAGCAAGTCGACGGTCCGCATGGAGATGTCCTTCTGGACATCCGGCGCCTCCAGCAGAATGCGGTTGAGCGGGTAATACGGCACCAGTTCCTCAAACGGCGTGACGTGATTGGCGTGCTCCGGGGCGCCGCCCATGACGGAGTCGATTCGCACCACCGAGGGGCAGCGCTCGTCACCCACCGGCGGTTGCAGCAGCACCTGCACCTCGTGCCCGCGCTTCAAGCCGTAGCGACGGATCAGGGATTCCGGGAGGTAAGCATCCTCCGGATACAAGCGATAGCTGCAATGGTCGTGAACCACGAAGCCATGTCCGCGGTCAGTGAGGTCGAGCCAGCCCCGGTCGCGGAGCGGATGCCCGGCGGCGGAGGCGCGCTTCAGCACCTCGGCGATGATTTGCCGTTTGGGCAACTGGCCCTCGATGGTGCAACCGATGCGGCGGGCATAAGCTGCCAGTTCCGCAACGGGCAGCCCGGAGATCTGGTCGAGTGCGATGGGGTCACCGGTACCAGCGGCGAGGGAGATGGCCAGCGCATCAAGCGCCGCCAGATCGGCGAAGCGAGCCGGATCCGGCAGGTCACCGATCCGCGGCGCCAGAGACGGAGGAGGCGGCTGCGGCGGATGCTGAGGACCGCGTCCCCCACCGCCGCCACCGCCACCACCCCCGCCGCCGCCCTCGGGACCGCCCGGGTGCCACGGCTTTCCCTGACGGTTCCGCTTTTCCTTCTTGAGTTGCTTCCAGTAGTCGCGCCCGCGGAACTCCCGCGGGGCAAAGCCGGGGCGACCGCCGCCCTGCTCACCGCCGCCGCCGGATTCGGCCGGAGGGGTGGGCTCGCCGGTGCCGCCGGCGGGCACGAACACGGCAGGCGAATCGGAGCGGTCCACACTGGGAGCCGGCGTCGGAGCCGGAGCCTCTTGCACCGCCGACACCGGCCGCTCCGGCTCCGGGGCCGATCGCTCGACCACCGGCTCGGGCGACCGTTCCATCGGCAGCTCCCGCTGCACCGGGGCCTCAGCGCGCTCCTGGCGCGCCACCGCCGACACATCCGCCGCCTCCGGCGCCCGCAATGCCTCGTCCGCCGAGGCGGATGCCTTGGCGGATCGGCTGCGCCCCCGCGGCGCGGCACTCCGCGCCTTCGGCCGGGCCGCTGCCTTCTTGGCGCGACCCGCTGCTCCGGAACTACTCTTGGAAGACTTTTCCATGGGAAAGGGAGAAAAACGAAACGGAATCAAGCACCAGAACGGCGCCGCAGGGACCCTTCAGCCTCGATTCGCCCCACCAGCAGATCGACCTGCCGGGCCAGAAACTCCGGCGAACCCTCGTTGCCGATGACATAGTCGGACAACTCAGTTTTGCGCGCCAGAGGCAACTGCTTGGATATGCGAGCCTCGGCCTGCTCTCGCGTAACTCCACGCGCTTCGAGACGGGCGTACTGCTGGGCCGAAGTAGTGGTCACGCAGACAATGAAATCAAACCAATTCTCCAAGGCCTTCTCGAAGAGCAACGGGACCTCGAACACCCACTTCGCCGCTGGCTCAGCCGAAAGCCGCTCCCGCCACACCGCGTAAAGCAAGGGATGCACGAGGTCTTCCAGCCACTGCCGATCCCCTTCATCCGCAAACACCCGCGCCGCCACCCGCCCTCGATGCAAAAAGCCATCATTATCGACGGCACTTTCGCCGAAACGGCTCCGAACTGCGGCGACTACCTCCGGTCGACGAAGGATGTCCACACGTACGATGTCGTCCGAGTCCAGCCGGCGGTAACCGCGCTGCTCGAGGAGTTTCGCTACGGATGATTTTCCGCAGCCCATGCATCCAGTAATTCCGACGACGCGTTGCACAATGAGGAAGCGACCGACCAATGCAAATCGGAAGCTTTATTTATTGCAAGAGTTTAATTTTTATGCCACGTCTTGGCAGCTCGGATCACTCGGGCAGGCACCATGTTGGCGATACTCACCTCGGCAGCGTTGCAGGGCATTAATGCGGAAGCCGTTCACGTCGAAGTCAACACCGGCGAAGCGGGTACGCCGGGGTTGCTCATGGTCGGGCTGCCCGACGCCAGCGTAAAGGAGGCCAAGGACCGCGTCTGGTCGGCGATTCAGAACAGCGGTTTCAAGACGCCCTGGTCACGCACGACAGTGAACTTGGCGCCCGGAGAGCTGCGGAAGGAGGGCTCCGGGTTCGATCTTCCGGTCGCGCTTGGGCTCCTCGTCGCCTCGGGCCAACTGGAGAGCCCGCTGCTGGACGAGGCCCTGATCGCCGGCGAGTTGAGCCTGTCGGGCGCGACGCGTCCGGTGCGGGGGGCGCTCGCCATGGCGCGGCTCGCCCGCCAGCTGGGTAAGCGCCGGGTCCTGCTCCCTCCAGCCTCCGCTTTGGAGACTGCCTTGGTCGAAAACCTCGAAGCGGTCGCGGTCTCGTCACTCGACCATGCGTTCCGTCTTCTCCGCGGCGAGATCGCACCGAAAGTGATCACTCCCGCCGAAGCGCTCGCGGCCCTCGCCCGCCACCTCGTTGCCGATGCCGCCGACTTCTCGGAGGTGAAGGGCCAACGGGTGGTCCGGCGGGCGGCCGAGGTCGCCGTGGCCGGGAACCACAACCTGCTCCTCATTGGGCCTCCTGGCTCGGGAAAGTCCATGATCGCCAAGCGGCTGCCCGGGATCATGCCCGCACCGAGCCGCGACGAAGCGCTCGAGATCCTCGGGATCCAGTCCGTCGCCGGTGTACCCGGCAGTCTCGGCGGCTTCGGTCGCCGTCCGGTTCGTTCGCCCCACCACACCGTCTCCGATGTCGCACTACTCGGAGGTGGCGCGATCCCCTCCCCGGGCGAAGTCTCGCTCGCGCATCACGGCGTGCTGTTCCTCGACGAGCTGCCGGAATTCAAGCGCTCCGCCCTCGAGGTGCTGCGGCAGCCGCTCGAGGATGCGGTGGTCACGATCTCCCGCAGCGCGGGGAAGCTCACGTTGCCGTGCTCGTTCTTGCTCGTTGCCGCGATGAACCCCTGCCCCTGCGGACACCTCGGCGACCGCACGCGCGAGTGCCGCTGCAGTCCAACCCAGATCCAGCGCTACCGCAGCCGGATCAGTGGCCCCCTGCTCGATCGCATCGATCTCCACGTGGAAGCGCCCGCGCTCTCCGTCACCGAGCTGCGCGCCGCCGCCGAGGGCGAACCGTCGGCCGCGCTGCGCGCTCGCACCGAGGCAGCTCGCGCCCGGCAGCACGCTCGTTTCCGCGGCTCGCCTTGCACCACCAATGCCCGGATGTCACCCACCCAGATCCGGGTCCACTGCCGGTTGCCCGGGCCCCTCGCCCACCTGCTCGAGTCAGCCATGAATCAGCTGCAGCTCTCCGCCCGCGCCCACGATCGGATTCTCAAGGTCGCCCGCACGATCGCCGACCTCGATGGCGCCGAGGCGATCGACGAGCCGCACCTGCTGGAAGCGATCCACTACCGCAACCTCGACCGCCGCCTGCTCGGCTAGCCACGCCAGCCGCGCTAGGGCTTTGCGGCCGCGTCGCTCGACGCCGGCTTGCGATTGTTGAAAAGGAGGTAGCGCGAGGTCTCATACATTGCCTCGATCCATCCCGCGTTCTCCTCGGCGGCCACCGGGTCCGCCGCCCCCGCTTCGGGTCGCTCGGGATCCGCCCAGTCGTGGCGCTCGTCCCCACCGGACAGGCGCCGGGTCGCGTACCACGCCCCGCGCCGCACTCCGACGGTCTGATTGTGGTGGTCGATGATGAAGGCGACATTGCTCCGGCCGCCATCGATCGCTTCCTGCCGGAGGAGATCCCGGCCCAGACTGCTGTTGCGGTAGGGAATGCGCGCGATCCCTGCGATCGTCGGCAAGACGTCCACCATCGAGGCAACCGACGAGATCCGCCGCGGCTCCAGCATCCCCGGCGCGTAAAAAAGCAGTGGGGTATGGAAGGCCGTGAGGCCCTGCTCAGTCCACGCCCGCGGAAAACGAGTCCCCGCGTTGCCACCGATGCCATGATCGCCGATGAAGACGAACAGCGTGTCCGCAAAGTAGCGCTCCCGCCGGGCCGCCTCGATGACCGCGCGAAAAGTAAAATCGGTGTAGCGGAAGGCATTCAGCTCGTCATTCGATTCAAACCCGGCCGCCGCCAACTCCGCCGCAGTGGCCTGCACCAAGGTGAACGCGCCGAGGTCCTCCTTGGGAATCGTGTACGGGCGATGGTTGCCGGCCGTCTGGATGACCGCGAAGAACGGCTTTTCCTCCCGCGCGAGGAAGGCATTGGCTTCGAGGAACAGTGACTTGTCGCTGATCCCCCACACGTCCACCCGGGGCGAGCGGAATGCGTCCTCCTCGAAGAGGCGCAGGCCGCGAATGTTGTTCGCCAGCAGGCCGCGCACGTTCGCCCAGCTCGTACTGCCACCTAGGAAGTACAATTTCTCCGCCGCCACGAAGTCATTCAGGATCACGTGCTGGTCCACGAGCGCCAGATTGCGGGTCGCGGTCTTCGTCGCCTCGACGTCCGGGATGCCGGTGAGCAAGGCCCACACGCCTCGTGCAGTCCCAAAGTGCGGGGTGTAGCAGTTGTCGAACAGCACGCCTTCGCGACTGAGCTGGGCGAAAAACGGCGTGGTCTCGATCGGATTGCCCCAGAGGGAGCTCTTGTACGCGCTGAACGATTCACAGATCACCAGCACGACGTTGCGCGGCGCGCGCTGCACGGGAACCGACGTCGAGGCTGACCCGGCAGGCGGCGTGACGCGGCGCACCCAATCCATCCCTTTTTCCGTGACTCCCGCCGCTCCCAAGTACGCCGCCATGCGCGGAGCGTGCGCGCGGACGCTCGCCTCGTCGTAGCCGGAGCCGCGAAAATCGAGCGAGCTCACAAACGACTCAACCGGGCTGAGCGCCAAGTGGGCGTGCAGGTGATCGCGAAGGTCGAAGGCATCGCTCCACCGCAAGGGATACTGGCTGACCCGACCGTAGATCGCGACCACGCAGCAGGCACCCGCGCCGAGCCCCCACGCCCAACGCGAACGGCGACTGGTGGGATCCGCCACGCGCCCGGCGGCGCGGTGCTGCCAGACGAGGATCCAGACGAGGCCGGCCGATCCGAGCAACCAGGCTAGGCTGACGCGCACAATCGGGTAACTCTGCCACGCCATCTCCACCGAAATCCCCGCATCGGTCAGGAAGCCCAGCACGCTGACGTTCAAGCGCTGCTGCAGGTAGCGGAGGTGGAACGCGTCGATGATCTGTACCAGCGCGAGGCCCGTCACCACGACCGCCGCCACGCCCAACCAGCCGCGGGCCACCGCCCGACTCGAGAACGGGTGCAACGCACGGATGCTGCCGATCACCAGCGCCGGCAGGAGGAGTACCGCCACCAGTCGCAGATCATAGCGCAATCCCAGCACGAGGATCCGTGCCATCGCCTCCGCCGAGTCATCCGGGCGCACGAAGGTACCCAGTGCCAGGATCCGGAAGGCGGTCGTGACCGCCAGAATGACGAGCGCCACGGCGGCGAGCCAGCGGAGCAGCCGGGGCGGCGTGAAACGCGACGGGGGAGAAGGCAACGGGGCGGCGACGGGAGTCATGGCGCAACGGAAACCGATCCGGCGGAGTCCAATCCAGGATAGGGAGCCGAAGCCGCCCCGTGGTCAATGGCGGCCAGTCGCTCCCGCCGCTCCCCCTCGGAGATCAACGCCACATTCCACCCCGCCTTGAGGCAGCGGATCAGCTCACTTGCCGGGAGGCGCGCCTCGCGAAAGAGTCCTTCATACTCATCGGTCAGCGTGTTGCCGAAGACGAGCGGGTCGTCGGTGCTCACGGTGCACCGCACGCCCGCCCGGAGCAACGCAAGCAACGGGTGCTCGCTCCAACTCGGGGCGACACGGAGGCGGAGGTTGCTGATCGGACACACGTCGAAGGTCACGCCCCGGTCCCGCGCCAGCGCCACGACCGCGGGATCCTCGATGGCCCGAACGCCATGCGCCACCCGGGTCACGCCGAGCACCTCGATCGCCTCGCGCACCCGTGCCGCGCCGTCGAACTCCCCGGCGTGGGCCTTGGTCATCTTGCCCGCCGCCCGCAACCGCTGCCAGACCGCCGCCGTCCACGGCTGCGTCGGCACCGCCTCGTCCCCATGCAGGTCGACGCCCGCGAGGGTGTCCCAGTTCTCCAGGTCGTCGATGATCGGTCGAAAGCTGCCTGCGTAATCGGTGCGCAGCATTCCGGCGAAGACTCGCACCTCCATTCCCGCCGGCGCCGCCGAGCGGATCGCTTCGATGATCACCGGACCCGGCACGCCAAGAGCCCCGCACATCGGCAGGTGAAAGCTCGTTTCAAGGTAACGCACGGACTCGGCAAAGCGCCGCGCGAAGATGGCCTTCGCCGCCTCATGGTACCGGTCCACGCTGGTGAACCAGGCCAGCGCATGCCGGAGCAGGACGCGATCGAAGTCAGCGAAGGAAGCGAAGCGATGCTCCGGGCGCTGGAACGAGGGGTCCGCCGGAAACTCCTCCGGACGCCACGCGTGCAGCAGTCCGTAGGGGACGGCCCCCTCGATGTGCAGGTGCGTCTCGGTCTTCGGAAACCGCCGCAGCCACGCCCGGAATGCACTGTCCGGAGTGTCCGGCGCCGAATCCGAGGCGTGCATGCCGACGCAGGACCCGATGCGGTCGCGCCTAGCGACCGAGGAGATAGTCGGGGTTGAGCTTGTGCAGCGACTTCGGAACGAAGAGCCCATCCTTGCGAATGAGCTTCCCGTCGAACCAGATCTCGCCGCCACCGTAGTCCGGCCGCTGGATGCAGACCATGTCCCAGTGGACCTGCGACTTGTTCCCGTTGCCCACGCCCTCGTACGCCTGACCCGGCGTGAAGTGGAAGGAACCGGCGATCTTCTCGTCGAAGAGAATGTCCCGCATCGGCTGGAGGATGTGCGGGTTGAAACCGATCGCGAATTCCCCGATGAACCGGGCTCCCTCATCGCTGTCGAGAATCTCGTTCAGGCGCTTGGTGTTCGACGACGTGGCCTCGACGATGCGGCCCTGCTTGAAGACGAGGCGGATGTTGTCGAATGACGTGCCGAGATAGACCGTGGGCGCATTATACTGGATGACGCCCTCGACGGAGTCCTTGACCGGGCAGGAGAAGACTTCCCCGTCCGGGATGTTGCGCTGGCCGCCGCATTCGCGCGATCCGATGCCGCGGATCGAGAAACGCAGATCGGTGCCCGGGCCCTTGATCCAGACCTGGTCGGTCTTGTCCATGAGCGCCTTGAGCGCCTTCATCCCGGGTGCCATGCGCGCGTAGTCGAGCGTGCAGACGCGGAAGTAGAAATCCTCAAACGCCTCGGTGCTCATGCCCGCCTGCTGGGCCATGGCCGACGTCGGCCAGCGCAACACGACCCACTTGGTCTCGTTCACGCGATGGTCGAGGACCGGCTTCATCGCCTTGGAGACGACGCGCACCTTGTCGGCGGGCACGTCGGAGGATTCGAAGATGTTGTCCGAGCCGCGCAGCGCGATGTAAGCATCCATCGACTCCATGCGCATCAGCTCGACCCCCGCGTGCGGCGTGTACTGGGCCTCGGTGGCCTCAAGCATCAGCTCGCGGGTGATCCGGGCGCGGTGCAGCTGCACGTACGGCAGCGCCCCGCGGGCGCGGGCGGCGCGGACCAGTGCGATGACCATCGCGTCCGGTACGTCGAAGGCGTCGATGAGGACCCGCTCGCCCTTGGCGAGCGAAGTGGAGAATCCGGTCAGGCCCGCGGCGAGCGTTTCAAAGCGCGAATCCAGAAGCATGATGCCCCGGAGCTAACTCCACCGTGCGGCTGGGCGGCAAGGGCAATTGCGGGCCGCAAAAAAGGCCGCCTCCCGAGGGAGGCGGCCGTAGTGGACACCGCGTCGTTCGCCGGGGCAAAGTGCCCCGGTGCCGGACGGATGCGCCGCGTTAGATTTGGACGGGTTTGTACCCGCCCTTCGCCTTGAAGTAGAGGACCAGCAGCAGGTAGATCACGGCCATGATGGCCGGGATGAAGGAGTCAGCGACCAGCGTGCGACGATCGCCGCGCATGTCCGCTTGGTGGACCCTCTTCTGCTGCTCCGTGGCGGTGCCGGCGGCCAGAGCGGCCTTGGCGTCGCCAAGCTTCTTGCCATCCAGACCATAGGCGTCGGAGAAGACGAGGAACTTGCTGGGCGTTGCGGCCTTGTACTCGGCATGGAGGGCCGGATCGGCCTTCTTGAGTTCCTCACCCGCGAAGCGGTCCTTCGCGTAACCGAGGCCCGGCGAGCCGAGCAGACCGGCGGACATCATGCCAATGCCGCCCATGATCGAGATGGCGACGGCGCCCGTCCGCGGGAAGCGGTCGGAAGCGACGGCCAGCATGGTCGGCCAGAAGAACGTCTTGCCGATGCCGTAGATCGTCAGGGCGACGAGGGCGCCCGCGAACGTGGAGATGCCGGCGGTGAGATTGAGGCCCACGCACGCGAGGATCGCGCAGAGCAGGAGCAGACCCACCGGGGAAAGGCCCAGCTTGCGCTCGATGAAGTCGGCGCAGAACCGCAGCGCGAACATGGTCATCGACGTGAAGACAAAGAGGATCTTGCCCTGTTCGGAGCTGAGGATGTTGCCGGTGATGTTCTGGATCCAGCCATCGGTACCGAGTTCGACCGCGCCGAGGAGGGCGTGGGTCAGGAACAGGATGAAGAGCAGACCCGAACCCACGGCCCAGCCGCTGAGGCCGCCGAAGATCAGGAAGGTGCCGGCGCCCAGGGCGATGGCGACCCAGCTCCAGGAGGCGCTGGTGAAGAACGCTGCGCCGGTGAGACCGCCGAGCATCGGCCCAAGCGCATCCTTGGAGAAGAGCCAGATGAAGAGAGCGATGACGGCGGCGCCGGCCATGCCGACGTCCTTGAGCATTTCGCCGAGCTTCAGGCCCTTGGCCGAAGCCTCGGACTTCGGCATGTGCTGGCCGAGGAACATCACGCCGTAGATCACGGTCGGGATGAGGTACAGCGAGAGCTGCCACTTCCACGGAACTTGGAAACGATCGTCCAGCACCCAGCCGCAGATGCCGCCGAGCACCATGCCGGCGGGCCAGCTGGCGTGGAGGATATTCAGATAGTGCGTGCGCTTGGCCGGGAAGAGCGTGGCCACGAGCGGGTTGGAGACGGCCTCGAGCGTGCCGTTGGCATACGCGAAAATGAACATGCCCCAATAGAGGCTGTTGTACGCGCCCGCTCCGGAAGCGGTGAAGGTGACCACTGCAGACAGGACGTGCAGCGCAAACGCCAGCACCACCAAGCGGCCGTAGCCCACCTTGTCGCAGATGACACCGCCGATGATGATGCCGAAGCAGAATCCGGAGAAGCCGGCGCCACCGATCGCGCCGAGCTGCGAGGCGGTGAAGCCGAATTCCGAACCCCAGTTATCGAAGATTCCGCCGCGGATGGCGAAGCCAACGCCGGCGGCCAGAATCGCCATGAAACCGGCCCACAGGAGCCGGTTGGCATTAGGGGCGATCGCCCCGCTTGAGTTGTCGTGAGAGCTCATTACGTAGGACTAAGTGCTGCTTTCGCTATCGTGTGGGTGATCCCGCGACGGACCGAGTTCGACCGAGACACGCTTCCAGAGGAAGCGACCAAGGCGCGGGGGGCGCGGACCGTGTTGGGGTGAGGGTGTAACCGAGTCGCCCGGCAGGTTGAGCCGCGGGGGCTTGGTCATCAAGGCGCATTTTCACAGCGGATTGATGAATATTCCTCCCCTGAAGCCCGGCACAAAAAAAGCCGCCAACCCGGAGGTTGGCGGCGCAAGAATCGGATCCGTCAGCTGACGGCTAGATCAGGGCTGACCGAAGACCTCGACCTCCACGTAGTGGTTGAGTTCGTCGGTCGTATTGCCAGCCGAACTGAGGCGGACGTAACGTCCCTTGGCTCCCCGAGCGTCGATCAAGCGTCCCTCATTGGTCTCGATGTAGGCGGGATCCTTCCCCACCCCCAGACCCGCCGAGTTGTCGATGTCGTTATTGAAGACGGTGGTGACGCCGGACTTGAACTCCGGGTCATCGGAGACCTGGACCACGACGTCGTGGTACACCCGAGCCTGGGCATGGAAGTGCCAGACGAGTACCGCGTTCACCTTGGCCGAGGCGCCAAGATCGACCTGGACCCACTGAACGCCGGGGCCAAACTCCACGAACGAGCCATCGGCTCCGCTCTTTTCGCCATCGGTGACGAAGCTCAGATCGCCGATCACCGGCAGGGAATCCGAAGCGGTGACCGTCTTGTCCTTGGACAGCAGCACGGTGCCAGCCGGCACGAGCAGCGGCGGACGCGGGCCTTGGCGGGGCTTCTCGAGATTCGGCAGGGAGATCGGCCGTGGGGTGCCGACGAACAGCGGCTTGGGCAGCTCGAGCGCGAGCGGGACCCCATCCTGCGCGGAAAGCGGGAGGACAGCGGCGACGGCGAGGAGGAGAACGGTGGAACGGAGGGTCATAGGATCGAAGCAGGAAGGGACGAAGGCGGATCGACGGCGCGTCAAGCGACGAAATCCGAAGGTTGGAAGTTAAGGACCGTGCGGGCAGCCACCGCCTCATTGACTCGAAGAACGGTGACAGCGGAGGCGAAGGCCTGTTCCCCCGGACAGCTGAGCGGGGTGCCGTCGCGGATCGCGCCGAAGAAGTTCTCGAGGTGCGGCTGGTGGATCGCCTTGTCGAGCGTTACCGGGATGTCCCACGCGGACAGGGCAGCCGTCTCGCGGACGTCCACGACGGACGCGCGCGGTGCGGCGGTGGCGAACTTCGGCTTCACCTCTTTTTCCCAAGGCTTGGACGGAGCGGCGGCGCCCTCTTCGCCGTAGCCCGGCTTCTTGATCAGACCGGAGGTCACGTGGACCTCCCAATCCGGAGCCTGGGCCTCGCGGTAGAGCTTCGTGTACTTCGGGTTCTCGGACATCTTCAGGGCGGCCTCGGTGCCCATGAAGTACTCATGGTAGCCACCGCCCGCACTGGTTGTGGTCAGCACCTGGTAGAACGCCCGCACCATGCCCTCGCTGGTCGGGAACTCGTAGATGGCCATGACGTTGTCGTACCACTCGTGCGTCTTGTAGAAGTCGACCCCGCCTCCGGCCATGACGGAGCTCGGGTTCACGCCCAGCATCCAGTTGAAGATATCGATCTGGTGGGCGCCCAAGTCGGAAATTGGACCGCCGGCGTACTTCTTGAGCCAGCGCCAGTTACGGAACTCGTGCATGTTCGCGTAGCCGTACGCATTCAGCTTGGCCTCGGGAATGCTGAAGCGCGCGGGCCAGCCGAGATCGGCGCTCACCGAGCGGTTCCACTGGGCGTTGAGATTGTTGATGCGACCGAGCAGCCGCTTCTCGCGGAGCAATCGATCGCGGACGTAGATGTACCGCGGATTGCTCCGGCGCTGGTGGCCCACTTGGAGCAGCTTACCCGCCTCGCGGGCGGTCCGGACCATCGAACGCGCTCCCTCGACGGTGTTGGACATCAGCTTCTCGCAGTAGACGTGCTTGCCGGCCTTGAGGGCGGCATTGGTCTGCTCTGCGTGCAGCCAGTCCGGGGTGGCCACGATGACGGCATCGATCTCGGGCACCGCGGACAGCATCTCGCGATAGTCCTCGAAGGCCCGGACATCGTGCCCGAACTTCTTCAGCAGACGCTCGCCGTAGGTGCGGTTATAGTCCCAAATGTCACAGACCGCGCGGAAGCGGATATCCGGAATCTTGAGGGCGGCATTGATGAGCACGCGGCCCTGTTCGCCACAGCCGATCAGCGCGACGTTCAGCGTCCGCGAGCCACCGGCTCCGGCGGGAGCGGAAGCTCGGGCGAGGTAAGGCGTCGCGATGAGCGCGGCGCCGAGCTTCACGCCCGACGACAGGAATTCGCGACGGGTGGCGGACGCGGGGGAAAGGGGAGTCGGGTTCATCGCCGGGGAAACGAGCGCGGTTTAGGAGCGACCGGACCAGAGGGCGAAGCGGTTGTGGCGCACCAGCACCAGCGCACCCGCGGTCAACCCCACGTAGGTCGCGAGCCAAGCTACGCCTTCGTTTTCCTGGACTGCCATGAGACCGAACGAAAGGCCGACCCAGGTCAGCCCGAGTAGTGTGAGCGCGCAACGCGTCCGTACCCCTAACAGCACGGCTAGACCGAGAGCGATCAGGACGTAGCCGAGAAAGAAAGCGAAGGTCTTGGTCGCCCACAGCGGCATGAATGAGGCCGCCGTGATGCCATCGGCCATGCGGGCCATGTTGCGGTAGTAGATCCCAAACGAGTAGTTGCCGCCCGATTCGAATTTCTCGATGCCCGCGAGCAGGGCGCGGAGCCCGAGGAAAAGACGCAGCAGGAGGAACGCTGCGGTGTGCTCACGACTGGAGACAGACGAGGGGGTGTCGTTGGACATGATTTGGGAAGAAAGGGGGGGGACCGGGCGACGCAGCGGAAGGAACCCCTCCGGCACGTTTTGGCAAACTCGCAAACACCTCATTCGGCCCCGCGAAGCCACAGGGAGGCAAGCGCAGAATGCGGCGGAACCAAGATTGGCCGCGCATCTCCGATCTCCCATGGCCTCAACCCGCGCAGAGGCCTTGTTCCATCGCCTGCCATGCCGCCGGAAGACGCCCTCCGCAACCACGGTTAGCGGAAGCGCTCGCGCAATCCGCCTGACTCTGAGTCCGAATAGCCCGAGTGGCTTTCCCGACCGTCAATTCTACTGGACCCTCGCCAACTTAAACCGACCTGAAACTTTTCTCCCATGAAACGAATCTTTGCCATCGAAGGAAAGCCCATGGTGCTCGATATCCCTGAGCCCGAATTGCGACCCGGAGAAGTGCTGGTGCAAACCGCATTCTCGGCCGTGAGCAGCGGCACCGAGCTCAAGATCATCGATACCTCGGCGAATCCCGAAACCCTCGGCGAGGACACCTATCCCAACCCGCGCCCGGGGCGGCGCGCCCAGCTTCGCAAGAGGGGCGTCGACTGGGGGTTCCCTGAGCCGCGCCCCCAGCGCCCCGGCACCGCTACGCTAGGCTACAGCCTCTCCGGCCGGGTCATCGCCGTGTCCCGCGAGGTCACGGACATCCAGGTCGGCGACCGCGTCGCCTGCTCAGGCAATCAGTGTGCCGTCCACGCCGAGCGAGTCGCCGTGCCCCGGAACTTGGTCGCCAAGGTGCCCGATGCCCTCCCCCTCGAGCACGCCGCCTTCGTCACGCTGGGCTGCAGCGCCATGACCGGCATCCGACGGGCCGAGTGCGCGTTCGGCGAGACCATCGTGGTGTACGGACTCGGCCTGCTCGGCCTCCTCGGCACCCAGATCGCCCGCAGCGCGGGACTGTACGTGCTCGGACTCGACATCGACGATCGCCGCGTCGAACAGGCCCGGAAGGTCGGCGCCACGCGCGCGATCAACCCGTCGCAGACCGACCCCGTCGCCACCGTCCTTGAAATGACCGATGGTTTCGGCGCCGACGCCGTCGTCCTGTACCTCGCCACCAAGTCGAGCGACCCGCTGAACACCGCCTTTGACCTCTGCCGGGCGCGGGCCCGCGTGGTGGGCGTCGGCGCCTTCGGCATGAACATCACCCGCGGACGGATGTACGCTCGCGAGGTCACCCTCGTGCCTTCCATCGCGTACGGCCCCGGTCGCTACGACACCGCGTACGAGGAGGGCGGGATCGACTTCAACGCCGGCTACACGCGCTGGACCGAGAACCGGCAGCAACAACTTTTCCTGCGGTTGCTGGCAGACGGCGCCGTTTCCCTGGACGGCCTCGCGCCCGCCCACGTGCCGATCGCGGCGGCTCCGGACGGCTACGCCTTGCTGCGGTCTCCCGATCGGCCCGCGACCGTGCTCTTCACTTACGATGGAGCGTAAACGGCCGCCGGTCGCCTAGGACGAGGTCGCCCCACCGTCGCGGGGCAAAAGGACTGCCCGGCACCGCCGCAACCGCCGCCGCCGATCCGACTGGACCCGGAGGGGCCTCCACGGGAAGGTCCTCCCACCCGTGGATCACCGGCCGAGCCCCTCGCCCACCCGATCTTCGCATCGATCGTCCACCGACCGAATCGGAAACCCCTGCGCCGGCATGCCCCCTCCGCTCCCGCACCCCGCGCCCTCGGCGGAGTCCCGTCCGCTGCTGGATCTGGAAGACCTGTTCGTCCTGCGCTGGGTCGACGAACCCTGCGTTTCGAGCGACGGCCGGGCCTTCGCGTGCACGGTCGTCTCCCTCGACCGCGACCGCGATGAAGTGCACCGTGAGGTGGTGACCGAGGCATGGGTCCATGCCGGGCACAGCCCTGCGTGGTCCCCCGACGGTGGGCGCCTCACCTTCATCGCGACGGAGTTGGACTCCGCCGCGGTGCGCCTCCTCTGCCGGGAGACGGTTCGCGACACGGTGCGGCCGCTCACCCCACCCCTGCCGGACTGCCGGCATCCCCGCTGGTCCCCCGATGGAACGCGGATCGCCTTCCTCTCCAGCGGACAGCTCCACTGGGTCAGCGCCGACGGCGGCGAGTCCGGAGTGGCCGCCGCAGCTTCAGTGGCCACATTCTGTTGGCTCGCCGACGGGAGCGGGCTCGTGTGGAGCACCGCGCCGGAACGTGAGGGACGGTGCCAACTCTGGCGGACGACCCTCGCGGACCATGGCTCTCATCTCGCCGACCTACGGGGACCCGTGAGTGCCTTGGTCAGTTCGCCGGACGGCCGAGCGCTGGCGTGGATCGGTCACGGCTGCGGTCCGGCTCAGGGCGTGAACCAGGGCATCTTTACCATCGAACTCACTCCCGAGGCCTCACCGGTCCATCTTTCAGCGGGCTTCGACCGTTCGATCGGCTTGACCACGCGCTCCGACGACGCCCGCGGGCTCGCCACGCCCCCGCTGGCGTGGCTGACGGTGGACGGCGAAGACCGGATTTACTTCATCCATGCGGAGGGCGGTACGAGTCGGCTCGCGTGGATCGGCCGCGACCAGCGCGTCCGCGCCGTGCTCGCGGGAGCACGGAGTTGCCTCGCCTTCTCCGCGGCACCCGAGGCGCGCCGGATCGTGGCCGTGGTGTCGGACGCGGCCGATCCAGGCGAGGCCATCGCCATCGGCTTGGACGGGGGTCGCGAGTACGTCCTCACGACGTTCAACCACGCGTGGCGGCGGTCGCGGCAGCTCAGCTGCCTTGAGCCGCTGCCTCTCGTCGCTTCGGACGGCGTCCCGCTGGAGGCGTGGCTCATGCTTCCCCCACCCGGCGCGGGGAGCAACCCGTATCCCCTGATCGTGCACGTGCACGGCGGACCGCACTACGCGATCGGACATCGCTTCTGCTTCGAGTTCCAGCGCCTCGCCGCCCGCGGCTACGCCGTTCTTCTCGGCAATCCCCGCGGCAGCCAGGGCTACGGCGAGGCGTTCGCGACGCAGATCCGCGAGGCGTGGGGCGAGCGGGACTACGCGGATGTGATCGAAATGGTCGACCGCGCCCTCCAGCACCCCGCCGTGGATCGCGAGCGGGTTGCGGTGACGGGGGTGAGCTACGGCGGGCTGATGACCCACCTCCTCGCCAGCCGAAGCCACCGCTTCCGCGCGGCCGTCAGCGAGAATGCGGTCAGCGATCTCGCGACGTGCCACCGCGACGGGAACAACCCGGTCTTCTGGGAGTGGGAGATGGGCGGCTCGCCCACGGAGCAGCCGGAGCGCTACGAGGCGCTCTCCACCGCGCGGCTGGGCCCGCGGATCCGCACCCCGCTGCTGTTGGTCCACGCCGAGGATGACCGCATCTGCCCAATCGCGCAGAGCGAGGACATGGCCGCCGCGGTCGCCGCGACCGGTTGCCCGGTCGAGTTGGTGCGGATCCCCGGAGAGGGCCACCTCATGAATCTTGTCGGCCGCCCCAGTCGCCGGCTGGCCCGGGCCCGGGCCGTCGATCGCTGGTTCGACCGCTGGTTGCGCGACCCCGCTCCCTCCGCCTAAGACCACGCCCGCGTTCCACCGTCTTTTCCCTCCACTCCGCAACACCACCCTGCCGATCGCCACCATGCATCCCCCCGTCTTCCAAGTCGACCCCACCCACACCCTCGCCCCCTACACCTACGAGCAGGCGACGATCGCCGCGCTCGGCAGCAAGATGGTCATCGGCAATTGTGACACCCCGGAGGACGTCATCGCGCAGGCGGGCGACGCCGAGATCCTGCTGCTCTCGTGGAAGAAGATCCTGACGCCCGCGGTGATGACCGCGCTGCCCCGCGTGCGGCTGATTATTCGTTGGGGAATTGGCTACGACATGATCGACGTCGCGGCCGCGACGGCGCACGGCATCGCGGTGGCCAACACGCCGAACTACGCGGTCGAGGACGTCGCCGAGCACGCGATTGCCCTGCTGCATGACTGCGCCCGGCAGATTTCGTGGTTCCACCTCCGGATGCGGGAGGGCGAATGGACCAGCCCCGTCGGCCGTCCGATCCACCGCCTCAAGGGACGCACCCTCGGGCTGGTCGGCGTCGGCCGGATCGGCGCCGCCACGGCGTGGCGGGCCCGCGGGCTCGGCCTGCGGGTGGTCGCGTTCGACCCGGCGGTGGACCCGGAGCGCCTGCGCGCGCAGGGCATCGAGCCGCGGTCCTTCGCGGAAGTCCTCGGCGAGTCCGACTACGTCTCGCTGCACGTCCCCCTCAACGACTCCACCCACCACCTGATGAACGCCGCCCGCCTCGCGCAGATGCGCCGCGGCGCGATCCTGCTCAACCTCAGCCGCGGTCCCGTCGTGGACGAGGCCGCGCTGGTCGAGGCGCTCGCGAGCGGCCACCTCGCGGGTGCCGGTCTCGACGTGTTCGAGCAGGAACCCCTGCCGCGCGACCACCCGCTGCAGCGGATGGAGCAGGTCGTGCTCACGCCCCACACCGCCGCCTACTCCGAGGAGAGCTGGCAGGCGGTCCGCGAGGAAGTCTGCACCACCGTCCGGAACTGGTACACCGACGGCTGGGCCGCCAACGTGGTCAATCCGCAGGTGCGTCCGCACCTGCGCGCAAAGCGGTAGTCTCCCCGTTACACAGCGGGCGGCGGCGCCGGTAAGGCCGCCGCCAAGCCGCGACCGCCGAACCGCCGAGCGGGACAGCGGGGCCCGGCGGCCCAACCAGCCGCCTAGAACTGCCCGCGGACGCCGATCACGTAATTCGCGCCGTAGTTCTCCCGGCGCCAGACCACCGGCACGTTGCCGCCGATCTCCTCGACGATCACATGGTCCTCGTTGGTGAGGTTTCGGACCTGAACAAACGCGGTGACCCAGTTCGAAATGCGAACGTCGATGTTGCCGTCGAGCTTCAGCACCGCCGGCCGGTACCGCCCCTCGATCGAGGTCCAGGGGGCGTCGTCAGACCAGACGCCCTTCAGACCCAAGCCGACCCGGCGGTACCGCCAGTCAAAGCCGCTCGAGATAACGTGCGGGGTGACCCCGCCGCGCCGCTTGGTGGCGTAGGTGCGGGTGTAGTTCACGAAGACGGACGTGTCCCGCAGGGCCCCCGGCAGGAAGCGCAGGGTCTGCCGATAGGCCAGCTCAAGGCTCCGGAAGCGCACGGCGTCAGCGCTGTTGCTGAAGGAGCGAACCGTGTAGGATGAGAGCGATGGGTCGGTGATGCCGAACTCCTCCGCGGTGAATTCATCGTCGATGAAGAGGTTCTTGATCCTCGTGTCGGCGGCGGTGAGCGTGAGGTTGTTGGTTCCGCCAAAATAGTACGAGAGACTGCCAGCGACCCGGTCCGCGAACTCCGGGAGGAGATTCGGATTGGCGGTGGTGATGATCTCCGCGACCTCGTTGATCGTGTAGAGGCCGACGAGCCGCGTCACCTCGGGGCGACGGATCGTATGCCCGGCCCCGAGGTCGGCGATCAGGCGGTCGCTGAAGCGGTACTTCATCGAGACGCTGGGGAAGAGCCGGTCGTACTTACCCTTGCGATCAACCTTCGGCTTGGACGCGAACTGGTAGTCCAGCCCGGCCACCGTCGTGGCGCGGCCGCTCGCGTTGAGCGTGTAGCCGGCGGCAATGACCTCGGACGGCTTCCGCGGACTGAACTCGTTCGAGGTCGTCTCGGTCCCTTCCCAGCGCAGGCCGCCCTGCAGGGTGAAGCGGCCTAGGCGCGTCTGGGCCATGAGGTAGGCGGACGGAATCTCCTCCGTGAACCGCCTGACCGTGGCGTAGGTGGCATCGTAATACTGCTCCGGGGTGAAGCTGGAAACAAACTGCCCCGGATTCGCGCGGAACAACCGGCCGAGCGAAGCGGTGTTCGCGAAGGGGGGAAAGGCTCCGCCGCTGATGGAAGTGGCCTTGGGGCCGAGCGCACCGGGATCGAACACGAAGTCTCCGGGGTGCCCCGACCAGTCGCCCGTCGTCCCGCCTCCCGGGCCGATGTAGTTCCAGCGCTGCACCATCGCCGCGCGGTCGGAGTCGGTGATCTGCTCGCGCATCTTGGCACCCCAGCGCAGGAGTAGCGGCGCCGTCTTCACGCGGGTGGAGTAGGTGAAGTCGAGCGCGGCGATGTTCACCTCGTCGATGACCGAACGGACGTCATCGTTGATGGCGGGGTTCTTGTAGCTGGCGAGGTTCGCCCAGTCCGCTCCCCCGGTTTGCACGATGTTCCAGTCGCCCGACAGCGGGTCCGACCGGGTCGCCCGGAACTGCACGTTGGTCAGACTGTCGGAGAGACCGAAGCCGGCGCGACCGTCCCGGAGAGTGCCGTAGTCATTGACCGATTTGGACGTCGAGAGCCGACCTTCGACGAGCAGGCTGCCGATGCGCCACTCCATCTTGGGGCTGATGTTGTAGCCATCGGTCGTCTTGGTCACCGTGCCGCCCGAGGTGGAGACGAAGCGATTGCTGGCCGATGCCGTCGACGTCGAGTTGGTGGAGAACGTCGTCAGTCCATCTCCGCCCGCGACCGCGCGCCCGTTGGTCGCGCTGGTCGTGTTGGCGGAGGCCCGGAAGGCCACGTTGCGATTCCAGAACTTCGCCTCGTAGTCGTTGAGGATCAGGTTGAGCGAGAAGACGAGATCGTTCGTGGCCTTGAAGTCGACGGTGCCGGTGTACGTGGTGCGATTGGTCCACTTGGGGCCGTCCTTGAACGTGATTTCAGTGAGCACCTGCGGACGCGGATCGGCGGCCGACGGCGTGCGCTGGTAGGCGTGCTGCACGCGATACTGCTCGTTGTAGAGGTTGGAGACACTGTAACCGAGGAGAATGCCGAGGCGGTTGTTCAGGAAGGAGTCCGCGAAACTGAAGCTGGCGGTCGGCTTGTACTTGCGCGAGACGCCTTCGTCGCCGGGACCCGGCGTGCGGCCGAGCGTGAGCTCCTCCGAGTTGAAGCCCGTGCTGAGGGCCCAGCGAATCAGCCGGCCGCGACGGTCGAACGCCCGCTTGGGCTTGAGATTGATCGTACCCGCCGGCGCATCGGCGTCGAGATTGGCCGGCGTCACCCGTGAGATCTCGATCGATTCGATGGAGTTGATCGAGACCTGCTCGAAGCTGAAGGATCGCCCGCCGCCACCGGTGGATCCGTTTTCCGTGCCGCCGTACTGCATGAAACCGTCGGCACTCGCCGACTTCATGCCGTCGATGGAGACACCGGTGTATTCCGGATTCAGACCACCCAGACGCGGGCCGCGGGTGTCCGCCTCGACATACTCCATCTCGATTCCGGGAAGATACTTGAGGAACTCGCCGACGTTGCCCTCGGTCACGTCGCCGAACACATCGGAGGCGATGGAGCGCCCCAGATCCATCGAATTGCGCTGCTCCATCAGGGCCTTGGCGTTGCCTTCGACTTCGGCGGAGACCACATAGGCCGACAACGCGACGGTACCGTCGCGCGTGACCGACCCCGCCTTCGCCGGAGCCAACTCGATTTCGACCGTCACGGTCTGCCCGGCGGCAACGACGAACGGGGAGCGCGTCTCGGGGAGCCCGACATACGTCACCACCATCTCGCCGGGGCCGGCCGGCACGCCGGTGAGGCGGAAGGCGCCTCCCGCACCGCTGACGCCGGAGACATCGGAGCCCACCACGCGGATTTCCGCGTTGCGGACGTACTCGCTCGTGGCGGGATTGAACACCCGCCCGGTCACCGTGCCGGTGGCTGCAACCTGCGCGCTCGCGAAGGAAACGAAGAAGAGGGCCAGGAGGCCCGCGAAGAGCCCCTGGACAAGGCGGGGACTTACGTTCTGCAACGATGTCATGGTGAAAAGCCTGCGCAGAGTCCCCCAAGGCCAAGGCCGGGGACGGGTTGTGGGTGGGGATGAGGGGTGTCAGGGACAGCCACCCTGACGGACCGCAGCGTATCACACGCTCGGCGGACGAATCCATCGCCCCGCGAGGAAAGTTTTGTCCTTTTGCATTCCAGCAAACCCGGCGAAGGACCTCGCCGCCGACATCGCCACACTTCGCGTCAGCGCCGCCAAGGTCCGGCAGATCAGCCGCCACGTGGAGCTAAACCTCGCCCATTTGCCCGTTGGAATTCCGTCTTGCTGCCATCCAACTGCACTTGCTATCCGATTTTGCTTTAGCAGACCGCCCGATGGAGCAATTGCTCGTTTTAGATTTAACAAGGTCCAAAAATGACTCCTTGGTTATTTCTACGTTTAATTTGGTCAAAGACTCCCGCTCATATTAAACAATCTCTCATGCTCGACCCGGCTCCCACACCCGCCGCCGACTCCGCCGCCCGCGCTGGTCGCTACATCCGACAGCCTACCGGCTACCGGGCCTTTATTCCCGCTCCCTTGCCGCCCGCGCCCCCGGTGCAGATCACCGGCGAGATTCAGCGCCTCAGGGGGTGAAGACGGACACAAGAATCAGGGAGCAGCCTCCCGTAAAAGTGATACAACACCTCCGAAGTTATTGAGGGTATCGTTGAGCGCGCCGGTCTGGCGGAAGTGGTCGTGGGCGGCGGCAAAGGTGGAGAAGACCATGCGACTATTCTGCTCGATCAGCTTATGGCAGAAAACAATGTAGGGCTCGGAATTCCGGTTTGTGGTGAGCGCCTCCAACACGCTGAGGTAATCGGAGCGAAAGGCGGTGGGGAGGATCAGGCGGGCGCGGTCGGCGTGTTCTAGCTCCGCGTTCATGCCGAGACGGGAGATGCGACCATTGCCATCCGTAAAAGGGTGAGGGGCCTTGATCTCTTTCGCGCACGCTTCAAGGCGTTCGAAGGGCTAGATTGCCAACGCCTCGATAAAGATATTCGTTCGGCCACTTTCGCCACGATTCGGCATGGTTCGTTTTCAGCGATGCTAAACGTGGTAAGCCACTGCATCCTTGGCACCGATGCTGACGTGCCCGAACTTTTGGAGCTTTTCCAGCAAGCTAGCGGCATCTGCGTCGGTGGCGTCTTTGCCCAACTGAGACTTCAAGTGGCTGAGCAGGGTCTTCTTCAATTTTGGTCGATTGGCGACGTTCTTCCGTAGGTGCCCCAACACTCGATTGAGGGTCTCCTCCGGGCCGGCAGGTTCTGCTTTCACCAACGGCACGGTTGCTAACTTGGCGGTGCCGGAGAATTTCAGCGTGGCGAAACTGTCGTGCCGGTGAGCGCGAATATGCCTGCTCCGCAAGTGCTCGATCAGCGGGTCAAACCCCGCGTCTTTGGAAACGATGTGGATGTAGGCAGCAGGGTCGAAGCTCACCGTTCGGCCCACGTAGTAGGCCAGCGTAAAGTCGAGGGCGTTCTTGCCGGAAGATGTCAAACGAATGAGCTGAACAGAGGCGGCATGGGCCATCAGTTTCTCGACCAGACCGGCATCCAGCTTGGTCTGTTTCGCTCCGAGCAGCAGCGTGAAGGTCACCGACTTCTCCCCAATCACAGAGGCATCGATCTCATGCACGTTCTCAAAGTCCACGAAGACATGATTGAGCGGCGGAGCGGTTTCGTTGAGCGCAGGCATGGACTTATGATTTGGTGAGTTCGGTGACGGCGGCGGTGAGGAGCGCTTCGGCGTTGCTGCGGGCGGTGGCGAGCTGGGTCTCCGATGCGGTGGACCCCGATCGTTAGACAGCGGATCGGGTAAAATAAGTTAAGATAGAGGAGGGGGCGCAGGGGGAGGAGCTTTGCTCCTCACCCGCCCCGACTGGGTTGTTGAAGGATGAGCGCATGGGTTTCAAGCGCTGAGGGCGACTTGAAGGTCGCGGCGGTAGACTTCCATCGGCGTGGCATCGCGGCCGAGGGAGCTGTGCGGTCGGCGTTCGTTGTCGAAGCGGAAGAAGGCGGCGAGGTTGGTCTCGGCCTCGATCTGGGAGGTGTGGCCACCCGCGCCAAAAAACTTGGTTCTTCGGAGATCTCAGTGGGTGAAATCACGGGATAGCCGGACGTAGATCGAGTTTTCCACAGCGAAAGAGGATGCGATAGCGATTGTTTTCGAAGCGGCGGAAGCTTGCTGCATCGGCAAGAAGAACTGGCTGTTTATCGGGCATCCCGACGTCGGCCAGCGTTCCGCCATCCTCTACTCGCTGATCGTCTCCTGCCAGCGCCACGGCAAGGACCCGCTCGCCTACCTGCGCGACCTCCTGACCCGGCTGCCCCGCATGACCAATCAGGACGACCTGCGCCAGATCACTCCCGCCCGCTGGCAGCCAGCGTCTGCCTAGTCCCATTGCCTCATTGGTCACCATTGCGATGTAGCAATGGTTACCATTGCGACATCGAAGTCGTTAGCAGCAATGCATCAGACGTAGGACGCGGGCCGGACGCTTACTCCGCTACCAGCCCTACATCCAGCTCTTCAGCGAGACGCAGGCCGATCCCATGCCGCCCCCGCCCCCCAACCCCTACGCCGCCGCCCAAGCGCAGGCGCAGACCCCCGCCCGCCCTGACTCCGCCACCACGTCCTGATGCGGCAAAGGCTCTCCGGGAGCAGCGGGCCGAAGCGCTTCAACGGGACCGCGCTCCGAAGAGCGCGGTCTGCTCGCCAAACCCGCGGCCGAGGCCGGGAAAAAACGGGGCTCGTTACGGGTGCGCCCCCTCCTCTATCTCAACTTAGCTTACCCGATCCGCTGTCTAACGATCGGGGTCCACCTCAGTTCATTCTGCCGGTTGCAGATGAGCAACCCACCACCAACGACACTGAGTTTGAACTCGTGACCTGGCTCGTCCTCCACGAAGGTCCCGGCGCTTGATTGCGACCAGCAAGATGCAATCTAAGAATAATCTTATTCAATTACTCATCAGCGTTTAGCAAACGACTGTTGCCTTGGGTAAAAACTTTTACCTTAATGGTCTCATCGTCATGGCTACCCCTTGGAGTTTCTACGGCCGCCGCACTGAATTGAGCCAATTGCAGGCGATTCTCGCCCGCCGTCGCTGGTTCTTTCTTCAAATCTCCGGACGTAGGCGGATTGGCAAGACCACCCTGATCCAAGAGGCCCTGAACGCGGACCAACGGGCCCGCACCCTTTACCTTCAGATTCCTGACTCCGATCCCGTCGGAGTCGTGGCCGCATGCAACGGCTACCTCGAAACCTTCGGCCGTCCCGAACGCGTTTCCGACCTAGGTGAACTCGCCAAGCTGGTCGGACGCCTTGCCGAGACCGGCCACATCGTGGCCATCGACGAGTTCCAATACTTCCATCGCAAACCCCTCGGCGATTTCTGCTCCCTGCTTCAGGCCGAAGTCGATCGCCTCGCGGCCCGTGCCTCCGAGATCACCGGTGGGCTCATCGTTCTCGGCTCCCTCCACGCGGAGATGACAGCCCTGCTGGAAGACCGCGACGCACCGCTCTTCAATCGCGCCACCGACCGGCTCGATCTTGGACACCTCGACATCGCCTCCATCCTCGAAATTCTCCGGGCCCACGCCGACACCGCCCCGCAACGCCTCCTCTTCCTCTGGAACCTCTTTGAGGGCGTGCCCAAGTTCTACCGCGACGCCTTCGAGCAGGGAGTTCTCGGCGCCGACCGGCGTGAACTTTTGCACCGCCTTTTCTTCGCCAGCTCTTCACCCCTACGCGGCGAGGCCGACAATTGGTTCCTCCGCGAACTTCGCGGTCGCTACGACATGGTGCTCCAGCACCTTGCCAAGAATCCAGGCTGCACGAATGCCGAGATTGAGGCCGCCATCGCCCAAGTCTCGCGGGGAGGGGAGGCCAAGCAAGCGGGTGGCTACCTCAAGATTCTCACGGAGCGCTACCGGATGATTGAGCGTAAGCTCCCCATCTTCGCACCCGCCAAAGCCCGCAGTGGTCGCTACTACATCCGCGACAATTTTCTCCGCGCTTGGCTCTCCGCTCTTCAGCGCCCCGTTTCCGCCACTGCCTTCCGCCCTCTGGAAGAACTCATCACTCAAGCTGACGAACGCCTCGCCAACGTCGAAGGCTTCGCCCTCGAATCCTTGGCCGGTCAACTCTACGAGGAACGCAGTCGCCTCGGACTCGGTGAATTCCCACTGAGCGAACGCATTCGCGGTTATTGGGATCGCGGAGATGTCGAAATCGACCTCGTCGCCGTTTCTGAATCGGAACGCCGCATCCGCTTCGGCACCTGCCGCCGCAATCCGGATAAACTCTTTGAATCCCTCGCCGCCCTCCGCACAGGCGCCGAGGCCTTCATCCATTCGCACGGTCGCTTCCGCGATTGGCGTCGTGAGTTCGTCGCCATCTCCCCCGAGATACCCTCGGACCTTCGCCCCCGTCTCCAGCAATCCGACGTGATTGCACAAGATCTACACGATCTGACCGCCGGCTTGTGAACAGAGCCCTGTGGCCACCCGCGCCAGAAAATTTGGTTCTTAGGAGATGTCAGTGGGTTAAATCACAGGATAGCCGGACGTAGATCGAGTTTTCCACAGTGAAAGAGGATGCGATAGCGATAGTTTTCGAAGCGGCGGAAGCTGCGGGCGTCGGCCTTGATCGCCTGGATCTTCGAATTGAACCCCTCGGAGAGGGCGTTGGTGATGGGATGAACGAAGTAGTTGAGCAGACCGAACAGATGGTTTTGCAGCGTCAGGGCGGTTTTTTTGATGGGCTCGAGTTGGGAGCGCCGCGCGGCGCTGTCAGCGGGGCGACTGCCTGCCGAGCAACTCGCAGCGATTGCGGAGTGGTTTCAATCCGCGCCCCGCTCGAGTGAGCGGGGCGACGTTGAGCCTGACGGGCGCTGATCTGGGTAGTGTCCGGGAATGGCCTCCACTCCTCGGCCCGGGGTCCCCGCCTCACGCTTCCTGAAATCGCGCTCGGGGAGACCGCGGAGTTGCGCGGTCAGGGGCTGTCCTTCGTGCTCCGCCTCACGCTTCCTGAAATCGCGCTCGGGGAAACGAGATGGTGAAGGCCGCCCCCGCAGTATTTTCACCGCCTCACGCTTCCTGAAATCGCGCTCGGGGAGACGGCAGCGGTCAAGACTGACGGTACGCTCTGGACGTGGGGACCGCCTCACGCTTCCTGAAATCGCGCTCGGGGAGACCCGGGTCGGACAGGTCAAAGGAAGCGCATGGCCGCCGCCTCACGCTTCCTGAAATCGCGCTCGGGGAGACTGTGCGCTGCATCTCGATGACCGGGTCTTTCCACCGCCTCACGCTTCCTGAAATCGCGCTCGGGGAGACGACAACGGCACGTATCAGCTTTTTCAATGCAAGAACCGCCTCACGCTTCCTGAAATCGCGCTCGGGGAGACAGGCAGGAGACGGGGCAACTGGTCATCGATGGCTTGCCGCCTCACGCTTCCTGAAATCGCGCTCGGGGAGACATGCGGGTACCTTGATCGCCACCCAGTTTGCCTAACCGCCTCACGCTTCCTGAAATCGCGCTCGGGGAGACCGTTCAACGAGGCG